>CANQNY010000106.1 GCA_947625335.1 uncultured Clostridia bacterium | reverse complement strand
TTAAAGCCCGTTCTTATCGCGACCTCTCCCGCCGCCATGTTGCCTATCATTTTGGTTATCGTAAACACCGAAACGCGCTTGTTGCCCTTGGTGTGGTAATTCTGCAGCTCCTCCTCGGTGGTGTACATACCGCCGATACCGCTGCCGATAACACAGCCCAGACGATACGGGTCGTCGGTCTTGAAATCTGTTCCCGCGTCTTTCAGCGCCTGCACAGCGCAAAACACCGCATATTGTACGATAACATCGTTTCGGCGAAGATCTTTCTTATCAAAAAGCTCTCCCGCGTCGAAATTCTTTACCTTCGCGACAACGCCCTGCGTTTCGGGCTCTTCGGGAAACCAAGTTCCCAGCTCGAAACCGTGTTTGCCCGCAAGGAGATTATTCCACAGCTCTTCGGGGGAATTTCCGCACGGGGTGACGCAGCCCAGCCCCGTTATCACAACTCTTCTGTTTTCACTCATAGAATTTCCTCCGTCACATTGAAAGTCCGCCGCTTATCTCTATCGTCTGCCCCGTAACGTAAGCCGCATCGTCCGAACACAAGAACGACACCACCGACGCCACTTCTTCGGGTTCGCCGTAGCGTTTCATAGCTATCTGCGCGAGCATTGCCGCGCGCTGTTCATCGGTAAGCTTATCGGTCATGGGTGTTTTGATAAACCCGGGAGCCACCGCGTTCACGTTTATCCCGCGCGAACCGAGCTCCTTAGCGGCGGTTTTTGTCATTGCGATAACCGCGCCCTTTGACGCAGAATAATTCATCTGTCCGGGATTTCCGTACAGTCCCGCCACCGACGCGAGATTGACTATTTTGCCGCTTTTCTGGCGGAGCATAACCGCGCCGACAAGCTTTGTCATATTAAACACGGATTTTTGATTTATGCGGATAACGTCGTCGTAATTCTCCTCGGGCATACGCAAAAGAAGTCCGTCGCGCGTAATTCCCGCGTTGTTTACGAGAACGTCGATAGTCCCGAAAATCTCCTTTGTCTTTTTCACCAAAGCCTCGCATTGTGAATAATCCGAAACATCCGCCGCAATGCACTCGCATTTAACCCCGAGCGCGCGGATTTCATCGGCGGTCTGCTTGCCGTAAGAGGAAAGAGCCTCCTCGGACACCTCGTTTATCACGATGTCAAAACCGTCCCGCGCGAGCCTTTTCGCGATTGCCGCGCCTATTCCGCGCCCCGAACCTGTAATAATTGCTGTCTTAGCCATAATTTATCCTTTCAGTTTTTGCCGTTTAGATTTATTTTTGGAAGAAAAAGGAATTTTATTCCCTTCAGACTGTATATAAAGCCCCATAGCGTTTTGCGCGCAAGCGCATAATGCGAACAGCCACAAAGGCTAGTTGCAGCACCGCTTCAGCGTTGTGCGCCACGCGCTCAATGCGAGCATACCGTGGCTTTCTATACAGTCTGATATTCTACTTTTTATACTCGCTCAAATAAAGCTTATTCCCTCATAACTCCATTATAAGCGCGCCGTATGTAAGTCCCGCTCCGAAACCCACGCAGCACATCTTCATGCCGCTTTTAAGCCTTCCTGCGCGGTTCAGCTCGTCAATCCCCACGGGAATGCACGCGCTGGAAACATTTCCCATATACTCGATGTTTGTGTACACCTTTTCGGGAGGAACGCCCAAAAGCTCGGTCGCCTTGCCGATTATCCGCATATTCGCCTGATGAGGGATAACAATATCCAGCTGCGAAACATCATAACCGCCCTGCGCCGCAACGTTCATGACCGCGTCGTGCATGGCGTTTACAGCGAACTTGTACACCGCCTTGCCGTCCTGCCAGAGATAATTCTGCTTTGCGAACGTGTCGAACCTGCCGTTGTAAAATGCGTCCTGATCGCCGTAAAACGGGCAGTTGTGCTGATAATTCACCTTGCAGTAAAGCGCGTCAAACTCGTCGCCCTCAGCCCCCAAAAAAGAATAAAACGGCTTGTCGCTCTTGCGCAGCACCACCGCGCCCGCAGCGTCCCCGAACAGAATACACGACGCTCTGTCGGTGTAATCCTGCTGATTTGAGAGCTTTTCGCTGGACACAATAAGAACGGTCTTACACTTGTCCGTTTCAAGGAACTTGTGCGCGATGTCCATTGCCGTAATAAACCCCGTGCAGGCGGCGTTTACGTCAAAGCAAGCCGCATTCACCGCGCCTATCCTTTTCTGAACAAGGCACGCGGTCGCAGGATAAAAGAACTCGGGCGTGCAGGTGGTTACAATAATAAGGTCAACGTCCGCCGCCGCGATTTTCGCGTTTTCAAGAGCCTTTTTCGCAGCCTCTGCTCCCATAAAATAATTCGGCTCGTCAACAGCCAGATGCCGCTTCTTGATGCCTGTGCGGGGGTAAATCCACTCGTCCGAGGTGTCAAGAATTTCGGAGAACTTGTCGTTGTCGGCAACAAAATCGGGAACGTAACTGCCTGTTCCCAAAATCTCTAATCCGCTCATCAAAAAACTCCTTGATTTTATTTTAGAAATAATGTATAATAAAACGTAGGGGAAAATTTTTCCCAAACGAATATAAAACATCACTTTCTATTTTACCTTATTTTTATTATTTTGTCAACCGTTTTTTTGTGAACGTGATATAATATTCGCGAAATTTTTACATTTTACGGAGGAAATTTATGAAAACAGCGTTTTTATTTTCGGGGCAAGGCTCGCAGTATCCGAATATGGGAGCGGAGCTTGCGGGAGCTTATGCGAAAACAAAGGAAATTCTTGAGTGCGGGTCGGACGTGCTGGGGTTTGACCTGCTGAAAAAGCTTTCGGAGTCCTCTCCCGAAGAACTTGCGCAGACCCGCCTGTCCCAGCCCGCGATTTTCACGGTGTCTCTTCTGGCGCTCTGCGCGGCGCGGGAAAACGGGCTGGAATGCTGCGCTGTCGCGGGTCATTCGCTTGGGGAATACGCGGCGATGTACGCGTCGGGAATGCTTACCATGGAGCAGGCGTTTAAGGCTATTAAACTCCGCAGCGAGGCTATGGCGAAGGCTGCAGAAAACTCAAAGGGCGCAATGGCTGCGGTAATTGGGTGCGAAAATTCCGTTATCGAGGAGGTCTGCGCGGGCGTTTCGGGGTTCTGCGCTCCCGCAAACTACAACTCCCCCGTTCAGACGGTTATTGCAGGCGAAGAAAACGCTGTAGCCGAGGCTATGGAGAAATTCTCCGAGCTGAAAATCCGCTGCGTAAAACTCGCGGTGTCGGCGGCGTTCCACACGAAACTTATGCTCTCCGCGGCGGATGAATTCAAAGCGGAAATCGCCGATTTTGACTTCAAACAGCCGAATTGCGCGTTCTACTCTAATCTTTACGGCAAAAAGTTGGAAAATTTTGACAATATGCCGGATTATCTCGCAAAGCACATCTGCTCGCCCGTGAAATTTGCCGATGAACTCAATGCTATGAACGAAGACGGCATTGAGGCGTATGTAGAACTCGGTCCGGGAAAAGTGCTGACGGGGCTGGTTAAGAAAACGCTTAAGGGCGTTATTAACGTAAATATTGAGGACTGCGCGACGCTTGAAAAGGCGTTGGAGGCAATGAAAAATTAAG
The DNA here is from genome assembly GCA_947625335.1 of uncultured Clostridia bacterium. Taxonomy (GTDB): domain Bacteria; phylum Bacillota; class Clostridia; order Oscillospirales; family Ruminococcaceae; genus CAG-115. Next base: position 4,235 of record CANQNY010000106.1, on the reverse strand, counting down.
GAGTAAAATTATGGAAAAATACTGTCTTATAGGTCATCCGCTGGGACACTCGCTGTCGCCCGAAATTCACGCGCGGCTTTTCGCGCTGTCGGGGAAAAAGGCAAGCTATGAGCTTTGCGATATTCCGCCGGAGGAGCTTTCAAGCCGTTTTTCGGAGCTTTCGCAATACAGCGGTTTCAACATCACCATACCGCACAAGGTGAATATAATTCCCTACTGCGACGAATTATCCGAGGGCGCGGCGCGCTACCGCTCGGTGAATACCGTGAAAAACGGGGATAAAAAAATCGGCTGCAACACCGACTGCGTGGGCTTTACAAAATCAATCGACGCGCTCGGAGCGTCGCTTTCGTCAAAGGTGCTTATTATCGGCTGCGGCGGCGTGGGGCGCATGATGGCGACAGAAACCGCGCTTTCGGGCGGAGATTTAACTATCGCCGCGCTTTCTAGCGACCTTCCGCTTGCAGAAAAGGCGAAGTCCGAAATCCTCGAAAAAAAGCCCGACGCTAAGATAAAAATCGCCGTTATCGGCGAGGGCGGGCTGTCCTGCAACGACCTTGGCGGGGAGAAGTTCGATTTGCTGGTAAACGCCTCGCCCGTTGGAATGTTCCCGAAAACGGACAATATGCCCTGCAAGGCGGAGGTTCTCGACTGCACGGAATACGTTTTTGACGCGGTGTACAACCCGCGCGAAACGCTGCTTGCGAAAACCGCCCGCGAAAAAGGCAAAAAAGCCATGACGGGCATGGCAATGCTGGTTTTGCAGGCTGCGGCGGCGCACGAGATTTGGGACGGCTCCGTTTACAAAAAAGAGGATATCGACGGCATTATCCGCGAGATGGAGAATTTGATATGAAAAGCATTTATCTCTGCGGATTTATGGGCTGCGGGAAAAGCCACATCGGGCGGCTGCTTTCGGGCATTCTCGGAATGCCGCTTACAGACCTTGACAAATACATTGTAAACGCCGAAAAAATGCAAATCCCCGAAATTTTCGAGAAATTCGGAGAACCGCATTTCCGCGCTTTAGAAGCGAAATACATCCGCGAGTTGTCCGACGGGAATATAGTCGCCACGGGCGGCGGCGCGCTGATAAACGACGAGACCGCGAAATTCGCGCGCGAGGCGGGAATGTCGGTGTATATCAGAACGTCGTTTGAGATTTGCTACCGCAGGATAAAGGGCGACACAAACCGCCCTCTGGTTATGAACAACACTCCAGAGGCTCTTCGGGAGCTTTACGACAAACGGGACGTTATCTACCGCAAAAACAGCACTTTTATGGTAAACGGCAACACCCGCGACGTCGTTATTGCGGGAGAAATAGTAAAGCTCGCGCGGTACTTTAACGCAAATCTTGGGGGAAACTGAATGGTTATCACAAACGTTAAAATAGCGGCAATGTCGGGACGGGACATAGAGCTCGGGTTCGTGCGGTTTACGGACGTGTTCACCGAAATCGGCGAGATGAAGGACTATATCGCCGCAAACGAGGAAGTTATCGACGGAAACAGCTATCCCGCAAGACCGACGCTGTACCCCGGGTTTATCGACGCGCATTGTCATCTCGGCATGTGGAGCGACAGCCTTACTTTCGAGGGCGACGACGGCAACGAGGACACCGACCCCTCTACGCCGCATTTGCGCGCTATTGACAGCATAAACGCCATGGACAGATGTTTTTCGGACGCGGTCAAAGCGGGTGTTACCTGCGTCTGCACGGGCGTGGGGAGTTCTAACCCTATCGGCGGGTCTTTTGCCGTGCTTAAAACCTTTGGTTCTAAGCGCGTTGATAATCTTATAGTAAAGCACCCCGCGGCGATTAAATTCGCTTTGGGAGAAAATCCCAAAAGCACCTACAACGACCGCGACGAAACGCCGATAACGCGTATGGCGACCGCCGCGATTATCCGCGAGCAGTTAAACAAGGCTTTGCGGTATAAGCAGGACTTGGACGAATACGAACGTACCCGCGGCACGGACGACGAGACCTCGCGTCCCGATTTCGACGCGAAATGCGAGGCGCTGCTGCCGTTGTTCTCGGAGAAAGACAAGCTGCAGGCGCATTTTCATTGTCACCGCGCGGACGATATTTTCACGGCGATAAGGCTTGCGAAAGAATTTAATTTGGAATATGTGCTTATACACTGCACCGACGGCGGGATAATCGCCGACGAGCTTTCCGAAGACGCGCCGCGGGTGGTTTTAGGTCCGCTTATGGGCGACCGCGGCAAGCCGGAGCTTGCAAATCACGACATCAGAACGCCCGCCGTGCTGTTTAAAAACGGCATAAAATTCGCAATTTGCACCGATCACCCCGAAACGCCCATACAGTATCTGCCGCTTACGGCGGCTCTTGCGGTGCGGGGCGGGCTGGAGCGTTGGGAGGCTCTGCGGGCGATTACGATAAACGCCGCCGAGCTGTTGGGGCTGTCCGACAGGCTCGGTTCAATCAAGACGGGCAAGGACGCGGATTTTTCGCTGTTCCTCGGAGACCCGCTTGACATAACCGAAACCCCTGTGCTCACCGTGGTTGGCGGAAAAATCGCGTTTAAGCGGTAATTTTCGGCTTATTTTGTTTATTTCGGGCAATTTTTGATTATATTCGGCAGTTTTCGTTCAATTTGTCAATTTTGGTTCGGTAACTTTTCCTATTCGTGCAGCTTGCGATTGATTTGGGCGGCATTCGCTTAAAACAGGCGTTTTTCGCTCAAAAATAGCGTTCTACGCACCAAAACAGGCAAATATATTCCACGTTTTTGCGGGAAATGGCTGAAAAGCGGGAGACATTCGCTTAAAGCGGGTGAAATTCGCCCCAAAAGTGCGGTTTTACCCGAAAACAGGCACAAAGTCCACGTTTTTGCGTTAAATTGCCATAAAAGGCGAAATTGTCAGAAAACCGGCGTAAATGCCCGAAAAACAGAGATATTTTTAAAATGGAGTGATATTATGCGGGAAATTGATGTTAAAGAAATAACAAGCGCGGTGGCTGAGCTGTGCGTCGAGGCGAATTTGCGGCTGCCGTGCGGCATGAGAGAATGTATCGAGCATGCCCGCGCGCGCGAAGAAAGCGAACTTTGCCGCAGCGTTCTCGGAGATATTACGGACAACCTCGACTGCGCCGAACAGCTTTCCGTGCCGATTTGCCAAGACACCGGAATGGCGGTTATTTTCGCCGAAATCGGGCAGGACGTCCACATTGTAGGCGGGGATTTCGAGGAGGCGGTAAACCGCGGCGTTGCCGAGGGGTATGTAAACGGCAGGCTGCGGCTGTCTATCGTGCGCGACCCGCTCGACCGCGTAAATACCGACAACAACACCCCCGCGCTTATACATACGAGGATTGTGCCGGGGGACACAATTAAGCTTGTCGTCGCTCCTAAGGGCTTTGGCAGCGAAAATATGAGCCGCCTTAAAATGTTCACGCCGTCGGCGACAAAGGAAGATATTGTAAAATTCGTTGTGGAAACCGTGTCCATAGCGGGGAGCAACCCCTGCCCGCCGATAGTTGTCGGAGTAGGGATAGGCAGCGATTTCGAGGGCTGCGCGCTGCTTGCGAAAAAGGCTTTGTGCCGCGACCTCAGAATTCGTCATCCGGAAAAGTTCTACAAAGACCTTGAAAATGAAATGCTGACGGAAATTAACAAGCTCGGAATAGGCTCACAGGGGTTCGGCGGCACGCAGACCGCGCTTTATGTCAACATCGAAAAAGCCCCCACGCATATCGCGGGTTTGCCCGTCGCGGTGAACATCGGCTGCCATGTGACAAGGCACGCAGAGATAATTTTGTAAGGCGGGCAACCTTTATTAAAAAAGAATTACGTAATAGCCATACAGAAAACAGCAAACCCGGCAGAGCAACCCCTACCGGGAAACGGGTCAACGCATTATTCGATGCCACCGAGTTTTTGTCCACCCCACCGCCGTACAGAAAAGGGCTGCTAAAATTTTAGCAACCCTTATTGGGAAATGGTGCAGGACGTAGTCCTGCTGCTGCCCGTCGCGGTGAACATCGGCTGCCATGTGACAAGGCACGCAGAGATAATTTTGTAAGGCTGGCGGGTCGGAAAGCTCCCCTGCGCGGGGAAATCGCTCCCGACAGGCGTTTGCACGGAGTTGCGGCAGAGCAATTTCGGGATAAAAGGCTATTCCCCAGAAAATGCCCGATTTGTGCGGGTTCGGCAAAGCTTTCCCGCGCGGGAAAATCGCCCCCGACAGGAGTTTGCGAGGGGTTG
>CANQNY010000105.1 GCA_947625335.1 uncultured Clostridia bacterium | reverse complement strand
TGTCGGTTTTATAGGAATTTATGGCAATATGCGGGTCGCGGTATTTTTCCTCCACAATATCCTGTATTTTCATATCCATATTTGTGAAGATCTTGTAACCGCCGTTGTAAATCTCGTTTCTCGCGGAGGTGTAAGTAATGCCCTTAAGCGACGCATAGTCGTTTATGACCTGCTCAATCGCCGCGTCGGTGTACCAGTTCTGGGTAACCTCGTATTCGTCCCAGCGGTAAGCCTCATAAGGCTTTTCCTCGGTTTCGGGATCGTTTTCCTCCAGATTTTCCTGAATAGAACGCGGGTCGACATACCCGAAAGCGTCCCCGTGAACGACAGGCACGAATTTCACCTGTTCGGTTTTTGCAGCCTCGTATTCGCGCGCGTCGATATATCCCTGTTCATACATGTTGTAGAGAACCGAAAGCTGCTGTTCCTTGCAGGCTTTAAGGTTCACATCGGGCGGGAAAGCACCGGGCGACTTGATAATCCCCGCCAGAATAGCCGCCTCCGCGACATCGACCTCCGACGCGGATTTCCCGTAATAGTATTCGCAAGCCGCCTCCACGCCGTAAATGGTGTGTCCGAGCGAAATTTGGTTGAGATAGCACTCAAGAATATCGTATTTTGTGTATTTATTCTTTTCAAGCGATAGCGCGCGGAAAATTTCGCGCAGTTTTCTGTCGTAGGTTCTTTCGTCGTCGCCCGTGAGGTTTTTAATGACCTGCTGGGTGATTGTCGAACCGCCCTCGCCCGCGCGCTCAAGCCCGAAAACGTCGTTTACAAGCGAGAAAACCGTTCTTTTCCAGTCAACGCCGTTGTGCTCCCAGAAACGCTTGTCCTCGCGCGCCACGACCGCGTTTATAATGTTCGGGGAGATATTCTCATAGTCCGCCCAGATGCGGTTTTCTTCTTTTGACAGCCTTTTAAGCTCCACCGCCTGACCCTCTTCGTCGTAGGCGTAGACCATTGTGGTGAATTTGATGTTCATATCGCGCAGATTGAGGTCAAACCCCGTATCCGCGAAGTCCAGAATATACACGACCACCACCGTCACGACAATGCACAGCATAATGACCAGCACCAGCAGCATTGAGGACACAGTCGTCCCCACCACCGTCAGCGCGTGCCCGATGTTGCGCATTATCTTTTCATTTTTGCGTTTGTTCCGCTTTTTGGGCGGATCGTCTTTGATTTTGATGTAACGAAATTTTTTGTTCATAGACTTCAGACGCGCTCCTTATAAACTAGGCTTACAACTATTCAAGTATAATTATACCACATATTTTAAAAAATGTTAAGAGCTTTTTTCAACTTTTGAGTGAAAATCTCGTGAAAATATACAAAATTAACAAAAACTCTTGAAAAAATCGTCAAAATAGGATATAATTTACTAAATTGCGGAAAGGAGAAAAATTATGTTCAGTACCTACTTGTTCGATTTGGACGGGACGATTTCCGACTCGTTTTTGGGGGTGTCGCGCGGAATGGAGTACGCGGTTGAAACGCTTGGTTTCCCGAAACCCGCGCAGAAGACGCTGCGCGATTGCATGGGACCGCCGCTCTTCGACTTGTTTGCAAAGAATTTGGGGCTGCCGACCGAGCAGGCGAAACGCGCCATCGCGCTCTACTTCGAGTATTACCGCAAAAAAGGCATTTTCGAGCAGACGCTTATGGCGGGGGCGGAGGATACCGTCCGCGAGCTAAAATCCCGCGGAAGAACCGTTTGCCTTGCCACCTGCAAGCTGCAGGAAAATTCCGAGATAATTCTCAAAAACGCGGGAATTGACGGGTATTTCGACGTGATTGTCGGTTCAACCTTGGACGGTAAAATTTCCCAAAAAGCGCAGGTTATCTCCCTTGTTCTGGAAAAAACAGGGAAATCTCCCTCCGAATGTCTTATGATAGGCGACAGGAATTACGATGTGCTTGGCGCGCACGAATGCGGCGTAAAATGCGCGGGAGTGCTTTGCGGATACGGCTCGCGCGAGGAATTTCAGCGCTGCGGCGCGGATTATGTCCTCGATACACTCCTTGACGTTCTCACTCTTGATCTTCGCAGTAATACGCCAGAATAAGCTTGGTGACGCGGTTGTAGCTTACCGCGCCGTCCTCCACGCCCTGAACGGTTATAAACGTGTCGTTCACCTCGTGAGACACTTCCATGACCTCGCCCGCGTGGTCGTCTATGTATTGATTTACAGCGTAAAAGTCATGCATCATTCCTTCGGTGACATATTGCCGCGATTCGCGCCAAAGGTCGGAATCCGCGGACAAAAGCTCGTTTGAGCAGAGCTTTAAAGCCTCCATATATCCCGAATAGCGGAATTCGGGGTATTCGCTGTTTATACAGGACAAAAACGCGAGAAAATTGCATTCGTTTTCGAGAGCGATCCCGCGCGAATGGGCGTTTTCGTGAGCGGCGGTGTAGGGTATCTCGTAGTCGGGCTGGGCGGTGTTTACGTTGTTTTCGGCGAAAAACGGGAAGTACATGCCGACAATTCCCGTATACGACCATGCCTCCGACAGCATAACCGGTTTTTGCCGCAGCACCGACGAGAACAAAAACGGGTATTCTTTCACGAGCTCTTTATAGCCGCTGTTTGTGCGGGAAAGCTCGGTAAAAATGCTCTCCTTAAACGAAAACGGCTCGCTGTCGGAAATTCCGAGTTCGGCGCGGGCGTCTGCCGCTCCTTTTGCAAGTATTACGCACACATCGCGCAGTTCTTCGGGGGAGTGTTCCTCCATTTTGTAGCCCATAAGCTTTTCCATCGGATAACGGTAATAATTCGCGCCGTGGCATACCATATACATAAATGCGGCGCAGGATATTACGGCGATTACTCCGCGGGCGGCGCGGAGGGCGGTTTTTTTCTTGTTCGCGCTTTTTTTGAGTTTAACTATAAGCAAAATTACCAAAAACACCGCAAGAGGTATTGCCAGAACCACCAAAAGCTCCGTAAGCGAAATGGGGATAAGCGACGTTATAAATCCGAGCGGAATTGTGACTATTTTAAACAGTCCGCGCGATATTACATATTCCGTGAACCACGGGAAATGCGGCAGTAAAAAATACATTGCCGCCGCTAAAATAAGCGGCAGGAATATCCAAAAACGCTTTAGGAATTTTTTCATTTAAAACAGCCTTTCTTTAATTTTAATTAGTTGACAAATTTTTGTAAAAGTGTTATAATAAAAAATGATACGCAAATTGCGAAATAATTCGGAGGGGGTGCGAGCCGTGAGATTGCTTGAAAATCACGCCGATTGGCGGGATTTGTACAATTCGGAAGTTTCCTTTGCGGAAAACGAGCTTGTACAAAAGTCGTTTCGCGTAAACGCACCGTCTGTCGTATGCGATATTTTCGCGCTCCCGTCGCACAATCACCAGACTTTTTTTGTAAAGCTTATCTCCGAACACGGGATATACAAGCTTGTGTTCGCAAAAGCCGTTCAAAATTCCATCTGGTTCTCCGAGCCGATATATATGTACACCTTTGAGGAGGCAAAACGCTTTGAGGAACACCCCATGCGCCACGGTCGGATAGTCTGCCGCGCGAAACTGGTGGAAAAGAGCTTTTTCTCTGAGCTTACCGAGGCTTTGCGCGGACTTTCCGACAACCAGCCCGAGTGCGTTACTCCCGCGATAGACGCGGATTTCACCGCTGTGCGCGTTTATGAAAACGGGTCGGTGGCGAAGAGTTTCTTTTTCACGGACGCGTCAAAGCTGTCGTTTTACAGCAATGTCGACTCCGAGAAAAGCGCGGAGTATTTCGGCAATCTGCACCTCACGGTTGAAAACCTTATCGGGATAGGGGATTAGAGAATTTCGCCGTTTTTACATTCAAGAATAATCGTGAACGGACCGTTGTTTGTGAGTTTCACAGACATATCCGCTCCGAAAATTCCCCGTTCCGTGCGGGGAATTTCTTTTTCGCAGAGAGCGCAGAAATATTCGTACAGCCGATTTGCCTTTTCGGGCTCGCAAGCGTTAAGAAAGCTCGGACGGTTGCCTTTTTTGCAGTCCGCAAGCAGCGTGAATTGCGAGATGACAAGCAGCCCCCCGCCGACGTCTTTCAGCGAGCGGTTGATTTTCCCCTGCTCGTCGGAGAAAATTCGCAGCCCGCATATTTTTGCGGCGAGTTTTTCGCAGTCGCGCTCGCTGTCGCCCATCTCCGCTCCGAAAAGCACCAAAAAGCCCTTGTCGACGCTGCCGACGGTTTTCCCGTCTACCGAGACGCTTGCGCTGTCCACCCGCTGAATTACCGTTTTCATTCAAATACTCCTTAAAGATTTTCGGCAATCCTCAAAGCCGCTTTTTTCACGCAATTTCTTAGAAAATTGTCAGCAATCCCCGCACCGAAAGTTGCCGCAGTTACCGAACGCCAAAAGCTGCCCGGCGGGGAAAGTTCCCAACGCCGAAAATCAGCGGTGATGTCCGCCGCCTCCGCCGTGAGAACCGCCGCCTCCGCCGCCGCTGCGACCGCCGCCGCTTGAGGAGCTGGTGGTGTAGCTTGTGGTGTACTCGCGCACGAAGTTGTCAACGGAATTTGTAATGCGCGTGCGGTCGCGGTTCATGTAAACCGACGCGGAAACGGGTTTCTTTTTCTTGTAGCCGCTTGAAAATCCGCCTACGACAATTATCGGTACTACAATCGATACCGCCAGCAAAAACAGCATTATCATAATGTTATCGAAAAAGAACTGCCAAAACCGCATCATAACGCCCGCAAAGCCCTTTGCACCGTAGCTTTGCAGCGCGTCGCAGAAATTGCTGCAGCCCGCATAGAAGTCGTAAGAGCCGTCGCTTTTTTCAAGACCCGCGTAAATTTTGTCAAAAATGCGGTTTGTGTGGCTGTAGTACATGTCGTAGCCGCTGTTGTTGAACATCAGCTGGTCGACGTAATAAGTATACTGCGGGTTGCCGTGCGTGTTCAGCAGCACCAGCACCGCCCAGTCGCTGTCTCCGAAGTTTTCGTACCCGAAATAATCGGCGTAATCCTCGTCGGTATAACCCTCAAGGTCGCTTGTAATAACAATTCCGATGTTGCATTCAACCTTTTCTGCAATTGTTTCCATGCGGTCGAGAAGAACGCTTTCCTCGTAATCCGAAAGGCAGTCGTCATATTGGTCAATGTCCTTTAACACCGCTCTGTAACCCGCCGCGTGAGCGTTTGTCATCAGCAGAATAAACGCCGCCGCCGCAAAAAACAGCACAACCGCCGCTCGGAGGAGTTTACCTTTTACAGCTTTAACCAAGCAGCACACCTCCAAAACATACCGACCCGCCGCACACCGTCAGCAGCGCGCACGCCGCGAAAATTCCCGCGCCCAGCCAAAACGCCTTTGCGCGGCTTACGGGCAGTTCTCCGAACATCGTTCCCGTCTGACCGTTCATCGCAAACGAATAATCCTTGCCCTTGTAGTTGTAGTTGAAGAACCACACCGGCAGCAGCGCGTAGATATATTTCTGCTGGCGGTAATTTACATAGGTGGAAACGCCCTCCACCGAGCTGTAGCTCGTCACCATTCGGCGCAGTTCCTCCTCGGCAGCCTGCTTAATTCGCTGGTCTATTCTTATCGCCGCCTGTTCCTTCACAACATCGTATTTTTCAGCCGCGCAGCCCGAAAGATAGGACATTGAAAACGGTTTTATGCCCGTGTAATCAAACGGCTCAATGCTCTCCATAAGCGTATCGTCAATGCGCTTTGAGCCGTCGCACGGCACTCTCGTAAACGCCATTTCCGCGTCGCGCTCGACGTGGTAAAGTTTCGTGTGGGTATAATGCGTGTTTCCGCGCGACCAGGTTCGGATTTGCTTTCCCGTCGCGTCAAGGTGAACGTCGCAAAGTCCGCTTTTCAGCCAGTAGGGAACATACAGCGCCGAAAGATTGTTGATTTTGACCTCTTCTCTAAAGCCTTTAGGCAGCAGGAATTTCCCTTTTAAGTAGTCGGAGAATTTGCGCTCGGCGGTCTCTCTGGTGGTCTTAAACGGGATAATAAGGTCGGGTTTATACTCACCCGAAAGCCTTCCCGTGAGAATTACCGGCGTATGGCAGAAGTGGCAGCGCGTCGACGCCGCAAGGCTGTCGCAGATAACTCCCGCTCCGCAGTTCGGGCAGGAATAAAGCGCGCTTTGCCCGGTAAATTCCTCGGTTTCCTTTTGCTCGTCGGACAGCTCGGGTTCGTCGGTTTCAAGGTTTGTATTTTCGTTGTCCTTGAAGATGCTTTTAACTTCATCTTCGGTGAAAGTGCTGTCGCAGTAAAAACAGCGGAATTTGCCCAGCGCGTTGTCGTATTCCAGAGCCGCGTTGCAGTTCGGGCATTGATATGTAATAGTCTGTACAGAATCCATTTTCTACCTCAATTCAAAAAAATCAGCCGTTCACCGAAATTTCGGCGAAAACCTTGCCAATGCTGTCGTTTATCACAAGATCCGCGCCCTTGTCGGTGTGAATCTCGCTTTTGTTTATCACAATGAGATATTTTCCGTCAAAATACCTCACCAGCCCCGCCGCAGGGTACACCGCAAGCGAAGTGCCGCCGATTATAAGGCAGTCCGCGCGGGATATTTCCATAACGGCGTTTTCAATGTCCTCGGTCTTCAAGCTTTCCTCGTAAAGCACCACGTCGGGTTTTATTATCCCGCCGCATTCGCAGCGCGGCACGCCCGAACTTTTGGTTATCGCGGACAGCGGATAAAATTTCCCGCACCTCGTGCAGAAATTGCGGTGAACGCTCCCGTGAAGTTCTATAACGTTGCGACTGCCCGCCGCCTGATGCAGACCGTCGATATTCTGCGTTATCACCGCCGAAAGTTTTCCCGCTTTTTCAAGCTCGGCAAGCTTTAAATGTGCGGCGTTGGGTTTCGCGTCGGGGTAGATCATTCTGTCGCGGTAGAATTCGTAAAATTCCTCGGTTTTCGACGTAAAAAACGTGTGGGAAACTATCTGTTCGGGCGGGTACTTGTATTTTTGGGAATACAGCCCGTCCGCGCTCCTGAAATCGGGGATACCGCTTTCGGTGGAAACTCCCGCGCCCCCGAAAAACACTATCCGCGAGCTGTCGTTTATCATCTCTTGAAGATCCATAAAAAACCCCTTTCGCAGTAAAAACTTATACAGCCGTTATCGTCGGCAGTTTTTCAATTCCGCGTTTCCGTTATAGGCGTTTGTAACTCAATTTTCACCATCGGCGAAACCTCGTTTCGAGCAGCCTCACGCGCCGCAGATTTTCGCCTTATCAAAGCCGCCGCAACCTGTAATTTTCAGCGTGAAATCTCCCGTTCAAAGCACGTTTAGGCGGTCGTCAGCTTTCCGTTTCGAGCAGCTGAACCGCTCCTTAAGCTGACGGCATTTTCCCGCCGTTTGCAATTTCTCTATATCTAAGCAGCTGCAACCCCGCCGCTTATGCTGCCATAAAAAGTTGCCGATGATTGACAGCGGACGATTTTGTCTTTTCAATGCGATTGCAACCGCCGCTCCCGCCGAAAACTCTATTGACAAAGAATTTTCCCCTCCGAAATTCGCACCAAACGCTTTGCTGCTTTGGCGGTATCCTCGTTGTGGGTTTTCGTCACAGCTATTTTGCCGCAGCAGTTTGCGCGTTGGCAAGGCTCAATTTTCAATGTTGAAAATGCCCTTATCGAGCGGCTAAAACGCCCGACTGCCTATTGACAAAGAATTTTCCCCTCCGAAATTCGCACCAAACGCTTTGCCGCTTTGACGGTATCCTCGTTGTGGGTTATCGTCACAGCTATTTTGCCGCAGCAGTTTGCGCGTTGGCAAGGCTCAATTTTCAATGTTGAAAATGCCCTTATCGAG
>CANQNY010000104.1 GCA_947625335.1 uncultured Clostridia bacterium | reverse complement strand
TGGCGGCGTTTATCGATGTTGAACACGCTCTCGACCCCGTCTATGCGAGAAAAATAGGCGTTGACGTGGATAATCTTCTGGTATCTCAGCCCGACACAGGCGAGCAGGCGTTGGAGATTATCGAAACGCTGGTGCGGTCGGGCGCGCTGGATATAGTGGTTCTCGACTCTGTCGCTGCAATGGCAACCCGCGCGGAGATTGACGGCGAAATGGGCGACGCTCACGTCGGCGTTCAGGCAAGACTTATGTCGCAGGCTATGCGAAAGCTCACCGCTGCGATAAGCAAGACCAATTGCGTGGCGATATTCATTAACCAGATCCGCGAGAAAATCGGCGTTTTGTACGGCAATCCCGAAACCACGCCGGGCGGACGCGCTTTGAAGTTCTATGCGTCGGTGAGAATAGACGTTCGGCGCGGCGAACCGATAAAAGAGGGCGGCGAAATAGTCGGCAGCCGCGTAAAATGCAAGGTTGTAAAGAACAAGGTTGCGCCTCCGTTCAAGACTGCGGAGTTCGATATGCTTTTCGGGGAGGGAATTTCCAAACTCGGGGAAATTATCGACTGCGCCGTGGAGTTCAATATCATCAAAAAAAGCGGCTCGTGGTTCAGCTATGACGATATGAAAATCGGTCAGGGCAAGGACAAGGTTAAGGATTACTTAAAGGACAATCCGGAGGTTTGCAATGAGATAGAGAAAAAAGTCCGCGAGGAATTTGCGAAAAACGCCGCCGCAGCGGATTTCCTTGAAGATAAGGACGATGAAAACGCCGAAAACGCGGAAACTGCGGAGACCTCCGAGCCTGCAGCCGAAGAGCCTAAGCCCGCTAAAAAGCGCGCGTCCAAGAAAACAGAGGACAGCGGCTCGCAGGACGAGTTTTCGGAGTTTTCGCCCGAGGATCTTGAATAATGGAGATAACCGATCTTCACGAGTACAAAGGCGATACGTGGGAGGCGGTGCTTGACGGCGAACGCAGGCTTTATGTAAACGCCGAGATAGTGGAAAAATTCTCCCTCAAAAAGGGCGGGAGCATAACGCCCGAAAAGTTAGAGCAGATTACCGCTGCGGACGTTTTGCGAAAGGCGAAAAAACGCGCCTTGTATCTTCTCGGAGAGCGGCTTATGTGCCGCGCGGAGCTGGAAAAAAAGCTTACCCGTACTTACGGCGAAAAAGTCGCCGAAAAGGCTGTGGAATACGTCTGCGAACTCGGTTATGTAAACGATGAGGAATACGCCCCGAAACTCGCGGAGTATCTTCTGCACAAAAAGCACTTCGGAAAACGCCGCGCGAGGTTTGAGATGCTGCATAAAGGGCTTTCGGCGGAGCTTGCGGAGGACGCTTTAGAGCAGTTTTCCGAGGAGGAGTTATTCGAGGAACTTTCGGAGCTTATAAGACGAAAATATTCGGATAAAATCGCGGACTTCGACAGCCGCCGCAAAACGACTGCGGCGCTTGCTCGGCGCGGGTATGATTTTTCGCTGATAAAACGCTGTATAGAAACGGTTCTCGAGGAAAACGGCGATGACGATATTGATGAATTTGATGAATATTATGATGAGGATTAAGCTATGGAAAACGAAAAAATGAAAGTAGCCGTGGTGTCGCTCGGCTGCGCGAAAAACCAGGTTGACGCCGAGCTTATGATGGCAAGGCTCTCAAAGGCGGGTTATAAATTTGCTGAAGAACCCGGTCTTTCGGATATAACGCTGCTTAACACCTGCGGGTTTATAACCTCCGCTAAAGAGGAGGCTATCGAGTGGCTGAATGAGCTTATCACCCTTAAAAACGAGGGCACGATAAAGTACATAGCGGTGTCGGGGTGTCTTTCGGAGCGTTACCGCGAGGAGTTTGTAAAGGAGTACCCAGAAGTCGACGCTGTAATCGGCATTTCGGAGTACGAGCGCATCGCCGAAATTTTCGACAAAATGACAAACGGCGAGCGCGTCTGCGTTTTCGGCGAAAAGGAAAAGCACTCCATGGAGGGCGAGCGGCTGTTGTCAACTCTGCCGCATTACGCATATTTACGCATTGCCGACGGCTGCGACAACAGGTGCAGTTATTGTGCAATTCCTCAGATACGCGGGCATTTTCGTTCGAGAACTATGGAGAACATTGTCTCCGAAGCGGAAAAGCTTGCCGAAAACGGCGTTAAGGAGCTTGTCGTAATAGCGCAGGACACCACCCGTTACGGTCTTGATTTGTATAAAAAATTAGCTCTGCCGGAACTTCTCGAAAAACTTTGCAAAATCGAGGGCATTAAGTGGATAAGGCTTTTGTACTGCTATCCCGAGCGGATAACCGACGAGCTTATAAGCGTTATAAAGCGCGAGGACAAGATAGTAAAATATCTTGATATTCCGCTTCAGCACTGCGACGGAGAAATTCTGAAAAGAATGAACCGCGCGGGGAATGAACAGTCGCTGCGCGAGATTATCTCTAAACTTCGCCGCGAAATTCCCGGAATAACGCTCCGCACGACGTTTATCACGGGCTTTCCGGGGGAGACCGAGGAGCAGTTTAACGCTCTCGGAGAATTCGCGCAGGATATGAAATTCGAGCGTATGGGTTGTTTTGCGTATTCCGAGGAGGAAAACACCCCCGCCGCGGAATTCCCCGACCAAATCGAAGAAGAGGTTAAAGAACACCGCAAGGAAATTCTCGAAGAACAGCAGGACGCGCGAGTAGCCGAGCTGTTCAATTCGCAGATAGGCGAAACGTTCGAGGTAGTTTGCGAGGGTTACGACAGGTATCTTGAACATTATTTCGGACGATCCGCGGCATACGCTCCCGAAATAGACGGAATGATATATTTCACGTCCGAAAAACGGCTCTCCGAGGGCGAATTTGTCAATGTGAAAATAACAAAATCCGTTGAAAACAACCTCGTCGGAGAAGTTGTAAAATAAAGAGGTGATCCTATGAATCTCGCAAATAAGCTTACGATGTTCCGAGTAATTCTCGTGCCGTTTTTTCTTGCGGCAATGAGCATTTCGGGGATACCTATGCGGTTTTTGTGGGCGCTTATAATTTTCGTTGCGGCAAGCCTTACGGATATGTTCGACGGGAAAATTGCCAGAAAATGCAACATGGTGACAAATTTCGGGAAATTTTTAGACCCGCTTGCGGATAAAGTCCTTGTGGCGGCGGCGCTGATTTGCTTTGTGGAGCTTGGCTGGACAAGGGCGTGGATTGTCGCGGTGATTATGATGCGGGAATTCACCGTGTCGGGCGTTCGGTTAGCGGCTGTTTCAAGCGAGAAAAAAGCGGTTATCCCCGCGAATATCTGGGGCAAGCTTAAAACCGCGTTTACAATGGCGGCGATTATAGCAATTCTTTTTATGCACATTCTCTCCGATTTCGGCGTTATCTGCAACCTCGGCGAAACAACGGCTTTTGCGTTCCCGATAGCGATAATAAGCGATGTTTTGATGTATATAACCCTGGCTCTTACCGTTATTTCGGGGATAAAGTATATTTACGATTACAGAGAGTGGATAGACCCGCGAAAGTGAGAATTGTGAGGGTTTAGAATGAACGATAATTTTGCTCAAAATCTAAATGAAAAAGCCCCCGAACGGACAATGCTTATGGCGCAGGTGCTGTTTCGCCAAAAGCCCGCGGAAATTTCCGTGTCGGAACTTCAGAAAGCCGTTGAAAAAATACTCGGCGAGACCGAGCTCGTTTACGACGCGCCTAAAGCTCCGTTTTTCGCGCTGAAAAATTACCGCGCTGTTTTACAAAAAGAAGAGGGCAAGGAGTACAAAAACGCCGTTGACAACGGCGACGGGACGGTATCAATGCCGGTTATGGCGAATTTCATTATCGGCGAGGAATTCGACCCAAAAAAAATCGACGCGTTCACGAGAAGTCAGTTCTGGGACTATAAAGGCGATTTCGACGGGTTTAAGTATCAAGTCGCCTCGTTCGGTATGCTGTCAAACGGTATGGATTATAAGCGTCAGGCGGAGCTGTTTGTAAAACAGATAGAGGTCGTGCTTTCGTGTTACCCTGAGGCGGAGGCAATTTTCGTTCCGCACAGCGGAAAGCTGACTTCGGTGGAGCAATTTCGGCAGGTGACAGACGAAAGCCTTGCCGTGAGATTTATCCGAACGGCGATAAACGCGCGGTTTTTCCGCGTTGAGAATTCGGAGGATTCGGTTATAGACACGTTGGGATTTTTCGCGTTCGGTGCGGCGGATATTCAGGTTCATTTTCACTCGCTTGACCCAAACAGCGTGGTGAGTTATGTTTACAGTATCGCAAGCTACCAGTTCAAGGAGGATTTCCCCGTGCAGTCGGGCGACACGATAGACGGACTTGACGATAACGGCATTTTTTCTCAAACGATACAATGGCGCGCGCGGTATGAAAACGCGCTTATTCAGCCCGTTCGTACCGTGCTTGATATAAACTGCGGAAAATACGCGGCAGGGAGGCGGTCTGATTGAGTTGGAGCGGCGTTTTACAAGATAAGACTTGAAACCGAGAAAGCCGAAAAATGTATAAATTTGTCCGAATAAGGCATTTACATTCCTTGAAGTTAGGTTTAGAATATTCTAAATAAGATAAAACACCTGTTATTTTTGCGTTAGCTTGTGCTTTTTTACGTCTACATTTTTGAAAAACTGTAATAATTTGTCAGCAAGGGGGTTTTAATTATGAAAAAAGCAATTATTATCTCGGCGTCGGTGGTTGCGGCGGTGGGCATTTTGTTGATAGGCTTTTCGATATTTGCCTACAACACAGATGTTTCGCGTTTGAAGGGCGGAGAAGAGCCTTTGTTCGTGTATCTCGACAACGGCATACTCGACGGCGGAACGCTTATTTACCGCGGTTTGGGTTACAAAGTTATAAAATGGCACAGGCAGTTTGATAATACCGCTCTTGAAAGGGAGGATTTCGGGGAACTTGCCGAATTGGGCGACTCGAACAGCGTTTATGTCTGCGGTTGGGATATTTGCCGCGGCGGTTTGGACGAGTTGCAGGGCGATCCCGACCCGAACCGCACGATTGACTTCCACTTTGAACAGGTGTAATTTTGGAATAATTTGTAAATTAAATGCCCGAAACGGCTGTTTTACGGTTGTTTCGGGCATTGTTTTGCGTTTTTGTGCAATTTTTTGAAATCCCTTTTCCAAATTTTGTGACACTACTTGATTTTTCTAACAAGATATGGTATAATAGAGGTTAGATGTTTAGAGGTAAGAGGTTAGATATTGCGCAGCAATTCAATCGTCGGCGCAAGCCGACGTACCTTGAACTCTAACTTCTAACCTCTAACAAGCATTAACCGCCGGCGGTTAATGCGTCTAACTTCTAATCAAGGAGTGCACATGGCTAAAGAAAACAGTTACAACGATTTAAAGGCTCTGAAAGGACCCGATCAGGTGCGCCTGCGCCCTGCGGTTATATTCGGCTCGGACAGCGTGGAAGGCTGCCGTCATTCGGTTTTTGAGATAATTTCAAACTCCATTGACGAGGCTCGCGAGGGTTTCGGAAACAAGATTATTATCACGCTGCACGCCGACCGTTCGATAACAGTCGAGGACTTCGGGCGCGGAATTCCGATAGACTTCAACAAGACCGAGGATAAGTACAATTGGGAGCTTGCGTTCTGCACGCTCTACGCGGGCGGCAAGTACGACAACAATTCGGGCGAAAACTACACGTTCGCGTTGGGGTTAAACGGTCTGGGACTTTGCGCTACGCAGTTTGCGTCGGAGTTTATGGAAGTCGAAAGCTGCAACGGCACGTGGAAATACTCTCTCCGCTTTGAGAAGGGTTTCAATGTCACCGACAGCGAAAAAGGCTTTGTTAAGTCAAAATCCGACCATCGCGGCACGAAAATCCATTGGAAACCCGATATGGAGGTCTTTACCGATATCAACGTAGGAGTCGAATATATTGACGATATGCTCCGCCGTCAGGCAGTCGTAAACGGCGGGGTGGAGTTTTTGCGCGTTGTCGAAAACGATGACGGCACGTCGGACGAGCGCACATTTTGTTATAAGGACGGCATTTTCGATTATTTAAAGGAAGTAGTCGGGGAAAGCTCTCTCACCACGCCGCAGTTCTGGCAGACGCAAAAGCAGGGGCGCGACCGCGAGGATAAAGAGGAGTACAAGCTGCGTATGAACGTGGCGTTTACGTTCTGCAAGGAATTGCATTTTACCGAGCATTATCACAATTCCTCCTGGCTTGAACACGGCGGCAGTCCCGACGACGCTATGAAACGCGCGTTTTTGTCGCAGATTGACGGCTGGCTGAAGTCCAACAACAAGTACAATAAGGGCGAAAAATCCATAAAATGGGAAGACGTCGCGGATTGTCTGGTGTTTATCTCGTCCAACTTTTCCACGCAGGCAAGCTACGCCAACCAGACCAAAAAGGCTATTACCAACGTCTTTATCAAGGACGCTATGACCGAGTGGCTGAAACATCAGCTTGAGGTGTATTTTGTAGAAAATCCCGACGAGGCGGTGAAGATAGCCGAGAGAGTTCTTGTAAACAAGCGTTCCCGCGAGAACGCCGAAAAGGTCCGCACGGCGTCTATTTCCAATCTCACGGCAAAAATTGACCTCACAAACAGGATAGACAAGTTTGTGGACTGCCGCACCCGCGATGTTTCCCGCCGCGAGGTGTATATAGTTGAGGGAGATTCCGCGCTGGGCTCGGTAAAGCTTGCGCGGGACGCTGAGTTCCAGGCGGTTATACCCGTCCGCGGAAAAATTCTCAATTGCCTTAAGGCGGGTTATGATAAGATTTTCAAAAGCGAGATTATCACAAATCTTATAAAAGTTCTCGGCTGCGGGGTTGAAGTAAAATCAAAGGCTAACAAGGATCTCAATTCGTTCAATATTGACAATCTGCGGTGGAATAAAATAGTTATCTGCACCGATGCGGATTACGACGGCTTTCAGATAAGAACGCTTATTTTAACCATGATAAGGCAGCTTTGCCCGACGCTTATAGAGCAGGGGTATGTGTATATTGCAGAGTCGCCGCTTTACGAGATAAACACAAAGGACAAGACCTATTTCGCGTATACGGAGACTGAAAAGACCCGTATTCTGGAAATGATAGGCGATAAGAAGTATACTATACAGCGGTCTAAAGGACTTGGCGAAAACGACCCGGATATGATGTCGCTGACTACTATGAATCCCGAAACGCGGCGGCTTATAAAGGTTACTCCGACGGACGCGGAGCAGACGCGGAAGATGTTCGATGTGCTGCTCGGAAACGATTTAGAGGGTCGAAAAGAATTCATCAAGGAAAACGGCTCGAAGTATCTCGACGCTGTCGATTTGATGTAACGGGGGTGGGCAGTTGAAGAAAAAAGCTGAAAAAAAGACCGGCTCGCCGTCGGTTTATATAGAGGGTTCGGGAAAGGTTGTCGAAACGGATATAGTAAGCACTCTTGAAGAGAACTATATGCCGTATGCCATGAGCGTTATCATGTCGCGCGCGCTGCCCGAAATCGACGGGTTCAAGCCGTCGCACAGGAAATTGCTGTACACAATGTACAAAATGGGGCTTTTAAACGGCGCTAGGACAAAATCGGCGAATATCGTCGGGCAGACCATGCACTTAAACCCTCACGGCGACGCGGCGATTTACGAGACTATGGTGCGGCTGGCTCGCGGAAACGAGGCTCTTTTGCACCCGTATGTCGACAGCAAGGGGAATTTCGGCAAGGCGTATTCCCGTGATATGTCGTATGCGGCGTCGCGTTACACCGAGGCGAAGTTAGAGCCGATAAGCGCGGAACTTTTCGCCGAAATAGACAAGGACGCCGTGGATATGGTGCCGAATTACGACAACTCCAC
>CANQNY010000103.1 GCA_947625335.1 uncultured Clostridia bacterium | reverse complement strand
AATCCCGAAATAGCGCAGCCCGCGGGAATCCTCGTTTCTCCCTCTCTCTGTAACATCAAATTCACTCCTTATTAAACCCTTGTCTTTCTTTTCCGTGCGGAAAACCGCGCGGTGAGGTTTCATAATTGACATTTACTGTAAAACCTGCCGTTTTGGGAAAATTTTCATGAATTTCCACGAAAATCGCCAAATTCCGCCCGTTCGGCAATTACTATTATAACACCCTTTAGTCAGATTGTCAAGAGCATTTTGCAAGAAAAATTTTCGGAACTTTCATTTTTCGCGGAATGTTCGCCCGTTTTCTGCATAAATATAACCGTTTTGTATATATTTAGTTTATCATTCGGGGGAACGTTTTACGAAAAGCCGCCGTTTTCGTGTTTTTTGCAAGAATGTTGCGCCCGATAATGCAAAATTTTCGTTAAAATGTCCAAATTTACATAAAATGCATTTTTTGCAAAATTGCACTTGAAAAAATTGCAAAAACAGGTTATAATAGTAAGTGTATTTTAATTGCATTTTATGCATTACCAAATATTTACAAAAGAAAGGAAAATTGCTATGGCGGTTGAACTGAAAACGATACAGCACCTCTGCGAGCTTTCAAAGCTTAACTACGACGAGGAGGGGCTGAAAAAGGTAATGGGCGAAATGGGCGACATTATCGACCTTATGGACGAGATCAAGGGCTTTGACCTCGAATACGACGACACTAAGGACGGCTGCGAGATACGCTTTTGCGATACCAGCGAGGATATCGCCGAGGAAAGCGCGCCCGCCGAGAAACTCCTCTCGAACGCGGAAAGCATCGACGGGTGTTATGTAGTCCCGAAAGTCGTGGAATAAGGAGGCACAGGGAAAAAATGGATATTACGAAAGCCACAATCCGCGAGCTGCGGCGCGCTCTCGACGCGAAAGAAATCGGCGCGCGGGAGCTTTGCGGGGAGTATTTAAAGCGGATTAAGGAAAAAGACGGGCGTGTGCTGTCGTTCATTACCGTGACGGAAAATGAAGCGGAACAGTCGGCTTTGCGCGCGCAAAAGATGATCGACGAGGGGAAATCCTCCGCGCTTACGGGAATTCCGCTTGCGGTGAAGGACAACATCTGCATTGACGGCGTCCGAACGACCTGTGCAAGCAGAATGCTCGAAAATTTCATTCCGCCGTACAACGCGACGGTTATCGAAAAGCTGAACGCCGAGGGGTATGTTCTGCTGGGGCGCGCGTCTATGGACGAGTTTGCAATGGGCGGCTCGACGCAGACCTCCGCTTTCGCGAAGACAAAGAACCCCTACGACCTCGAATGCGTTCCGGGAGGGTCTTCGGGAGGCTCGGCGGCGGCAGTTGCGGCGGCGTTTGCTCCTGCGGCTCTCGGCTCGGATACGGGCGGGTCTATCCGCCAGCCGTCGTCGTTCTGCGGCGTTACGGGAATAAAGCCTACCTACGGGCGGGTTTCCCGCTACGGGTTGGTGGCGTTTGCAAGCTCGCTCGACCAGATCGGTCCTATCGCTCACGACGCTTACGACTGTGCAATTTTGCTGAACGCAATATGCGGTCACGACCGCCGCGACGCAACTTCCGCACGGCGCGACGTTCCCGATTTTACCGAAAAACTCGGCGAGCCGATAAAGGGTCTTAAAATCGCTATGCCGAAGGAATTTTTCTCGGAGGACATCGACAGCGTTGTAAGAGAACGTGTTACAAACGCCGCTAAAGAGCTTGAAAAGCAGGGCGCGGTGCTGGTCGACTGCTCCATTCCGGGGCTTAAATACGCTATCCCCGCGTACTATCTTATCGCGTGCGCCGAGGCGGCGTCAAACCTCTCGCGCTTTGACGGTATAAAGTACGGTTTCCGCGGCGAGGGCAGGACCTACGAGGAGCTTATCCGCGACAGCCGTTCACGCGGATTCGGCGAGGAGGTTAAACGCCGCATTCTGCTTGGAAACTACGCGCTTTCAAGCGGATATTACGACGCGTATTACAAGAAAGCTCTCGCGCTGAAGCAGGAAATTATCAAGGAATACAACGAGGTGTTCGAGAAAGCCGACGTTATCTTAACGCCGACCGCTCCCACGCCCGCATACAAAATCGGCGCGCAGGACAACGACCCCGTTAAGATGTACATGGCGGATATTTGCACGGTTACGGTGAATATCGCGGGACTTCCCGGAATTTCCACCACCTGCGGGTATACCGACGGGGGGCTGCCTATAGGAATGTCGATTATAGGACGGCGTTTCGACGAGCAGACGATTTTGCAGACGGCGAACGCCTGGGAGCAGGGTTTTACGCCCGTTGCTCCGAAAATATAAGGAGGTGTCGGTATGAGCGCATATTTTCCCACAATGGGTCTTGAAATTCACGCGGAGCTGCTTACTGACTCCAAAGTGTTCTGCACATGTTCCGCTGAGTTCGGCGGCACGCCGAATTCCCGCTGCTGCCCTGTGTGCAGCGGATTTCCCGGAACGCTGCCCGTACTCAATCACAAGGCTGTGGAATACATCATCAAAGCGGGATATGTGATGAACTGCGAAATTTCGCGGTTTACGAAATGGGACAGAAAAAACTACTTCTACCCCGACCTGCCGAAAGCGTATCAGATCTCCCAGATGCCGCGTCCCGTCTGCCTTTCGGGCAACGTTAAAATTAACGTTGACGGAGAGGAAAAAATTATCCGCATAAACCGAATTCACCTTGAGGAAGACGCGGGTAAGCTGGTTCACGACGATGTGAACAGAATTTCCCTCGCGGACTACAACCGCTGCGGTATACCGCTTATCGAGATTGTCACCGAGCCCGATTTTCACTCCGCAGACGAGGTTATAGCGTTCCTTGAAAAGATAAAGCTGCTGCTGCAATACGCGGGGATTTGCGACTGCAAGATGGAACAGGGGTCTATTCGCTGCGATGTGAATATATCGATCGCTCCCAAAGGTTCTACCGAGCTTGGCACTCGAACCGAGCTTAAAAATCTGAACTCCTTAAAGGCGATAACCCGCGCTATCGAGGCTGAAATTGAACGTCAGGAGGAACTTCTCGACAACGGCGAACGGGTTATCCAGCAAACGCGCCGTTTCAACGAGCAGGCGGGCGAAACCGTCGCTATGCGCTCGAAAGAGGACGCTCACGATTACCGCTACTTCCCCGACCCCGATATTCCGCCGATAATTTTCACCGAAGAGGAACTTCTTGAAATCAAAAATTCTATCCCCGAACTTCCCGAACAGAGAATTGAACGCTATGTTTCGGAATATTCGATAAAGAAAGCGGACGCGGACATCATCGTAGGCGACAAGCGCGTGTGCGATTTCTTTGAGGAGGCGGTGTCGGAGTATGACAACCCGAAAGCCGTTGCGAATTATATAATCGGCGAGCTTATGCGCCGCATAAACCTCGGCGAAGCGGATATGGACGCGCTGAAATTCGGCGGGCGGGAGTTTGCAAAGCTTGTGGAATATATGCAGACGGACAAAATCTCGCAGGCTAACGCGAAAACCATTCTCCGCGAGATGATCGAAAACGGCGGCGACCCGAAATCCATTGCCGACAGAGACGATCTGTGGATAAAAGAGGACAGCGGCGCGCTTGCGGCGGTGGTGGACGAGATTATCGCGAACAACCCGAAAGCCGTCGAGCAGTACAAGAGCGGCGACCGGAAGGTGTTCGGGTTCTTTATGGGGCAGGCGAACAAGGCTCTTAAAGGCGCGGCGTCACCCAAAGCAATACAGGATTATATCCGAAAAAAGCTCTCGGAATAAGAATAAAAAACAACCGCGGCATTTTCCCTGCCGCGGTATTTTTATGCGTTAAATTACTTCTTTTTCTTGGTGGAGGAGGATTCCTCGGGTTCGGGAGCGGGAGGTACGTACTCGTACACCTTTACCGAATTGATTACAATATCCTCAACCGGCTTTGAAATCTCCCCTTGGCTGTTTCCCGTGACTTCCGCCGCGCAGAGCTTATCCAGCACATCAAAGCCCTCTATAACCTGCCCGAAAACCGTATCCAGACCGTCCCACATGGGATAACCGCCGTCGGTAGCATACTTCGCCGCGGTGTCGTAATCGGCTTTGTCTATCATATCCGCAAGGTTTTTGTAATACGTTTCCTGAACGGTAAGGCTGTCAAGAGAGGGATCGCCCTCCTCAAGACCCGCTTTAGCGTCGGTGAAAGTCTGCGCTTTCTGGCTGATAAGGTCCGCGGAATACTCGGTTATATCGCAGGTTGCCTTCGAGGTGACAATGTAAAACTGCGTAGCGTTCGAGCCGTCGATATTGACCGTGCAGAGCGCGCCGTAAAAATGCCGCGCGTCGGGGCTTATCTCGTTCGCAAAATAGCCGTCGTCGTTTATGGGGGACTCGCCGCCCGTGCCGTCGCCGTTCAGCGACCCGCCTTGGATGCACATATCTTTCAGCACACGGTGAATTTTAAGCCCGCTGTAATAATTGCTTTCGGCAAGCTGAGTAATATTGTCGACAGCGTTCGGGGCAATATCGGGGAACAATTTAGCCTTGATTATCCCGTAACCCTCGATGTCTATCTCAACCAGCTTATCGCCCTCAGCAAGCTCTATTGCAACAGCGGTGTTGCCCGACTGACCCTTACAGCCCGTAAGCAGGCAGCAAGCCGCCAGACCCGCGCTTATAATCGCATTGCGAAGTTTCAGAAGTTTCATAATTCCTCCTTATCCCGCGAATTCCGTAACAGTAACGTCTTTGATAATTATTTCCTGAACGGGGGACGATTTCTCGCCGCCGCTGTTTTCTTCAACCTCCACAGCCGAAATAGCGTCGATAACGTCAAATCCCTCGTAGACTTGTCCGAAAACGGTGTAATTGCCGTCGAGGAACGGCGTGCCGCCCTTTTCCTTATAGAGCGCGGAAATCTCGTCGGTGGCGTTCTTTACCCAGTCGATGGTATTCTGATAATACTGCGTCTGGAACTGATAATAATCCGCCGCGGCGGCTTGATTTGCGTCGAGAGCCTGCTGAAGATAGCCTTTTCCCTCCTCGACAACGCCTGCATACCCGTCAAGATCGAAATCCGCAAGATCCTGCGGCTGTTTGTTGTTCACAATATAAAACTGCGTGGAATTGCGCCCCTGCGCATTCGCATAGCACAGCGCGCCGTAGAAATGGCGGGCGTTCTGCGCGGTTTCTATCCCGAACTCGCCGTCGCCCTTATCGTCGCTTACCATAGCGTCGCCGCCCGTGCCGTCGCCGTTAAGCGAGCCGCCCTGAAGCATAAAATCCGCGACAACTCTGTGAATATTCAGCCCCTTGAAATATCCCGCGTCGGCGAGTTTTTGGAAATTCTCCACGCCCATAGGCGCGGCTTCGGGGAACAGCACCGCCTTTATCGTGCCGAAACCCTCGATTTCAAAGGTTGCGATAAGGTCGCCCGCTTTCGGCGTGACTTCAACCGTATTTCCCAAAAATCCGTCGATTTCTTTCGGCTTATTGCTTGTAATCATGGCGTCTACTCCCTCTGATGCTGAATTTCCCGCGCTTGATGTGCTCTCCGATTTATCCTTTGAGGAGCTTTCGTCCCCGTTCTTGTTATTATCCTTGCAGCCCGCAAGCAATGTGCATGCCGCAAGTGTGCAGGCTATTAACTTCTTTAGCTTCATAAAACCCTTCCTTTTGTGTTTAAGCCTTTTTTACAACCGTGCCCTGGCGAGTTTCCTCGACAATATAACCCATAGCCGTGATTTTGTCGCGCAAAGCGTCCGCCGTCGCGAAATCCTTAGCACGGCGGGCGGCTTTTCTCTGCTCTAAAAGTTCCGCGACCTCGGCGGGAATTTCTTCCTCACCTTTATTATACAACAAACCAAGCACGTTTGTCAATGCCGTAAATTCATTTAAATACGCCGAAATTGTGCCTTTTGTGATTTCCGCCGAATTAAGCTCGGTATTTATCACGCGCACCAGCTCGAAAACCGCCGCAATGCCGTCCGCGGTGTTAAAATCGTCGTCCATCGCCTTGATAAACGCCTCGCGGGCGGTTTTCACGTTTTCGAGAGCCGCTCCGCTCGCCTCGCCGTCGGGAGCGTGTTCCAAAGCGCGCTCCATTGCGCCGCGGCAGTTGTAAAGCCTCGTCAGAGCCGCCTTGCAGCTTTCGATTACTTCAACCGTGTAATTAAGCTGACTTCTGTAATGCACCGAAAGCAGCATAAAGCGGATAGGCTCGTAGCCGAATTTTGCCGCCATATCGCGCACGAGGAAGAAATTCCCCGCCGACTTCGACATCTTCTTATTATCGACGTTAAGCATGCCGTTGTGCATCCAGATATTCGCTAAAGCGCAGCCCGTCGCGCATTCGCTCTGCGCGATTTCGTTTTCGTGGTGCGGGAAAATAAGGTCTGCGCCGCCGCCGTGAATATCTATCGTGTCGCCGATATAGTGGCGGCTCATCGCCGAGCACTCGATATGCCAACCCGGACGCCCTTTCCCGAACGGCGACTCCCAGTACGGCTCGCCGGGCTTTGCCGCTTTCCACACCGCGAAATCCATAGGGTCGCGTTTTTTCTCGCCGACTTCAATCCTAGCGCCCGCTTTCAGGTCGTCAAGCGGCTGGTGCGACAACTTCCCGTATTCGGGGAACTTTGCCGTTTCAAAGTAAACGTCTCCGTCCACAACATACGCATAACCCTTGTCCACCAGAGTTTTCACAATATCGATAATTATGTCCATATTCTCGGTAACTTTCGGGTGAACGTCCGCGCGCCGCACATTAAGCCCCTCGGCGTCGACAAAATACTCCTTAATCGCGTTTTCGGAGACTTCAAGCGCGGTTTTGCCGAGCTCGTTTGCCTTTTTGATAATTTTATCGTCAACGTCGGTGAAATTCTGCACATAAAGCACCTTGTATCCGCGGAATTCGAGGTATCTTCTCAGCGTATCGAACACGCACAAAGCCCTTGCATTGCCGATATGAATAAGGTTGTACACCGTCGGACCGCAGCAATAGATCTTCACTATGCCCTCGGTGACGGGTTTTAATTCTTCCTTTTTTCTGGTCATTGTGTTGTAGATTTGCATTTAGTTCACTCCTCTTTATTTTTTGAACCTTCGAGAACGCTTATCTCCTTTTTCAGGCTTTCAACCTGCTTTTCAAGCTTTTCAATATGAATAAGATGCTCGCACAGAATTTCCGAAACGGGGTCGGGAATATGTATCTGGTCAAGCTCGCTGTTGTTTATGCGAACGCCGTCGCGGCGCACAATCCTCGCGGGAACGCCCACCGCCGTGCAATTCGGCGGAACTTCTTCCAAAACCACCGCATTAGCGGCGATTTTTGAGTTGTCGCCTATCTTGAACGGACCTAAAACCCTCGCGCCCGCGCCCACCATAACGTTATTTCCGAGCGTAGGATGACGTTTTCCGACGTCCTTTCCCGTACCGCCGAGGGTGACGTTCTGATAAAGCGTGCAGTTATCGCCGATTTCGGTGGTTTCGCCGATAACCACCCCCGAACCGTGGTCGATAAACAAACCCTTTCCGATTTTCGCCCCGGGGTGAATTTCTATGCCCGTTTTCTTCAGCGAACGCTGGGAAATCCAACGCGCGATAAAATAATGTTTCCGCTCGTAAAACCAATGCGCCATACGGTAGCTCCTCACCGCCTTGAACGACGGATAGAGGAAAAACACCTCCAGCGAGGAATGAACAGCGGGATCCCTCGCCTTTATCGACGCTATATCCTCTTTTATCTTACTAAACATCAAGCCCCTCCATACGGGAAAGTTGAAAAACGCCCCGTGCGAAAAACACGAGGGCGGTGAAATGCCGCTTTCTCTGACGTTATGCGGCATATTATAAAACGCCAATTTCTCGGTTAAAATGCACCCTTTATATTATACCATAGACGCGCCGAAAAAGCAAATCTATTCGTTC
>CANQNY010000102.1 GCA_947625335.1 uncultured Clostridia bacterium | reverse complement strand
TACTTCCGTCCGGCCATAAGTTAGAAGCAGTGGGGGCGGCGGCATGAGAACCATGCCGAGGTGAGAGTCCTATGACGTAATGCCAATTACGGTCTGAAATATTCCCGATTGTCGGGGGTGCGGGGCAAATACGACAGTTTTTACAGGCAAACAAGCGAAGAAATTCGCTGTTAAAATATAAGGTCACGGCTCGGTGGTGAAACAGAGCCGCGACCGTTTGCACACTGAAAAGTGTGCAAATTTCAGTTGAGTTTACGAACAAGATTGAAAATTGCACATTTAATATAAGAAGTATGGAGGAACAAAAAATGGATAACGAAGCAATCATAAGGTACAAATTCTACTTGTGCAGAAATTTTCTGGACAAGCTACTGAACGAAAATCTCATTACCGAGGCGCAGCGCAGAAAGATCGAAAAGGCTGTTATAAAGCGGATCACGGAGGTTTGAACCCTTGTCCGCTTTTGTTGGTTCTGATACAAACAGCCGCGGATATTTCGGTGGCATTGGTGATAGATTTCGCGGGCATTTTTCGGTATAATGTGTGACGAAAAGAGGTGATAAAATGGCTCAGGTAACAATAATTCCCGCGAAAAATCATGCTGACGAAATCGTCAGAACCGCCGCCTACGCTCGAGTATCGAGCGACAGCGAAGATCAGCTAAACTCATTCGCAGCACAGATACGGTACTACACCGAGCTGCTCAAGGACAGCACCGACGCGGTGTTTGTGGATATGTACGCAGACGAGGGAATAAGCGGAACCTCGGCGGTAAAGCGAACCGAGTTCCAAAGGCTGATGAGTGACTGCCGAAAAGGAAAGATTGACAGAATACTCGTCAAATCAATATCGAGGTTCGCACGAAATACCAAAGACAGCCTTGAAGCGGTGCGAGAACTGAAAACGCTTGGCATATCGGTATACTTTGAAAAAGAAAATATCGATACAGCCGAGGTTAGCTCGGAAATGATGTTGGCGATATACAGCCAGTTCGCCCAAGAGGAATCCATGTCGATATCCAAGAACTGCCGAATGGGAATTCATAAGCGCATGATGGACGGCACTTATAAAAACGCATCCGTATCATATGGTTATGAATACTCCGAGGGTAAGGTGACGGTCAATAACAAACAAGCCAAGATTGTTCGCAGGATATTCAAGGAATACCTTGATGGCAGAGGGGTATATGAAATCTCCGCCATACTTAATTCAGAATGCGTTGAAAGACCGCCCAACGCAAAGGAATGGTATCCGCAGTTCATTTCAAATATAATCGCGAATGAGCGATACATTGGTGATTCACTGCTGCAAAAGAAATATATGACAGATACGCTTCCATTCCAAAAGAAAATCAACCGTGGAGAAAAGGAACAGTATTACATCATTAATACGCACCAGCCCATAATTGATAAAGAAACCTTTGTGGCTGCACAAAAACTGCGAAAAGCAAAAGCGAAAATTTATCATCGCTCACCCACCAACAAGCACTATCCTTTGAGCAGAATGATAAGGTGCAGCTGCGGCAGTGGTTTCAGACGAAAGCAATCGGGACATGGCATATCGTGGACTTGCTTGAAACATGACAGAAAGTCAGAGGGAGAATGCAGTGTGAAGCCCATACGGGAACAATTGATATATAATGCCTTTGTAAGAATGTTCAACAAACTTCAAGCGCATTACAAAGCGATCCTCACACCAATGCTCCGTCAACTTGAAACGCTCTCCGAAAGAGAAAAATCGGGCAACACACAGCTTGCGGAGCTTCGCAAGGAAATATCCGAGATCAAGCAGCAAACCTACTTGCTGACCATGCTGAACTCGCAAGGAACGCTTGACGGTGCATACTTCACAGTTCGTGCCCAAGAGCTTGACCGAAAGCTGCTGACCGCTCAAAAGCAGCTTCATGCCAATCTTGACGATAAGGACGGCGAAAGGCTTGACGAGCTGCGGAAGCTGATCGGAATATTCGAAAAAGCCGGACAGATAGACGAATTCGACGAGATCAAGTTCGAACAGATCGTTGAAAAAATCACGGTGCTGTCGGAAACGGAAATTCGGTTTGATTTGATAGGCGGGATAGGCTTTACAGAGCGGATCGTGAGGTGATAAGATGTTAAAAAACAGAAGCATACCGTTCGGATACTGCATGGTGAACGGAAAATATGCGCTGAACGCTCCCGAGGCGGAAGCGGTGAGGAAAATATTTGCCGATTACATCGGCGGAAAATCGCTGAAAACCATAGCTGCAGAAATGCAGATACCGTATAATACGGGCAGGGCAGTCTGGAATAAGAACATGGTCTGCCGAGTAATTGAGAACACAAAATATATCGGCGAGGACGGATTCCCGAAAATAATTTCCGATGAGGATTTTATTCGCGCCGCCGAAATAAAAGCGGAGCGCAATACATACCGCAAACCCGCTCTACAAGACAAACCACAGCAAGTAGAAATCCCGATAACGGAATATCAGCCGACCGACGAAATTCAGCGCATGACCAATGAAATAAGTCGGCAGCTCGATTCAGAAAATCCCGATAAGGAAAAGGTTGAAGCGCTTATAATAATGTGCGCTCAATTAAAATATACGACTGTAAACGAGGTGAAAACATGATAGGAACAGCAATAACGACACCAAGCAATATGCGGATCGTAATGATACCCGCCAAAGCTCAAGAGGAAATTAAAAAGGCGGCGAAATGCTTGAAAGTAGCGG
Organism: uncultured Clostridia bacterium; assembly: GCA_947625335.1. GTDB lineage: Bacteria > Bacillota > Clostridia > Oscillospirales > Ruminococcaceae > CAG-115. The sequence continues at coordinate 5,253 of CANQNY010000102.1, read as the reverse complement.
CATACTGCAGAGTCAGTACCGATGACAAGGAGCAGAAAACCAGTTATGAAGCGCAAATCCAATACTACACCAACAAAATCAATAAGAACCCCGATTGGCAGATGGCTGGCATTTTTGCGGACGAGGGCATTACGGGAACGCAAGCAAAAAAACGCCCCCAATTCCTCAAAATGATCAGACTGTGCAGACAAGGCAAAATCGATGTGATCCTTACAAAATCATTATCCCGCTTCGCAAGAAATACCGTTGACAGCTTGAATTATATCAGAGAACTGAAAATGCTCGGAATAGCAGTCATCTCCGAAAAGGAAAATATCAACACGCTGACTGCGGAAAGCGAAATGCTCATCACGATCATGTCGTGCTTCGCCCAAGCAGAGTCCGAATCGATCAGCAAAAACGTATCATGGGGAGTGCGGCAGAGCTTCAAAAGCGGCAATGTGCCGATGCAATACAAAAAGCTGCTTGGATATAAAAAGGGCGAGAATGATCTCCCCGAAATAGTTCCCGAGGAAGCGGAGATCGTAAAAGAGATCTTTCGCAGCTACCTTGACGGAATGAGCCTCAAGCAGATTGCTGATTCGCTCAACTCCCGAGGTATTAAAACGAAGCACAAGCAAACCGTGTGGCAAACCGAGGTCGTGAAAAGCATTCTCGTAAACGAAAAATATACGGGCGACGCGCTTCTTCAAAAGACCTACATAACCGACTGCATTACCAAAAAGAGCCGTAAGAACAACGGAGAGCTGCCCATGTATCTGGTCAAGAACCATCACGAGCCGATCATATCCCGAACTGACTTCAACCGAGTGCAGGAAGAAATGGCGCGGCGTGGTGCAAAGAAAGCGATTGCGAATAAACTCGGCAAGACCGAGCAAGGCAAGTATAGCGCAAAATATGCGCTGTCCGAACTACTGATATGCGGCGAGTGCGGCTCACACTACCGCCGAGTAACTTGGACGGCAAAAGGCTTCAAAGAAATAAAATGGCGGTGTATAAACCGAATTCAATATGGCAAGAAGAAATGCCACAGTTCCCCGACCGTGGACGAACAGTCGCTCCACAAAGCAATTGTGAGCGCGATAAACGAGTTCTGCGAAGTCAAAGACGATGTGGCAAAGGCACTCCGCGAAAGCATAACCGAGGTGCTTGATCCAAACCTTAACGGCAGCGTTCAGGCGGCGCAGCAGCGGATTGATGAACTGACGCACAACATAGATGAGCTGATAAAGCTGGCGACCGTACCCGAAACAGCCTCAACAGCTATGGTAGACATCGAAAAATTCAGCGGAGAAATGAAAACGCTGCGTGAATTCATCGAAACCGAAAAAGCGAAACAGATGACAGCGCAGAGAGGCTCTGCCGAACTTGACACGATTTTGGAACGGCTCGAAAACGAGGATTTCAACATGACCGAATACGATGACATTGCGGTGCGGCAGCTTATCGAAAAGGTCACGGTTGAAAGCAAGGACTCCATAACGGTCACATTCAAAGGCGGCTTTGAAGTTAGAAAGGAACTAAATGGAGATTGATATTCCGGCATGGCTTTATGAACTGCTGCTTATAGAAGCGGCAGAAACGGGTTCCGCGATAGAAGATATCGCGGAATCTGCGTTTAGAAAATTTTTAGAAAGGGATAAGGATAATGTCAACTAACGAGAAAAAAGGTGTTACCGTCAAGATTGACGCAGATTTGCACGCCGAAGTCAAGCGGTATATTGAGGAGCACGAAATGACAATGGGGGATTTCGTAGCTTTGGCTTTACAAGACGAACTTCACCCCAAACTAAATATTCAGGAGGACAAGAACATGGGAAATATGAGAACGCTGGCGTTTCAGGTGCCGGAGGAGCTGTTTAAGAAAATCAAGGACTATCTTCAGCGCAACAATATGACGCAAAAACAGTTCGTGATAGGACTGATTGAGAACGAGATCGAACGTGATCTGACGCAGCGCGCAGCCGTGAGCGAGGCACCGACCGATTCCGAGAGAGTGTCAGAGGAACACGCGGAACAGCAGGAAACAGCCGCAGTAAGCGATTGTGAGAGCGTTTCCGAGGAAGTCGGGGAACAACCCGAGGAACAGCAAAGCACCGATTTTTCGAACGATTTTGACGACGAGAGCGAGGAATCCGAAAATTTCGATGAGGATGAGGATTTGGACGAATCCGAAGATCAAGACGAGTCTGAAGATATGGGAATGTCTATGGGGATGTGAAATGCCGTATATAATGGATTGTCTGTCAGAATACGGACGGAACTTCAGCAGAGCAATTTTTGATAGGCTGTAAAAAAAAGGCTTGACATTCATATGGCTTATATATTATAATGTATATAAAGGGAAGCAGTGGCGATTTTTTGTGAAACAGAAAAAAATCTTTTTTGTCAGCGTTTCACAGCAGGACAAAGCAGCATTATCCGCGGAGCGGATAATGCGTGCACCATTTCCCAGCAGAGGTTGCTCTGTTGGGATTGTTTTTTTCTGTACGGCGGAAGTGTGGACAAAAGCTTTGCGCAATGGGATTTGTAATTTACAGTAAATGGTAAATAGTGTACAGTATTATGGAGCGTTCGCAAAGCGAACGCTTTTTTAGATTGTATTTAAGTTTATAGGCATTCTTCCCTCTTGCATACAATCTAAACTATCCGCCGAAAGCGGATACCTACTACTACTATACACTATTCACTATTAACTGTAAACTGTCTTCTAACTTCTTACCTCTAATTTCTAACTTCTAACAATGAAAAATTCTCAAAAAACTGTTGAAAAGTGAGAAAAAATGTGGTATAATTATTGTGTGTAATATTAACCTGAAAGGAGGGACAGCTTATGGACTGCGCGTTGTGGCTTAACAGGAAAAAAATCACCGCCGCCGCTGAAATCCCCGAAAACCTTGATATTGCCGCGCTCCGCGGGTATTTTCTGGGCGGCAGCCTTGTGGAATGGCTTTCGGAACACGGCGGCGAAGAATACGCGAAAAAGCTGTCCCTACTAAAAGCGGACGATCCCGATCTTCCCGACAAAATCGCCGCGATTTTCGGCGGAACGCCCGCCGCGCTCAAGCGTTTCGGCGATGGTAAGCCCGATTTTGACGCCGCGCCGCAGCCCCCTTGCAGTTTCAGCGTTTACGACAGCTTTATCGGCGCGTTTTCAAGCGGCACGGCGGTTTGCTCCTACTACGGTTCGGAGTACACGGGGTCTTTTGGGGCGTTCAGCTCGTTTAACTTTGCGGCGGAGAGCTTTTTTGCAAATTCCTATTCATGGGGCAGCTTTTCGGCGTTCGCGCAGCTTATGTGGGAGTGGGAATGGGAAATAAAACGCCTGCTTTCGGGTTCTTTCGGGTTCGGCAGTTTCGGGTTCGGGAGCTTTTCGCTGTTTGAGCAGATTTTCGGGATTTTCGGAGCTTTCGGCAGCTTTGGGAGTTTCAATTTCGGCAGTTTCGGCAGCTTTGGCGGTTCGGAGAATGTTTCGCAAGACCCGCTTGCTGTTTTGGCTAACAAACTGCCCGAACTTGACGAATACGATATTATCATGCTGAAAACGCTTTTGGAATGCCCGCTTGACAGATTCGGGTACGGAATTCACAACATATGAAAAAAGCACTTTATTATACAACTCTGGGAGTTTTAATATACATCGGGGCGATGCTTATATATTTCGGCATAGGGGACGTTTTGTCCTTTAATTCCGAGGCTGTTCCGCTCTCCTCGCTTGATAAGGATACTATAAGGTCGGGAGATACCGTAAGCGGCGAAATTTACTGCGCTGTCGGGGAGCTTAAACCTCAGTCCTCCGAGGACGTCGGCGGCAGAGCGAAAACGCGCAGGGTGTTTGTTGTGCCGCTGGGTTACGAAAAGGATATAAAGCGGCAATGCTATATTCTCTATGCGACAAGCGATGAAAGCGATGCGAATTTTTTAAAAAGCGCGATAGTTCCAACGCCCAAAGAGCCGCTGCCGGGCGACAGGTGCGTTAAGTTCAAGGGAAGCGTCCGGAAGATAGATTTTACGCGGCACGGGGAGTTTGCGGCATTTCTTGCGGTAAATAAACAGCTTGTAGGGCTTACGGAGTTTAACGTTTATTTTGCCGAATCGCAGATAACGACGCGGATTGCGGATTATATGATATACTCCGAAGAACGCACGTCGGCAACGCCCGTTTTCATAATCATAGGCGGAGCAGTCTGCGCTGTCGGGATTGCGGGGATAATTATAGGCGCGGCGGTTTCGGCGCGCAGGAAAAGGCTTTATTAAGGGTTTTGCGCGAGGGCGTGAAATAATAAATTATGGTTGGCAGATATTACTAATAATCTGTACAGACCGGCGAGAAGGTCTTGGACGCTCTGACGAAGCAGATAAGGCGTTATCGGCGGTCTGAAGAAAGGGTAATTGTATGGGTATGAGAACAATAAGACTGCTTATCTTGTCGGTTGCATTCGCGATTATGGGGATAGTTTTCACCGGAATGAGCGTAAAGGACAAAATCGAGGCGGGAAAGCCCAGAGCCGAGCTTACCGAAATGCGCGGGGAGGACTTTAAAAAAGGCGTCTTCGTCGAGGGCGATATAAACGAGCTTTGGGACGAGTTTGCGTATATGGAGGAGTCGGATAAATTCCTCGGGATAAAGTATAACAGCCGCACAACGGCGCATTATTACGCGCTCCCGCTGGAAATTTCGTTTTATGAGGACGAAGAGCCCGTTTTCGTGGCAATAAGAGTAAGCAAAACCTCCGATATTGCGCTTGCCGAAAAAATGGCTAAGGAAAGCGATGATTTTTACCGCTACGACAAAGAACCCTTGGGCGGCTGGAGCAGTATGTCGGTTGTGGGAAAAGTTACCGCTATGACGGGTGATATTAAACAGTATTTTCAGGAGTATATCGACGAAATAGGGCTTTCCCCCGCAGAAAACGCCTGCTGTTACGTTATAAATGTCGGAAATTCGGGCTCGACAACCCCCGCGGGGATAATCACGGGGGTAATTCTGGCGGTTCTGGGAATAGGCGGCACTATATTTATTATGGTACGAAAGGTAGTTTTCGGGATAGGCTGATTATGAGAGCGTTCCATACTGCGTCATTTGCGCCGTCGCGCGCCCGCGGCAAGACTTCTCCCGCCGCGGAGGATTTCGATTTATACTGCACGGTGCTTTCGGCGGCAAGCTGGAAAAAACGCGCGGGCGAAATTGTGCTGTGCTGCGACAATGCGTATGCCGAGTATTACAACAAAATCGGGCTGTCAAATCTGTGG
>CANQNY010000101.1 GCA_947625335.1 uncultured Clostridia bacterium | reverse complement strand
GGCTATTCCCCAGAAAATGCCCGATTTGTGCGGGTTCGGCAAAGCTTTCCCGCGCGGGAAAATCGCCCCCGACAGGCGTTTGCGAGGGGTTGCAGCAAGGCAATTTGTGAGTTGGGCGGCAATTTCGGGCTAAAAAGCTACCGTCCAAAAAAATTGCCCGATTTTGCAACAATTTCGGAAGTTGCACGGTATTATATTCAGAACGAGGTATCAGAGGTATTTTATGGGACTGTCTCTCAAAACCGCGGACAGCTTTGACGAGGTAATGCGGCTTTACACGCCCACCGTCTACCGCATCGCCTTTACAAGGCTGAAAAACGCCGCCGACAGCGAGGACGTTTCTCAGGAGGTGTTTTTGCGTTATTTCAAGGCGAACATCACCTTTCAAAGCGAGGAACACCGCAAGGCTTGGCTTATCCGCTGCGCGGTAAACTGCGCGAATTCGGCGGCAGGTTCGGCTTATGCGCGGCATAAAGATAATTCCGAGGATTGGGAACAGCTCGCCGACAGCGAAATGCTCTCCGATAACGTCACCGAGGAGAATTTCGAGCGCGGAGAACGCCGAAAAACGGTGCTTGGCGCCGTGATGTCGCTGCCGCCTAAATACCGAACGGTGATTTACCTGTTCTATTTTGAGGACCTGCAAACGGACGAAATCGCAAAGGTCACGGGGCTCAGAGGCTCTACCGTGCGGTCGCAGCTGTCAAGGGCAAGAGAAATGCTGAAAAAAATTCTCGGGGAGGCGGAGATATGAACTTTAAAGACGAGTTTAAACAAGAAATGTCAAAAATCTCCCCGACTGAGGAGCAAGCGGCGCGCATTCGCGACGGGGTTTACAAAAAGCTCTCCGAGCAGCCGCTGCAGCCCAAAAAGCGCAAAACGCCGCTGTTTTTCGGCGTGGCTGTCCCTGCGGCGGCTTTGCTGGGAATTTTTGTCATTTTGCATTTTTCGCTCAACAGCAGGATAAATGTGAACGAAAACACGGGCAATGCGGGAAATGCCGGAAACGCGGCAATTTCCGGCGATATGGCAGCCGACAATGCCGAAGCGCCCTCGCTGTCGGAGGAGCAGGACAATAAGCCGCAAGAGGGTCAGACCGTTTCAAGCGAACAGCTCGGCGGCGAGACGAAAAACGACGTCACGGTGCGGCTGGAGGGTACTTCCTGCGTGCTTTTTGCGGACGGCGTGGAGCGGGTTTATCACCTCGCGGCAAGGGCTAATACCCCGCCCGAGGGCATGATGTCCGCGGAAACTGAAATCGGCGAGCATGTTTTTGTGCAATTTGACGAAAAAACGCTTACCGTGTATTTTCCGAAAAATCGTGACGTTTTGCTCTTCAAAACCGCCGTCTGAGCCTGTAAACTCCCATTTTTACAAACATTCGCGGGACTTTTTCACGTCCCGCGTTCTTTTTTGACAAAAAATATGAAATGTGGGAAATATTTTAAAAATTATATGAAAAAATTGTGAAAATAACAAAAAACCACTTGAAATGTTGAAAACTTTGTGTTATAATGTATATAGTTAAAGTGAATAAAAATGTTTAACAGATAAATAAAATTTATGTATGCGGCAAATTTTGGCAGTCTGAAATAGAATTCTTTATAAAAGGCGTACTTTGACAGATTAAAGCCTTAAAACGCTGCTTTGGGGAAAATATCAGAAGTCCGAGGAGCAAAGGAGTGATAGTATGACAGAACTCGAACGGGCAGTAAAAAACGGCGGGTGTTTTGCGTTTACAATGCAGTACAGACCCGATTTCCCGATAACATTTCTGTGCGGGGAAAATCCTTTTTCCGACAGCGAAACAGTTTTGTTGGGCGATATTATCTATGCCGATGATTATCAGCCGTTTTGCGATATAATCGGCGATATTGTCGCGAAAAAATCCGATTGCATAAAGGCGCACGCACGTCTTCGTTCCGACGGGCAGTACCGCTGGTATTACATAAGCGCGGCGGCGGAGCGCGACGGCGATAAGACGTTAAGGCGCATTTGCGGGACGATGTTCGATGTGACGGAATATCTTGACTGCGAGGGCGAGGACGCCGTTTTGCGGAGTTTTCGCAGCAAGGTCGAGGCGTCTATGGCGACTATGGACAACGTGCCGAAATTGTCGGATATTCTCGGGACGGATTATCTTACCGATATTCAGCAGCCTTTTACGCATATAAAAGGGCTTTTCTCGCAGATAATGGACGAAAACGGCAGAGTTATCGCGTCGGCGCAGGGTCAGGACAAGGGCGCAAATCTCAATAAAATGAGCTACCAGCGCAAAAAAGGCATTCGGATAAAACACCGCACGGCGGGCTTTTGGACTATCGCGGGGGAAAATCCCGACAGCATTAACGAGTCGGTGCCGCTGCTGGATACAATGGTTAAAACCGTGTCGGAAATCGCGAATTCCTATATTGTAATATACGAGGAAATGGAGAATTCCCGCAGGGCAAACAAATTGCTCGGGCAGAATTTCGAGGACCAAATTCTTGTAAACAACGTTTCTTCCCTAATTTTGCAGGGGAAAAGCGCGGCGGATTCGTTTAAGAACATAATTCCGCTGATAACGGAATATTTCTCGCTGGAAGATATTGTATTCTGCGATACCGGCTCGCACCCCGCGAAAAGTTACCGCTGGGACGCGTCGGGGAACTTGTACCCTATTGTCAGCGATAATTCCAAGAATTTGCATATTGAAAAGGAGCTTGAGTTCAGCGAGGTGCTGTGCGTAAGCGAGGACGAAATCTACGACGAACGCACGCGAAACCGCAGTATGGCTCTCGCGAATATCTACGAGAACGGCGCGTCAAAGGGCGTGGTGGCGTTTATCGCGCGGGACAGCGGCAAGGAGTGGTCAAACCGCGACAGAAAGGTCATTAGAAATATAACGCAGCTTTTGTCGGCGGTGATTAACCGAATTTTCATTGAAAACGAGCTTGCGCGGTCGCAGGAGCATTTGCACCGCCTTGCGTACTACAACACCGAAACGGGTATTCCGAACCGCAGCGCGTTCGAGCGCGATTTTGCACAGGCTCTCGCGAAACAGCAGAGCGGCGCGGTGGTCGCGGCTGAAATTTCCAATCTGAAGTCCCTTTCGGAGAGCTACAGCACGCAGTATGCCTCGGAAATTGTCCGCAGTATCGCGGAATATATCTCGGCTGTCCCGTCAGGGAGTTCCAAGACGATTTACAGATTTTCCCCGGATACGCTGTATGTGGCTCTGCCCGGAGCGGACAGGGATACGGCTGTAAAATTCGCCGAAACTATACTTTCTAAGTTCAAAACGCCGTGGTTTCTGAACGACAGCGAAACCAAACTTAACATTCACGCGGGAGTGGTGATGTTCCCGGACAACGCCGAAGACGCGGGAGAATGTATTAAATTTGCCGCGCGGACTATCCGCTGCGCTAAGGAGAAGAACCTTCACGAGGCGTTGTGCTATTCCGACAGCGTTGAAGAGGAGCTTGGCGACGACAAGCGGCTCAGAAAGCAAATTATCGAGTCCGCAGAGAACGGTTTTCGGGATTTCTACTTCCTGTATACGCCCGTTGTGGACGCCTGCTCGGGAGAGCTTGTGTGCTGCGAGGCGCACCTGTTCTGGAGCGACGGAGAGGTGATAATCGCACGCGACAAGTATCTTCCGATAATCAATCGTTTGGGTATGGCAAAGCAGATTTACAGCTTTGTTACAAGCCGTTTGTGCGAATTTTGCACCGCTGTCAGAGAATGCGGAATTCCGCAGTTTCGGGTAAGTTTCGCTATCCCGGAGGACATTTTAAACCTCGACGAGGGCGTTTTGCTGCTGAGAAAATCGCTGCTGGAATACTCGCTGCCGCCCGATGCGATAAGCATTTCCGTGTCCGAAAACGACAACACTTTGCTTACGCATAATCAGTCGCTGAAACAGCTTGCCACGGTGGGCGTAAACATAATCGCCGACGACAAGGGCGGGAAGTTCTTTTCCGACGCAATTCTCGAAAATCCGTTTGTAAAACTTATAAAGCTGCGCGCAAAGCGGCTGTCGGACGACCCCGTGTCGGCGGCGTTCGTAAAATCCGTTATCGACCGCGCTCACGAAAAGGGCATTACGGTGTGCATTAAGGGCGTGGATAACGCGGACGCTCTCGAAAATGCCCGCGGGTTTAACGCCGACCTCGTTCAGGGGTTCATAAGCGGAAGACCGCTGCACACGTCGGATTTCATGAAAAAACTGGTTACGAAATCATCAGTCGGGGATAACAAATGACCGCTTTGCCCCCTTCTAATTGTCAAAAAAGCCGAAGATTTTTAAAAAATCCTCGGCTTTTTATTGTTTTCGGCGAAAATAAAATATTTCGGCGTTTCCTCTTGAAAAAGTGCGGGAAAAAGTATATAATAGAAATGTGTGGATTTTTTGCCGTTTAGTGAGGAAAATATTGTAAACAATGAAAACCGTTTTAAACTACCTAAAAGATTATTTCAAGCATTTGGATAAAGTGCTGCCCGTGATTTGCATAGGGCTTACGCTGTTTGATTTTTTCCTGATAAGCTCTATGGAAAAAACAGGATTTGTCAACCATCAAGCAGTTACCACGCAGATAATAGCGGGTGTTTTGGGCATTGCGGCGGGGTTTGTGATAAGCCTTATAGATTACAAGTTTATTGCCAAATACTGGTACACTTTCGCGCCGATAGCGGTGATTTTGCAGCTTTTGCTGTTCACGCCGCTCGGAGTAAAGCGCGACGATGATATAGCGTGGCTGGATTTCAAATTTTTCACGGTACAGCCGTCGGAGATACTCAAATTCGTGTTTATCATAACGCTTGCGGTGCATATTTCAAAGCTTGGGGATAAACTGAACTCTCCGCTGCACTTTCTGGGAGTATGCGTGCATGCGCTTGCCCCAGCGGGGTTAATTCTTATTCAAGGCGACGCAGGCAGCGCGCTGGTGTTTTTGTTTATCTTTATCTGCATGCTGTTTATCGGCGGAATTTCCTGGAAATACCTTGCGGCGGGAGTGCTTGCCGTGCCTGCGGTGGCGTTTGTCGCGTGGAATTACATTATGAAAGACCACCACAGGTTAAGGTTTAAGGTGCTTTTTGACGAGGAACTTCAGCAGCAAGAGGTTAGGGACATTTATTATCAGCAATATTGGGGGAAAGTGGCTCTCGGCTCGGGACAGCTTAAAGGCTTGGGATTTGACGCGGACCATTACACCTATACCTCGGAGATATACAACGACTTTGTGTTCTCGTATATCGGTATGACAATGGGATTTATCGGGTGTATGTGCGTTATGATAACGCTGGCTGTAATCTGCCTGCTGCTTTTGTCGGACGCCTCGGGCGCGCAGGATAAGCTAGGACGGCTTATCTGCGTGGGAGTTTTCGCAATGATACTGTTCCATTGCGTTGTAAATATAGGCATGGTGCTGTCGGTAGTGCCGGTTATCGGAATTCCGCTGCCGTTTGTCTCGCAGGGCGGAACTTCAATGCTGATGATGCATGTGTGCGTGGGACTTGCGTTGTCGGTGTCCGCGCATAAGGAAAAGGCAAAGCATATGTTTTATACAGAAAAATAGCAGGCTGTAGATAAAACCACATAGCGTTTTGCGCGCAAGCGCATAATGCGTGCATCCGGGACTTTCTCTACAACCTGAGATTTGACTTTTTATACTGGCTGAAATAGATTACCGCATCAAACGGAGGGTGACAATATGAAACCGATAAGACGAGAGCTTAAAGACCTCTGCACGACGTTAAGCGACAATACGGACGCGGCAGTCGAGGCGCAGACAAAGCGTTTCAGGACTGCGGAATGCGGATTTGCGGAGTATTTCGGGACGCTTGGGGAGCATAGATTTTTCTCCGCGCCGGGAAGAGTGGAAATTTGCGGAAATCAGACTGCTCACAACAACGGAAAAGTGTTTGCGGCAAGCGTTGACGCGGATATGATAGCGGTAGCGCAGCCCACGGACGACAATGTTGTAGTTGTGAAACCGGAAAATCTCCCGGAATGTCGGGTGGACTTATCGGACCTCGATGTCAAAGAGGACGAAAAAGGCACATATACCGCGCTGGTTCGCGGAATATTGCGCGGATTTAAGAAAAACGGGCATAATATCGGCGGATTTCTGGCGTATGTGAGTTCCGCTTTAGACAAGCGGTTTGAGCTTGGAGAACGCTCCGCGTTCGAGACGCTTGTCGGGACTATCCTCTGCCATTTGTACAACGAGGGGCAAATTCCCGGAGTAAAAATTGCTCAAATAGGACACTCCGCGGCGATGGAATATTTCGGCGCGGCAACGGCTGAACTTACCGACGAGGTAGCCTGCGCCGTGGGCGGGTTTGTAGCAGTCGACCTTAAGGACACCGATACCCCGATAATAGAGCCTGTTCCCTGCAATTTCAAGCAGTATGAACACGCGGTGTGCATTGTAAACGTAAAAAGCCGCCCCCTCGACTACACCGAGGAATATGCGGCAATTAAAAACGATATGAAGGCTGTCGCGGGATTTTTCGACTGCGAAACGCTCAGAAGTCTCGCGATTATGGACATTCTGCTGAATATAACGGAACTTCGGCGCGAATTCGGCGACAGAGCGGTGCTGCGGGCGGTGCATTTCTTCAACGAGAACAACCGCGTGGAGCGCGTTATTCACGCGCTGAAAAACGACAGATTTGAGGACTTTTTAAACGCTGTCAAGGAAAGCGGAGATTCTTCGTTCAAATACCTGCAAAACGTATACTCGGTGTCGGACGTCACGCGGCAATGCGTTTCAATCGCGCTGAACGTCGCGGAGACCACGCTCCGCCGCAAGGGCGCCTGCCGTGTTCACGGGGCGGGTTTTACGGGAACAGTCGAAGCATTCGTGCCGCTTGACGCGCTTAAGGAGTTCAAGATGAATTTGGAAAAGGTGTTCGGCGTGGGTTCGTGCAAGGTGCTGACAATTCGCTCCACCGGCGGCGCGGAGGTGCTGCTTTAATCCTGCCTTTCGTAATCGGAAAGCTGTTTTATAAGGCGATTATCTGCGAGAACGTCGGCGAGAACGCCGCTTTCCGTGTATTCCTCCGAAAAGACCTTGCCGTTTTCGCGGATTTGCGAAAGTAAACCCGCTTTGTCATACGGCAAAAGCAATTTCATGCGGCGGGAAGTCTGCGGAAGGTTTTTTGCGATAACTTCGAGCAGGCGGTCTATGCCCTCGTTTTTCAAAGCGGAAATTTTAACCGTCGTGTCGTCTTCGGGGAAGTTTTCGGACAGCTTGTCGCACTTATTGAGCGCGGTGACAACGGGAATTTCCGACGCGCCTAAATCTGCGAGCGTTTTAAGCGTGACTTTCGCCTTTTCGGAAAATTCGGGGTCGGACACGTCGCAGACGTGTATGATAATATCGGCGGCAGCCGCCTCTTCAAGCGTGGATTTGAACGCCTCGACAAGATGGTGAGGCAGCCTGCGGATAAGCCCTACGGTGTCCACAAGCAGCAGATTTCTCCCGTCGGGAAGTTCAATTGCGCGGGCGGTGGGGTCAAGCGTTGCAAAAAGTTTGTCCTCGGCTAAAACGTCCGCTCCCGTGAGGAGATTTAAAAGCGTGGATTTGCCCGCGTTGGTGTAGCCGACGATAGCGCCTACTTGAACGCTGTCTTTCTTGCGGCGGGCGCGGGAATAGCCGCGGCGTTGTTCGAGTTCGCGAAGTTCCGCGGACAGCTTGTCTATCCTGCGGCGAATATGCCGGCGGTCGGTTTCAAGCTGGGTTTCTCCCGGACCGCGCGTGCCTATGCCTCCGCCCAAACGCGAAAGCGATGTGCCTAACCCCAAAAGCCTCGGCAGGCGGTATTTTAACTGGGCGAGTTCGACTTGCAGCTTGCCCTCGCGGGATACCGCGCGTTTTGCGAAGATGTCCAGAATAAGCATGGTGCGGTCGATAACGCGGACGTTTGTCGCGTCCTCGATACTGCGTATCTGCGAGGCGGTAAGTTCGCAGTCGAAAATGAGCAAGGTAGCTCCCAGCCGCTCGGACAGCTCCTTTATTTCTTCGAGTTTCCCCTCGCCGACGACGGTGGCTGAGTCGTATGCGTCGCGCTTTTGGATAACCCGCGCGAGTTCTTCCGCGCCTGCGGTTTTTGCAAGCTCGGACAGCTCGTCAAGCGACGTATCGGGGTCGTATTCTCCGATGTCGGCGGTGATTAAAACAGCTTTTTCCTCCATAATTTCTCCTCGGGTAAAAAAGT
>CANQNY010000100.1 GCA_947625335.1 uncultured Clostridia bacterium | reverse complement strand
CGATATTCCCGTGATAGCGGGAATAGTCGCGGCGGCGGTGTTAGGCACGCTTTTTATCTCAAAACCGATAAGCGCGTATATGCTCGGCGAGGGGTATGCCGAGAGCGTCGGCGTGAATTTGAAATTCCTCAAAACCGCGCTGGTGGTGCTGTCGGGATTGCTTTCGGCGTGCGTTACGGCGTTTGCGGGACCCGTGTCGTTTGTGGGGATTGCCGTTCCGCATATCGTGAGAAAGCTGTTCGGCACATCAAAGCCCTTGGTGATGATACCCGCGTGTTTTCTCGCGGGCAGTATTTTCTGCATGATAAGCGACATCATCGCGCGAATGGCGCTCTCCCCGACGGAGCTTTCGATTTCCACCGTAACGGCGGTTTTCGGCGCGCCGATTGTTATCGCGATAATCGTTCGCAGAAAGCGGGGCGAGATGTAATGGAAGATTGTTCCGCTGTTTTAGTGAGGAATTTACGCGCGGGTTACGGCAAATCCGACGTTATCGAAAACATAAATTTCGAGGTGAAAAAAGGCGAGATTTTAACGCTTATCGGACCTAACGGCGGCGGGAAATCGACTATCCTCAAAGCCGTGACGGGTTCGCTTTCAAAAAGCGCGGGAGAGGTGAAATTCTTCGGAAAAGACCTCGAAAAAATCCCGCGCGCCGAGCTTGCGAAAACGCTTTCCGTGATGTTTACCGAACGCCTGAAACCCGACCTTATGACCTGCCGCGACGTCGCCGCCGCGGGGAGATACCCGTACACGGGAATGCTTGGGGTGCTGTCCGAAAACGATAAAAAAATCGTTGACAATGCGATAAAAACGGTGGAGGCGGAGAGTTTTGCAGACGCGGATTTTAATTCGGTGAGCGACGGTCAGCGGCAGCGAATTTTGCTCGCGCGCGCCGTCTGCCAGCAGCCGAAAATTCTCGTGCTGGACGAGCCGACTTCGTACCTTGATATTCGGCATAAAATCGTGTTTTTCGAGATACTCGGAAAGCTTGTGCGCGAGTCGGAAATCGCGGTGATAATGTCGCTGCACGAGCTGGATTTTGCGGAGAAAATCTCGGATAAAATCCTGTGCGTGAAGGACGGGAAAATAACGCTTTCGGGCAGCCCCGCCGAGGTGTTCACGCAGGAAAATATCCGCGCTCTTTACGGGATTTCCGAGGAGCTGTACGGCAAATACTTTGACAAAAACGTGTAATCACGTTATTATTTTCAGGAGGAATTTATATGAAAAAATTCATGGCAATCACTACCTGCGCGGTGTGCGCAATTTCGGCAATTTCGGCAGCGGCTTTCGCTGCCGAACTCAACGACGGCACATACAGCATAACCGTCGAGTCGGACAACAAAATGTTCAAGGTGACGGACTGCAAACTGACCGTAAAGGACGGCAAGCTCACCGCCGCGGTAACGCTTTCGGGGACGGGCTACGGCAAGCTGTTTGTGGGCACTGCGGAGCAGGCGCTGACGGCAACGGAAGCCGATTTTATCCCGTTCGAGGACGTGGACGGCAAGTATGTTTACACGTTTGAAATTCCCGCGCTGGACGCGCCCGTGCAGGTTGCAGCTTGGAGCACCAAAAAGTCCGAGTGGTACGACAGAACGCTTACTTTCAGCTCTGCAAGTCTCCCCGCGGAGGCTCTGAAAAACGGCAATTCTGACGCCGCGTCAGATGTTCCGTCAGACAGCAAGGACAACCCAAATTCGGGCGTCGGAACTTTCGCGTTTACAAGCGCGGTTCTGGCGGGCGCGGCGGTCGTTTTGTCGCGCAAACGCAAGTAATGCTGCAGATATATTGCGGCGACGGCAAGGGCAAAACCACCGCCGCCGTCGGGCTTTGCGTGCGGGCGGCGGGCGCGGGAATGCGGGTGTGTTTCGCGCAGTTTATGAAAGGCGGCGAAAGCGGGGAACTCGTCCCGTTAGGGTCTTTGCAAAACGTCACGATAATGCGCCCCGAACGGAATTTCGGCTTTTTTAAAAATCTGTCCGAGCAGGAAAAACTTTCGCTTTCCGAAATTCACAACAGCCTTTTGCAGCGCGCTTTTTCGGGCGAATTTGAGATGATAATTCTCGACGAATTCAACTGTGCATATTCGTACAATTTGCTTGACCGCGAGCTTGCGAAGAGTTTAATCCTGAATTCCCCCGAAAAGGAGATAATTCTCACGGGGCGAGAGCCTGCGGAGGTGTTCCTTGAAAGAGCCGATTATATAAGCGAGATTAAATGTGTAAAACACCCGTATCAAAAGGGAATTTCCGCGAGAAAGGGGATAGAATTCTGAAAACGGAATATGTTCTTCCAAGCGAAATTGAAAAACGCAGCTTTGAGATAATCGAAAGCGAACTTAAAGCGCGAATTCCCGACGAAATTAAACCGATAGTGCTGAGGGTAATTCACACGACTGCGGATTTTGATTTTGCGGATAATCTGAAATTCTCGGAAAACGCCGTAAAACACGCGCTTGAGGCGATTAAAAGCGGCGTTACGATCGTCACCGACACGAACATGGCGCGTGCGGGGATAAACCGCGCGGCTCTGGAGAAACTCGGCTGTAGGGCGGTCTGCTTTATGGCGGACGAGGACGTCGCGAAAACGGCGTCACAGCGCGGCATTACGCGGGCGGCGGCGTCCGTAGAAAAAGCCGCGCGGCAAGGCTTTCCCGTGATTTACGCGGTCGGAAACGCCCCCACCGCGCTTATCGAGATATGCGAGTCGGCGGCGCGCGGGGAGTTTTCGCCCGCGCTTGTCATCGGCGCGCCCGTGGGCTTTGTAAACGTAATTCAGTCCAAGGAAATGCTTGTGAACACGCGTCTCCCGTACATCGCCGCAATGGGTCGCAAAGGCGGCAGTACCGTCGCCGCGGCGATTGTGAACGCTTTGCTTTACATGGCAGGCGGGAGATAATTTTTGATAATGTTCGGCTTGCGCGGATTTTTTGTTCGCGCAGGCTTTTTTGCAGCAAAATGACAAATATTTCGGAAAATTTGTAAAATATACTTGACAAAGTTATAAATATATGTTACAATAGCTTTGCAAGGGAGGCGGGGTAGTTTGGCGAAAAATCTGAAACTGAAATCCGCGCGGGCGGCGCTGGATATGTCGCAGGAGGAGCTTGCGAAAAAAACGGGCGTTACGCGCCAGACGATAAGCGCGGTGGAAAACGGCGACTACAACCCCACGATAAATCTCTGCGTTTCGATTTGCAGGGCTTTGGGGAAAACGCTTGACGATTTGTTTTGGAACGAGGAGGAATTAAAATGAGCATGAAATCATTCGACAAATTCTGCGAAAGGCTGATAACGGCTGAACCGGGCTCGCAGAAGGAAATTCTCGACGAGCGGCAGAAAATAGCGCGGCTTCGGACTTCCTGCGAGACGCTGGCGATTTTTTCGACGCTTATGCTCGTAAATCTTATGTTTATGGAAAGGGTCTTTTGCTGGTGCGAAAGCTGCTCCGCCGCAAGCGCGGTTTTTGTTGTGCTGGGGCTGCCGGAGTGGATAATTATGAACATACGGCGCGGGTCGCTGTTCGGCGTGAACGGCACGGGCAACATGGTCGTAACGGGAGTTTTGCTGATATTTTACGCGGTAATGTTCGCGGCGAATTTGAGCGGCGGGGAGTTTGCCGTCGTAAGGGGCGGAATGCTGACGAAAGAGTTCATAATCGCCTGCTCGGGAGGAATTTTGCTCGTCTGCGCGGTGATAATTTTCATTTTCGCAAAAAAGCAATCTCACAACGCCGAGTAGGCAGTTCACAGTTAACAGCGTACAGTGAATAGTATATGGTATCCGCCTGCGGCGTATTTTATTAGAATTGTAACAAAGATTATTAGCAGCTGTGCAATTTATGTAAGCTCACCCTGCGCGCGTTTTGTTCGCGCAGTTTTTTGTGCAAAACGACAACTCCGCGGGCAGCCTGTTCCCCCTCCGCGGTTTTTTGCAGTGTTCAGCCTACCCGTTTTTGTGCAAAATAACTAAATTTAACGCTGAATTTTTTCCCGCACGTGAAATTTTTAACAAAAATTTCTCTTGATTTATTTTGTGAAATGTAATATAATAGAATTATAAATTACTAAAAGGGAGTAGTATGCTATGGATCTTGAAAATATAACTTTGCTGGACGTTATCGACCGCCAGACGCTGCAGTCGCTGCAGGACGCGTTTGCAAACGCCACGGGAATGGCTGCTCTGGCGACCGACGCTACCGGTTCTGTCACGCATTTGAGCAACCCCACCGATTTTTGCATGAATCTCACGAGAAAATCTCCCATAGGCTGCGAACGCTGCAATAAGTGCGATTTGCAGGGCGGCGCGGAGTCCTCGCGCACGGGGCGTCCGTCGGTGTACTATTGCCACGGGGGACTGGTGGATTTTGCCGCGCCGATTATGTTAAACGGCAGGCATATCGGTTCTCTTATCGGCGGTCAAATTCTCACCGAACAGCCCGACGACAACAAGTTCCGCAAAATCGCGCGGGAGATAGGCGTTGACCCGGAGGAGTATGTAAACGCGTTACATAAGATAAAAGTCGTTCCGAAAAGCCAGGTTGACGCGGCGGCAAATCTGCTTTATCAGATGGCGAACGCGCTGTCCGATGTCGGCTATCAGAAAGCTATCGCGCAGAGCGAGACCGAGCGCAGCGAGGCTGCCGTGTCCGATATTCAGCGCAGTTTTGTCGATATAAATAAGCAGACCGATTCCGCTGTTGCGGGGATAACCGCGCTGTCGGACAACTTTACTTCGATAAAGGAGTCTGCGGCGGCGTCCGCAAAGGCTGTTGAGATCACCGACAGCATTATCAAAACCATCGAAAGCTCCTCTACGCAGCTCACGCTTATCGGATTTAACGCGTCTATCGAGGCAAAGCGCGCGGGCGCGGCGGGCGCGGGATTTAACGTTATCGCGCAGGAGGTGCGCGCTCTCGCGGATAAGAACACAAAGCAGGCTGTGGAGATTGAAAAAACTCTCCACGGCATAAAGAAAGCCATGACCGAGATAAACGAGCAGATTAAGGACGTTTATTCGGCGATAGGAAAGACCGAATCGGATATCGAGACGCTGCGCGAGATGCTCGGCAATGTAAACGAGCTTGTCACGAACATCAAATAATTTAATTGCTAATTGTAGGCTGGAGAGAAAGTTCCAGTATGCACGCATTATGCCCTTCGGGCAAAACGCTGAAGCGGTGCTGCGGCTAGGCTTTTGTGCCTGCTGCAGTGCCGCCGCATTATCCGCCTGCGGCGGAAAACGCTGTGCTACTGACACAGCAGATGGGGCTTTATCTCCAGCCTGAGATTTAACTTTTTATGCAGGCTGATAATAGTAACTTACCGCACGGCTATGCGGAAAATTATATTTATCTGAAAGGAAATGAGAGTTATGAATCGTTTTGTTCTGAACGAGACCTCCTATCACGGAAAGGGCGCGATCGCGGCTGTCGCTGACGAGGCTAAGGGGCGCGGCTTTAAGAAAGCTTTCGTATGCTCCGACCCCGATCTTATCAAGTTCAATGTCACGAAAAAGGTGACGGATGTGCTTGACGGCGCGGGACTGAAATACGATATTTATTCCGATATAAAGCCCAATCCCACGATTGAAAACGTTCAGCACGGCGTTGAGGAGTTCAAAAAGAGCGGCGCGGATTATATAATCGCTATCGGCGGCGGTTCGTCAATGGATACCGCAAAGGCTGTCGGCATTATTATAAACAACCCCGAATTTGCAGATGTGAGAAGTCTTGAGGGCGTTGCACCGACCAAAAAGCCTTGCGTTCCGATAATCGCTGTTCCGACAACCGCAGGCACGGCGGCTGAGGTTACGATAAATTACGTTATTACAGACGTTGAGAAAGACAGAAAAATGGTCTGCGTTGACCCGCACGATATTCCGATTGTTGCAGTCGTAGACCCCGATATGATGAGCACAATGCCCGCGTCGCTGACGGCGGCTACGGGTATGGACGCGCTGACTCACGCTATCGAGGGGTATATCACAAAGGGCGCGTGGGAGCTGTCGGATATGTTCCACCTGAAGGCTATCGAGATAATCGCGCGTTCGCTGCGCGGGGCTGTAAAGAACGAGGCTGAGGGGCGCGAGGGCATGGCTCTGGGGCAGTATGTTGCGGGAATGGGCTTTTCCAACGTAGGCTTAGGCATTGTTCACTCCATGGCGCACCCGCTCGGCGCGCTGTATGATACTCCCCACGGCATTGCAAACGCAATTATTCTCCCGACGGTTATGGAGTACAACGCTCCCGCGACGGGCGAAAAATACCGCGATATAGCTAAGGCTATGGGCGTTGAGGGCACGGAGAAAATGTCGCAGGAGGAGTACCGCAAGGCTGCTATCAACGCTGTAAAACAGCTTTCTAAGGACGTTGGAATTCCCGACAATCTGAAGGACATTGTAAAGCCGGAAGACGTTCCGTTTTTGGCGCAGTCGGCGTTTGACGACGCTTGCCGCCCCGGAAACCCCCGCGATACGTCTGTCGAGGAGCTTGCGGAGCTTTACAAGAAGTTGTTGTAATTTAAACCGATAAAGTTTAAGACCGCTCGGAGAAATTCGGGCGGTCTTTTGTCAGTTTACAGTTAACAGCACATAGTGTACAGTAGAAGGTATCCGCTCCGCGGATATTTTAGATTGTATGCAAGATTATCGGAAACTTCTCCTCTTTGTTACAATCTAATTAATCCGCCGCAGGCGGATACTTACTACTATTCACTATACCCTGTACACTATAAACTGTTAACGGCTTGCCCGTTGACGGGAATCCCGCCAACGGTGGTGCGGACAACGGATACCTTATTATAATATAAAATACTAATCAATTAAATACTCATTCATCAATCACTCATCCTCCCCGCGCTGCGCGCGGCTCGGCGGGGGACGGAGGGGACGGAGGGACGGAGTGAAAGAGAAAGGGATTTAAAAACGAGTTATCTGCAAGGCAGCCCTTTACCGCGTTTTTGGGGAATTTAGGGGTCGGGATAAAAATTACTTCATTAGGGCAAAAATACCTTGAAAAAATATTCCGAAAGTGGTATAATTATAGTAAGTGTTTGTATAAATGAAAGGCGGTTTAAAATATGGCTACTAAGTATATTTTCGTAACGGGCGGCGTGGTTTCGGGGCTTGGCAAGGGAATTACGGCGGCGTCGCTGGGAAGACTTCTGAAAATGCGCGGCTATCGCGTGACTATCCAGAAGTTCGACCCGTACCTCAACGTCGACCCCGGAACAATGTCTCCGTATCAGCACGGCGAGGTTTTCGTGACGGACGACGGCGCGGAGACCGACCTCGATCTCGGGCATTACGAGCGTTTTATCGATGAAAATCTCTCGGTAAACTCCAACGTCACCACCGGCAAGATCTACTGGACAATCCTCAACAAGGAGCGCAGAGGAGATTTTCTCGGCGGCACGGTGCAGGTTATTCCGCACGTCACAAACGAGATTAAAAGCCGCGTTTACCGCGCGGCAAACAGCGGCGCAGAGCCTGTGGACGTGGTGATAACCGAAATCGGCGGCACGGTGGGAGACATTGAAAGCACGCCGTTTCTGGAGACTATACGCCAGGTAAGCTACGAAAAGGGACGGGAGAACGTGCTGTACATACATGTAACGCTGCTGCCGTATATTTCGGGCTCTAACGAGCTTAAAACCAAGCCTACACAGCACTCGGTAAAGGAGCTGCTGTCGCTCGGTATTCAGCCTAATATTCTCGTCCTTCGCAGCGAAATGGAAGTGCCGCTTGAAATGCGCGAGAAAATCGCGCTGTTTTGCAACGTGCGCCGCGAGGACGTTATTCAGAACCTCACCGCGCCGTCGCTGTACGAAGTGCCGCTTATGCTGGAAAAGGAGGGTCTGGCGCACTCGGCGTGCTACCATCTGGGACTTGAGGACAGAAAGCCCGATCTGACCGAATGGGAAAATATGGTAAGACGGCAGGAAAACGCCTCAAAGCCGCTCAGAATAGGGCTTGTGGGGAAGTATGTCGCGCTGCCGGACGCGTATATTTCGGTTATGGAGTCAATCCGTCACGCGGGCGCTGTAAACGGCTGCAACGTGGATATAAAGCTGATAAATTCCGAGGACGTTACCCGCGAGACGGCGAAAGATTTTCTGTCGGACTGCGACGGGATCTGCGTGCCGGGAGGGTTCGGCGACCGCGGAATTGAGGGCAAAATCGAGGCTGTGCGGTACGCGCGGGAGAACAAAGTCCCGTATTTCGGGCTGTGTCTCGGAATGCAGATGGCGGTGATAGAATTCGCGCGGAATGTCGC
>CANQNY010000099.1 GCA_947625335.1 uncultured Clostridia bacterium | reverse complement strand
GAGCTTATCTGCTGCCTTGCGACGGCGTATACTCTCGAACACGAGGAGTTCGATCTGCGGTTCGGTATGAAATTCTGCGCCGTGGTAACGCTTGTTATGGGAACGTTTTCGACGCTTGCGCCGTTCACAAAAACCACCACCGACAAAACCACGGGCGAGACGAAAACCGAGCTTGTCCCGCGCTTTCTGACGAACGACAAGGACGGAAAATTAAACCCCGCGGTATGGGTGTCGCTTGCGATAGCGGTGGGATTTCTGGTGGTGCTGTGGCTTGTTCTCAAAATGCGAAAGCAGCTCCCGAAAAAGGCGTTTACAAGACGCCTTACGGGCATAGTAATGGCATGCTCCATGGTGCTGGGTTATTATTTTATCGGCTACGGGAGAATAATCGGTCCGAATCTTTATTCGTATAATAAATCCATGAACGCCAAGTTTACGATAAACGACCCCGATTTTTACCGTATAGAGGGACTTAACGAGATCAATAATGTTAATATGCTGTGGGGAATGAGTTCCTTAAAGAGCTTTACAAGCATTGTTCCGGGGTCTACTTTCGAGATGTACGAACTCCTCGGCGAGCCGCGCTCGGTAAATTCCGCGCCCAAAACCGACAGATACGCTTTAAGGGCTCTAACGCGGGTTAAATACATCATGGTTCCGAAGTCCATGAATGAAAGCACCCGCAAAAACGACATTTTAAAGCTTTCGATTTACGATTATATGGAAACGCAGGGCGATTACGATATTTACACGACAAAATACGCTCTGCCGATGGGTTTTGCATACGACAGCTATTACACGGTCGACGAGGCAAAGGGCAATGTGAAAGTCGATAATCTTATGGTAAGGGCGGCTATTCTGACCGACGAGCAGGCAGAAAAATTCTCGGATATTCTGGTTCATGAAGATCCCGATTTCGCGGGCGTTGTCAATCAAACGCAGTTTGAAAGGGACGCAGAGGCTCGAATAGCCGAGGGCGTTTCGCAGTTTTCGGTAAACAGCGAGGGCTTTACGGCGGTTTCAAGCTATGATACGGAAAAACTGGTTATGTTCACCGTGCCGTTCTGCAAGGGCTGGAGCGCGGAAATAAACGGCACGCCCGCCGAGGTCGAGAAAATAGACGGCGGATTTTGCGCGGTGCGCGTTCCCGCGGGGGTTTGCGATATTGTGTTCAAATACCGCACGCCGGGGCTTACGCTCGGCATAATTCTCAGCATTGCGGGAGTGGTGCTGCTGTGCGCGTATATGTATTATCTCGTGAAGGTAAAGGGCGATAAAGCAAAGCCTTACGTTCATCTTTATCCTTACGATCAGGTTGACGGCGTAAAGGCTCACGCGACGTATATCCGTCAGCTTTCCGAGCAGATTTACAACTGTCCCGAGCGCGCGGGCGATGAAACGTCCGAGCTTGTTTTCCCTGAGGCGTCGGAGGACTTTGTAAGCATGGAAAAAATCGACTTCAGCGCGCGAAAGCCCCGCGAGCGCAATTCCCGAATAACCGAGGACGACGAGGCATACCGTGTTATGGAGGAGCTGGATTTGCAGAAAAAGCACGAACAGGAAGAAGAGAATAATACGGACAGCGGCGACAACGGCGAGTAAGGAGAATTTTATGAAATTAGAGGAAAAACGCCTTTCGGGGGAGCTTGTCTACGACGGCAGGATAATCAAGGTCTGGCGCGACGAGGCACAGCTTTCAAACGGGAAAACGGCTCTCCGCGAGGTGGTAAAGCACCCCGGCGGCGTGTGCGTGGTGGCTCTGGACGACGCGGAAAACGTGCTTTTTGTGCGGCAGTTTCGCTATCCCCACGGGAAAGTCCTGCTTGAAATACCCGCGGGCAAGCTTGAATACGGCGAGGACCACCGCGCGTGCGGTCTGCGCGAACTTCGGGAGGAAACAGGCTGCACCTGCGACAGTTTTGAGTATCTGGGAAGTCTGCTGCCCACTCCCGCCTACGACACGGAGGTCATTCATATGTACCTTGCGCGGGGACTTCACGCGGGGGAGCAGTCTCTTGACGAAGACGAGTTTCTGGAGGTAGAAAAAATACCGCTTAAAAAAGCGGCTGAGATGATATTAAACAATGAAATTGCCGATGCGAAAACGCAGGCGGCGATTTTAAAAACGGTGCTAAAGTTGTCGGGTCATTGAATATAGCTGTTGTAGGCGTCGAGGATTTTTTCCTCGATCTGTTCGCGGATATTTGAGGATATCGGGTGAATTATATCCCTGAAAACCCCGCTGTCCTCGCGGCGGCTGGGCATTGCCACAAACATTCTCTCGTCGCCCTGAACGAGTTTTATGTCGTGAATGGCAATTGCGTTGTCAATGGTAATCGATACCACGGCGCGCAGCCTGCCCTCGTGCATTGTTTTTCTGATTTTGATGTCGCTGATTTCCATATTGCTCCTCCGTTTGTGATTTTTGCAATAATATTTTGGCAACATCTGCCGTAATTATTCATAAATTCGGCGGGTCGGCATATACTTTCTGCGGCAAGCTGTTTGTAATTTGTAATTTTAGGAAAAGGGGAAGAATTTTGGAGAATTTTCTAAGCGGGAAAAAGCACGTTCATTTTATCGGCATAGGCGGCAGCGGAATGTATCCGTTAGCACAGATACTTCACACAAAGGGTTATTATCTCACGGGTTCGGACAACAATGAAACGGCAACTTTGCAGGCTGTCCGCGAAATGGGAATTCCCGTTATGCTCGGACAGAAGGCAGAGAACATCGAGGGCGCGGACTGCATTGTGTTTTCCGCGGCGATAATGGAGGACAATCCCGAACTTATAGCGGCACGGAACGCTGCAAAACACGGGGTAAAGCTTGCCGAGCGCAGCGAGCTTTTAGGGCTTGTGACGGAGCAGTTTTCAAAGGCTATGTGCGTTTCGGGCACTCACGGAAAGACCACGACAAGTTCCATGCTCACTATGATTCTCCTTGCGGCGGGGATAGACGCGTCGGCGGTCATAGGCGGGAAACTCCGCGCAATATCGGGCAGCGGACGCGCGGGGAAGTCGGAGTATATGGTGTGCGAGGCGTGCGAGTTCAAGGACACGTTTTTGCACCTGTTCCCGAATATTTCCATAGTTTTAAATATCGACAACGACCATATGGATTATTTCAAAAATATGGATAATCTCAAACGCTCGTTTGCAAAATTCTGCAATATGACGACGGATATTATTGTAGCGAACGGCGACGACCAAAATACCATGGAAGTTGTCGGAAAATGCGGTTCTAAGGCGAAAATTGTGACTTTCGGAAAAACGCCGAAGTGCGATTTTTACGCTGAAAATATCACGCAAATTTCCGATTTTCACAGGCAGTTTTCGCTTATGCATAACGGACGTGAACTTTGCGTTATCGATATTCACGTTCCCGGAGAACACAATGTTTACAATGCGGTTGCGGCGTGCGCGGCGGCGTATTCCGCGGGAATTCCCGCAGACGCGCTGAAAAAGGGGTTGAACGAGTTTACGGGGGCAATGCGGCGTTTTGAAAAGCTTGCCGAGATAGACGGCGTGACGTTCGTGGACGACTATGGTCACCACCCCGCCGAAATTGCCGCGACTCTTAAAACCGCCAAAGCTATGAGTTTCAAGCGCGTCTGGGCAGTTCATCAGCCGTTCACCTATTCGCGGACGGCAATGCTGCTTGACGAGTTCGCAGACGCTCTGTCGGTCGCGGATAAGGTTGTTTTGACCGAGATTATGGGCAGCCGCGAGAAAAACACCTACAACATCTACGCGAAAGATCTTGCCGAAAAAATCGACGGCTGCGTGTGGTTTTCTACCTTTGAGGAGGTCGCAAAATATGTCACCGACAACGTTCAAAGCGGCGATCTTGTGATAACCACGGGCTGCGGCGATGTTTACAAAGTCGCGGATATGATGATTGATATTATGAAAAATCGGAGTTAATTTATGAACGCAAAAATACACGATTATATTTATTCTCACGAGGGCGAACTTAAAAAGCTGCTTTCTGAGCTCGTCGCAATCCCCAGCGTTATGGGAAAACCCGCTCCGAACGCTCCGTTCGGCGAAGAGCCGAAAAACGCTCTTTTGCATATGGAGAAAGTCTGCCGCGAAATGGGCTTTTCGGTCACAAATTACGAAAACGCGGTGCTTTGCGCGGACTATTCCCCGAACGGCGCGCCTATAGAGCTTGGAATTCTCGCGCATTTGGACGTTGTTCCCGCCGAGGGCGCGGGCTGGACAACAAACCCGTTCGAGCTTGCCGAAAAGGACGGAATTTTGTACGGCAGGGGAGTTATCGACGACAAAGGACCGGCAGCGGCGGCGTTGTACGCGCTTTTGTGCGTTAAGGAACTCGCAATCCCGCTTAAAACGGGAGTCAGGCTTATTTTCGGCACTAACGAGGAAAACGGCTCGGAGGATCTGGAGATTTACAAAAAGCACGATAAATTCCCGAAAAATGTGTTCACGCCCGACGGCAGTTTCCCCGTGATTAACATCGAAAAGGGCATGATCCGCGGTCGTTTTTCGGCTGATTTTTCGGACGGAAATATCGTATCGATTGACGGGGGCAAGGTCATAAACGCCGTTCCCGACGGCGCCTCGGCGAATTTGCAGGTATCGCGAGAGGCACTCTTAGAGGAAATTTCCCGCGATGAGTCGGGCGTAAAATTCACGGTTGTGCAGGAAAACGACAATTTTCTTGTTACGGCAACAGGGAAGGCGGCGCACGCGTCCACGCCGGAGGGCGGGAAAAACGCGCTGACGGCACTTGTTTCCCTGATAAACAGGCTGACAGGCAATGACATTTTGCGCGGGGTTGAAAAGCTGTTCCCGTTCGGGGAAACGGACGGCAGCTCGCTCGGACTGAAATGCTCGGACGACAGCGGCGCGCTTACCTGCGTTTTCAGCAAGTTCGCGCTGTCGCAGGGTTCGGCAGTCGGGCAGTTTGACATTCGTTTTCCGACTTGTACAACGCTTTCCGAGGTCAAGGAAAAGTGCCAAAAAGCGTTTTCGGACTATGGTTTCAGCTTTGAAACAACTCTGGAGGACGAACCTCACGTCGTTCCCGAAAACAGCGATTTTGTGCAAAAACTGCTTTCCGTCTACGAGAAAATCGAGGGCGAACGCGGGCGTTGCGTTGCGATAGGCGGCGGGACGTACGTTCACAATATCGAGGGCGGCGTAGCTTTCGGCGCGGAGCGCGGCGACACGGACTATCATATGCACGGCGACAACGAGTTTGTAACGGCGGAGGAGCTTTTAAAGGACGCGGTGCTGTTTGCGGAAGTTATCGCCGAGGTCTGCGGTTAAATTCGGGAAAATGAAACGATTTTTTTTGATACTTGCGGCAGTTTTTTCCGTTTTGCTTTGCGGCTGCCATGACGAAACGCCAACCACGACAGAAGTTATCGTTGTCGAGGAGGGCAAATTCGCCGCAATAAAGTCGGGCGAGGAATACACCGTAAAAAGCGGATTTTCGGTTCTGGTAAACGGAAAACTCCGCGGCGAACCCGGCTCGAAAATAGTCGTCGAGGACGGCGGGGAACTGCTTGTAAACGGCGAATTGGAGGTTTCGGGGGAGCTTTTGCTTGAGGGTTTCCTCGGCGTTTCGGACAGCGCGTCGGTTTGCGGCGCGGGAACTGTTTTTGTAAACGAATTCGACGAAATAAACTGCGAGGGGCGTTTTACCGCGAAAATCACCCCCCCCGCGCCTGTTGTAAAGGACGGCGTAACAACCGTCGGCGGCGTGATAATCGTCAACAAGGCGATATCCATCTCTCCCGATTACGGAAACGGACTTACGGAGGACACCGAGGCGGCTTTAGAGCGTATGCGAAAGGATTCGGGGTATGAAATGCCGCTTATTTCGGGGTTTCGCGATTATGAAACGCAGGTTGCGGTGTTCGAGAACTGGTGTTCAAAAAACGGCATAGAGGACGCGGAAAGATTTTCCTCCCGCCCCGGTCACAGCGAGCATCAGACGGGTCTTACGGTCGATGTTACAAGCACGGACGATCTTTTCGCGTTTACCGACGAGGCGCGGTGGATAGGTGAAAATTGCTATAAATACGGGTTTATTGTCCGTTATCCCAAGGGAAAAGAGGAGATAACGGGGTATGTTTACGAGCCGTGGCATTTGCGGTATCTGGGGACGAGCACCGCAAAGCTGGTTCACGACAGCGGGCTGACGCTGGAGGAATTTCTCGGCGCAGAAGGCGGTGATTACCGCGGGGAATATGTTTTTTCCCGATAAAATACATAGGTTTTATATGCGGACAAGCGTGAAAAATTTTTCCCATTTACAGTAAAAAATTGTACAAAATCTATAAAATCTCTTGACAGGAGTTGCTTTTTTAGGTATAATATATACATGATGTTGTTTCACATCAGAACGCTTCCCAATCGTGCTTAAAAGGAGAAAAATTATGGCTGACAAAGTAAACGAACTTCTGGACAGGTTTGCGGCTCTTGCCAAGGAGGAAAAGCAGCTTTCCGCGGAGATGGATACCGCTTTTAAAGAGTATAATGATTATTGCAGCTCCTCCGAGGTAGATCTTAACGAAAAGGTCGAAGAGATCCACAAAAAAATGGGAAAGCTGGATTATTATATTGATTACGCGCGCGAACACGCACAGGCAAGCGAGCTTGAAGAGGCTCCCGAGGCGTTTGAGACGCCCGACGGCACTCTGGAGAGTATCAGACAGACCATAAAGCTTGATTCTCACAATGATGTAAACGCGGAGACTCTTTATACCAAGGCTACGGGTATGAAGAAGTTTTACGAGCAGAAGATAGAGCAGACCCGTCAGCTTATCGAGGGCAGTAAAGTGCAGGCTAAACGCCAGTACGACAGCGATATGGCGTCCTTAAACGAGCGCAAGGATAAGCACGACGCGGAGATTAAGGAATACATAGCGTCCGACGCGTTCAAGGAGTTCCTGAAAATACTTTCCGAGGATAAGTCCGCGTTCAACAGCACGGGTACGGCAAATCTGTCCGACAGGACCTGCGTGAGCCTCGGTCAGCGCAGAATGAAACTCGTCGTTCCCATGGAAATAGAGCAGGATCTGTCTATGTCGTCGAACGGGGAGTATAATTCCGCGACTCATGCTATCGGCGCGCCCGTGCGGGTGTCGGTAGAGCGCGGCAGCGTTTTGTACCTTGATTTTGATGATAAAAACGGTCAGTACCTCATGGGCGGCGTTCAGCGGCTGCTGCTTAATCTTATCAGATATTACGGTTCGGATATAAGCGAAATGCTGTTTTGCGAGCCGCAGGCTTTGAGTCCCGATTGTCTGGGGGCGGTTTCGGCTCTCGCAAAGGGCGCAAATTCGTTTATTAAAGTGCCGGGTTCGGCGGAAGATATCGACGGGGCTGTTATGGAATTCTGCGGCAGGGCGGCGGCAGAGCCTTCGGCGAAAAAAGTGTCGCGCGTTATCGTGCTGCATTGTTTCCCCGAAAAGTACAGTTTCAGCGTCAAGGACCGCATTTTGGAGCTTTGCGAAAAAGCGTCCGAGCGCGGGGTTCTGGTTGTGCTTACTCACGATAATTCGACCGAGGAAACCGAGCTTGAGCAGAAAATCCGCAAAAATGCGCTTTCTATTCGCAGCAGAAACGGCGGTTTCTGGATAGAGCAGCACCGTGAGAGCTTTTTCTGGTATTCCGCGCCGTCCGAGCTTTCGGAGGACGTTCGCAGGATATACATAGATCTTCGCCGCCGTCAGGCGCAGCCTGCTCCGGAAGTAAAGGCGGAGCCCATAGAGGAAACTCCCAAGCCTGTTGAAAAAGTTGAAAAGGCTGAAAAGCGGGAAGAACCCGCGCCCGCGCCTGTTCGTGAGCCTACGCCCGCTGCTAAGGCTGAAGAAACTCCGGCTCCCGCGCCTGCGCCCGCTCCAAAGCCGAGGACCGATTGGGTATCTCCGGCGGAAAGGGCTGCAAAGGCGAAAGTTCCCGCAGGACCGACGTTCACCGCAAAGGGAAAACGCGTTCTGCCGCGAGTTGAGATAGGGCGCGATATGGAGAATATGCCGAAATATATCGACATCAGCGGAAGTGTTTCCTACGTCTGCGGAAGTATCGGCGAGGAACGCCGCAGGTTGGTCGATATTATGGCGGCAAGGATTATTTCGGGCACTCACCCCGACGACGCGGAGCTTTGGGTGTTCGATTTTGTCGGGGATCTCAAAAAATACGCGTCTACTCCCGCGGCGCATGTAAAGTATCTTGTTTGCGACAACAGCTCGGAGACAATTTTGGACATAACCGACGCTATTGTGAAGGAATTCGACAGAAGACTGAATGTTTTCGGGGAAAAGGGCTGGAAGAGCATAGGCAGCGTTCCCGCGCAGG
>CANQNY010000098.1 GCA_947625335.1 uncultured Clostridia bacterium | reverse complement strand
GGTCAATATGCGTTCCGACTGGTGCATTTCAAGGCAGAGGAGATGGGGCGTGCCTATCCCTATGCTTTATTGCGAAAATTGCGGAAAAACCGTGATAAACGATACGACAATCAAGGCTATTTCCGATATGTTCCGCAAGGAAACTTCCGATAGTTGGTACGCTAAAGACCCGTCTCAGTTCATTCCCGCCGATGTAAAGTGCGAGTGCGGGGGCAATAAGTTCCGCAAGGAAATGGATATTTTCGATGTGTGGTTCGATTCGGGCTGTACTCACGCGGCAGTTCTTAAAGAACGTCCCGAACTTTCGTGGCCCGCGGATATGTATCTTGAGGGCTGCGACCAGTACAGAGGCTGGTTCCAGTCGAGTTTGCTCACCTCCGTTGCGACTACCGGCAAAGCTCCGTATAAGGCAGTCTGCACGCACGGTTGGGTTGTTGACGGTCAGGGTCAGCAAATGCACAAATCCAAGGGAAATGTTATCCTCCCCGAAGAGGTAATCAAGGATTTCGGCGCGGACGTTCTGCGGCTTTGGGTAGCGTCGCTCGATTATCACGCTGATATTCGCGTGTCGAAGGAAATGCTGTCCCAGCTTTCCGAGAGCTACCGCAAGATAAGGAACACGGCGCGCTATATCCTCGGAAATCTCTCCGACGGCAAGGATTTCGACCCCGATAAGGATATGATAGAGCTGTTACAGCTCCGCGAGATAGATAAATGGGCGCTGGCGCGGCTTGACGAGGTTATCGAAAAGGTTATGGCGGCGTATGAGGCAATGGATTATTACCTCGCGTATCACGCGCTTATAAGTTTCTGCGTTGTGGATATGTCGAATTTCTATCTCGATATTGTTAAAGACGCGCTTTATTGCGATGCGAAAAATTCTCCGTCGAGACGTTCGGTTCAGACGGCAATGTTTATTATCCTCGATTCTCTCGTAAGGCTTGTAGCTCCGATTTTGTGCTACACGGCAGATGAGATCTGGGGCTTTATGCCGCACAGAAAAGAGGACGATTTGAGGAGCGTTATCTTCAACCCCATGCCCAAAAAGACGGGCGTTACCGCCAACGAGGCGAAGTGGGAGAAAATCCACGCGGTGAGAAACGATGTTCTCGCGGCGCTCGAGCAAAAACGCGCGGATAAGGTTATCGGAAAGTCGCTGGAAGCTGGGGTCGAGATTTTCACCGATGATAAGGAAATCGCGGCTTTGGAAAGCGAGCTTGCCGAGGCTTGCATAGTAAGCGAGGTTTGTGTAAAGCAGGGCGAGGGCGAGTACAAGGGCTCGACCGTTTCGGTTACTGTCACGAAGATGAGCGGCGAGGCTTGCGCGCGCTGCTGGACGTTCGGGAACTCCGTGGGCGCGGACAGCAAATATCCCAATCTTTGCAAGCGCTGCGCGGAGGTTGTAAGACTTAATTTTGAATAAAATATTCCTTATGGGAGGAGTTTTTCTCCTCCCTTATTTTGCTTATAATACTTGAAAGGCGTTTGCAATGGGCGTTCATTCCGAAAAGGACAAATCAATATTCCGTTCGCAGTATTTCTGGCTTGCCGCGGCGGCGTTGCTGGCGGGGGTTGACAGGGCTACGAAATTTCTCGTGACGAATAATATGCGGCTTAAGGACAAAATCGAGCTTATAAAGTTCGGAGATACCGAGGTGCTGAACATTTACTATTGCCTGAACAACGGCGCGGCGTTCAGCAGGCTGTCGGGTCACAGAATTTTGCTTATAGTGCTGACTTCCGCAATAATTCTCTGTCTGTTGTATCTTTTGCTGTCGAAAAGAGTTTCCCGCCCGGTGTATCTGGCGTCCGCGGGGCTGATTTTGGGCGGCGGCGTGGGAAATCTTATCGACAGGATATTCAACGGCGGGCTTGTGGTGGATTTTATAGATTTCAGCCTGATAAACTTCCCGATTTTCAATTTCGCGGATATTTGCGCTGTCTGCGGGGCGGGTTTGCTGCTTATAACCGTCGCGTCGGACGAAATTCGGGAATTTGTGCGTAAGAAAAAAGCCGGGAAGTCAAAGCCACGGGACAATAATGATGAATAAGCTGGAGTTTACGGTTGAAACGAGCCTGCGGCTGGATAAGCTGATTTCCGATAACACCGAGCTTTCGCGGAGCGCGGCGGCAAGGCTTATAGAGGACGGCGCGGTGCTGATAGACGGAAAAACTGCCGCTAAAAAGGACATTCCGAGGATAGGTTCTGCGGTTGAGATAATGCTCCCCGAACCGCGCGCGTGCGATATTCTTCCCGAAAATATTTCCTTGGAAATAGTCTACGAGGACGATGATCTTCTGGTAGTCAACAAGCCCAAAGGCATGGTCGTTCACCCTGCGGCGGGGCATTATTCGGGGACTTTGGTGAATGCTTTGATGTTTCATTGCGGGGAGCGTCTTTCGGGGATAAACGGTGAAATCCGTCCGGGGATTGTTCACCGTATAGATAAGGATACCAGCGGGCTGCTTATGGTAGCGAAAAACGATTTTGCTCATCTAAAGCTGTCCGAGCAGATAAAGGAGCATTCGTTCACGCGGCGTTACAGCACGGTGGTGTGCGGGTGCATAAGGGAAAACGGCACGGTAAACGCTCCGATAGGTCGGCACAAGACCGACAGAAAGCGCATGTGCGTAACTTTGGAGAATTCCCGTGAGGCGGTGACGCATTACACGGTCGTTCGCAATTTCGCGGCGTATACGCAGCTTGATGTTTCGCTTGAAACGGGCAGAACGCATCAAATACGCGTTCATATGGCGTATATCGGACACCCCGTGGCGGGCGACGAGGTCTACGGGAACGGCAAGCCGAAAAGCCTTTGCGGGCAATGTCTGCACGCTCGGAAAATCGGTTTCGTTCACCCAAGAACGGGGGAGTATATGGAGTTTGAAAGCGAACTCCCCGAATATTTTACCGGATTTTTGAAAAGCATTGACAGGTGAGGAGTGATTTGATGGATTTCGGAAATGTGATTTTCATGACCGACCTCGACGGAACTCTTTTCACCGACGACAAGCGCGTAATAGAGCGCGATATGCTTGCGAT
Source organism: uncultured Clostridia bacterium (assembly GCA_947625335.1). GTDB lineage: Bacteria > Bacillota > Clostridia > Oscillospirales > Ruminococcaceae > CAG-115. The sequence goes on along the minus strand of CANQNY010000098.1, from coordinate 5,335 downwards.
AGAGCGATTTCGCGCGGGCGGCGGGCTGTTTACGGCGGCGACGGGGCGCGGCTGCGAGATGACCCGCAGAGCGGCAAGGGAGTTGTCGCTTGATATTCCCGCGGTGCTGTTTAACGGGGCGGCGGTGTACGATTTTGCGGATGAGCGTTTTTTGTGGCAGTGCGAAATTTCAAGAAACGCTCGTGAGTATATACGACAGCTTGTACAGTTGTTTCCCGATAAGCTGGGAATTGAGGTTCTTCATAAAAACAGCGTTTTTGTGCCGTTTATGAACGACATCGAGCAGGCGCATCTCGATATGGAAAGCGTTATCCCCGACGCGCGCTCTTTGGACGAGATACCCGAAGGCGGCTGGCTGAAATTCGTTATCGCGGCAAAGCCTGAGGTGCTGGACGAGGTGCAAAAGGCGGTGACGGCGTTCCCGGAGGCGAATTGGGTGCGTTCCTCGCCCGTGTATTTCGAGTGCCTGCCAAAGGGCGTTGACAAGTCGCGGGGTTTTGCGGAGCTTATAAAAATTCTCGGCGTCGGGGAACGTTTTACCGTTGCGGCAGGGGATTTTTACAACGATATTGCAATGATAAAAAAAGCAAATCTCGGCGCGGCAGTCGCAAGCGCGCGAAAAGAGGTCCGCGACGCGGCTGACATCGTGGTCTGCGACAACAACAGCGGTGCGATAGCCGAGATTATAAATTATATCGAGCAGTTATGACGGAGGTAGTATTATGAGCTTTTTGGACAAGTTGTTCGGGTCGAGCAAGTATCTCAACCGCGAGATAAAAGCGGATGAACCGGCGAAAAAGCCTGCCGAAAACGCGGCGGTTATTCCCGAAGAACCCGAAAATACCGAAAATACTGAAAATACCCCCGTGTTTACCGAAACAGAGCCCAATTTGCCTGATTTTCCCGTGCCGTTCGGGTATAAGTGCAGTTGGCTGTGCGTTAAGGCAAATTCCCCCGAAGAGGTAATTGAAAAGCTCGGGCTTAAAAATCCGCAGGTTTCAAACTGGGATAAGGGCATAGAAATGGCTTACAACGGCTATGATTTCGTGTCGCCCGTGCTGGACGGGTATGTGCTGGTTGTGGGCTGGGGAACGGACGTTCTGACGCTCGCGCCCGAACTGTTATCCGACAGCGCGAAGAAATTCCCCGAACTTCAGTATTTCGCAACGCAGCGGGTCGTAGATTATCACGTCTGGGTAAAATTCGTAAACGGCGAGATGATTCGCGGCTACGGCTGGTGCGGGTGCGACGGGGAGCTGCTTATGAATTCGGGCGAGCTTACCGCAGAGGAAAAAAAGCTCGGTCTTACAAATCTTTTGCCGTCCGCAGAGGCGAATTTTGACGATTTCGATCTCCCCGACGAAGAGCAGGTTATCGAAATCGCCGCGGCTTGGGGCATAGACCCCAGTTTTCGTGAGAATAATTTCCCGAAGTCAACGGGATTTATCTGTAAATAAACGTTAAATTATGTGAGAACCGGAGGAAGTTATGGACAAGAAATTTGTCAAAGAGCTTGAAATTGCCGCCGCAAAAGTGCGTATCGGCATAATCGAGGGAGTTCACTCGGCAAAAGCGGGACACCCGGGCGGTTCGCTGTCCTGCGCGGATTTGCTGACGTATCTGTATCTTCACAGACTCCACGTCGACCCCGCCGACCCGAAAATGCCGACCCGCGACAGAATGGTGCTGTCGAAAGGGCATGCCGCGCCCGCGCTGTATGCCGCGCTCGCGCTGAGGGGATTTTTCCCTATGGAGGAGATGAAGACCCTTAGAAAAATCGATTCCCGTATGCAGGGTCACCCCGACAGCCTGAAAATTCCGGGCGTTGACGCGTCGACGGGTTCGCTCGGACAGGGAATTTCCGCGGCTTGCGGAATGGCGCTTTCGGGGAAAATCTCCTGCGACAGCTACAAGGTCTACACGATTTTGGGCGACGGAGAGCTGCAAGAGGGCGAAGTATGGGAGGCGGCAATGTTTGCGGCTCATTATCAGCTGGACAACCTTGTCGCGGTTGTTGACAACAACGGTATGCAAATCGACGGCAAGGTAAGCGAGGTTATGTCCCCGTATCCGATTGACAGGAAATTCGAGGCTTTCGGCTGGCATGTTATCAACATCAACGGACACGATTTCAACGAAATGGAAAAGGCGTTCAACGAGGCGGAAACCGTTATGCAAAAGCCTACTGTGATAATTATGCGGACCGTAAAGGGCAAGGGCGTGTCTTATATGGAGGACGCTCTCGAATGGCACGGAAAAGCTCCCAACGACGAGCAGTACGAAATAGCTATGAAAGAGCTTACCGCTCATCTTGCTGAACTTGAAAGATAAGGAGGGGACGACATGGCAAATAAAGCTACACGAGAGGGTTACGGAGACGGTTTGTGCGCTTTGGCGGAAGTTCGTCCCGATTTGATAGTGCTTGACGCAGATTTGTCTGCGGCGACAAAGACCTGCATTTTCCAGAAAGCCTACCCCGAAAAGCATTTCAATTGCGGAATTGCGGAAAGCAATATGATGGGCGTGGCGGCAGGCTTGGCGTCTACGGGGAAACTTGTTTTTGCAAGCTCTTTTGCAATGTTCGCGGCGGGGAGAGCGTTTGAGATTGTGAGAAATTCAATTGCTTACCCAAAGCTTAATGTGAAGATTGGAGCTACTCACGCGGGAATTTCCGTCGGAGAGGACGGGGCTACGCACCAATGCTGCGAGGATATCGCTCTTATGCGGGCAATTCCCGGAATGACGGTTATCAACCCCGCGGATTATGTCGAGGCAAAGGCGGCTGTGCTTGCTATGGCGGAATACGAGGGTCCGACGTATTTAAGGTTCGGGCGGCTTGCAGTTCCGATTTACAACGACGAGGCAACCTATAAATTCGAGGTCGGCAAGGGTATAACCGTAAGGGACGGCGATGATATTTCGATTTTCGCGACGGGTCTTATGGTAGCGGAGGCTATGGAGGCGGGGCAAATCCTCGCAGACGAGGGCATAAACGCCCGCGTTGTGAATATCCACACGATAAAGCCTATTGACCGCGATGTTATAGTTAAAGCCGCAAAGGAAACCAAAGCCATTGTTACGGTTGAAGAACACAGCACGATAGGCGGTTTGGGTTCGGCGGTGTGCGATGTTGTTCTGGAAGAATTCCCCACAACGGTCGTAAAACTCGGTATAGAGGACGCGTTCGGTCACAGCGGCGCGGCGAAAGACCTGCTCCGCGAGTACGGGCTTTGCGCGGAAAATATCGTAAACGTCGTAAAGAGCGTTTTAAAAAAATAAGCAATAACAAATCCCCGCACGGAATTTATCCGCGCGGGGTATGTTTTTTAATAATCGCCGTTTTTGTATTTTTTCCAGTCGTTATCGGACCAGTCGAAATTGCTTGTTGTAAATATAAGCCCGCCATGCTTGTGAATAAGTTCGGTTGCCTCGCGGGTGAAGTTGTACGAGAAAAACAGGGTTTTCAGACCGTTGTCGATTTTTTCTACGGCTTTTGCGGCTTGCCGCCCGAAAATCACCTTTGCGCTTTGCGGGAACACCACAATATTCATCAAACCGTCCGCAGGAGCATTTTTTGGAATTAAATTCTTGTAATACGCGGGAAGAAACTTCTGTATTTCCGAGTAACTTATTTCCTGTTTAATGATAATTTTCATGTTTTCTTGCGGAAATTCCACGCGTCGCGGCACATATCCTCAATCGTGCGTTCCGCTTTCCAGCCGAGTTCCTTTTCGGCAAGCGCGGGGTCTAACACCAGCTCGTCCTCGTCGCCCTCCTTCGGAGAACCCTCGGTATAGCGCAGCTCCACGCCGTTTACGCGCTTAAACGTCTCTAAAAGCTCCTTTTCGGACACTCCGCGCCCCGTTCCGAGATTGTACGCCTTGCAGCCGTTTTCGAGCTCGCGCGCTTTTTTAATCGCCGCCGTATGAGCCTTTGCTAAATCCACAACATGCGTGTAATCGCGAATTCTGCTCCCGTCGGGGGTGTTGTACCCGCAGCCTATTTCCAGCGTTTCGCGCTCTTTGCACGCAAGATCAAGCGCTTTGGACATAAGGCTCTTCGGGTATTTGCAGTGCTTTTCCCCGATAAATCCGCTTTGGTGCGCGCCCGCGGCGTAAAAATAACGCAGCGAAATCATCGTCCAGGTGTTGTCGGACGCGTACATCTGCCGCAAAAGGCTCTCTATAGTGAGTTTCGTAGAGGCATAAGGATTATTCGCACAAAGCGGCGCAGTTTCGCTTATCGGGCAGCTTTTCGGCGTGCCGTACACCGTCCCCGACGAGCTGAACACAAACCTCGTGCAGCCGTATTTTTTCATAGTCTCCAGCAGGTTGAACGTCCCGCGCAGATTGTTCGAGTAGTACACCAGCGGCTTTTTTTCGCTTTCTGAAACGCTTTTGTACCCCGCAAAATGCACGACCGTATCAATCTCGTTTTCGTCGAAAATTCTGTCCAGAGCGGGCATATCCAGCAAATCCGCCTCGCAGAATTTAAGGTCATTTCCGCCTGCGCGGCGAATTCCCTCGATAGTTTCGTTGTCAGAGCCGAAAAAGTTGTCCAGAACAACGATATCCTCGCCCGAATTCAACAGCTCGACGCAGGTATGCGAACCGACAAATCCCGCTCCGCCCGTGATAAGAAGTGCCATAATATCCCCTCTTTTTTCAGAATGATGTATAAAGCGCGGATTTTGCGCGAAAAAACAATATTTATAGGTTAATTGTAACACATTTTTTCCCAAATGTCAACAACTTTCGTGAAAAATGACGATATTTTTTAGCGACTCCCGTGAATACTAATTAAATGCGGCAATTTGTCGGATTTTGTTCGGACAACGCTGCAAAGCGGCGAAAATCTCCTTTAAACTACTTGAAATTATATGCGATTTGTGCTATAATGTAAATTGATATATTATGTGAACTATCGCCAAAGGCTGACGATTGTTCACGGACATCTGTGTAAACTGTGAAAGACGAAAGGGGCAGCATTATGGCTAAACAGAAAATAGCGGTGCTTTTCGGGGGCGTTTCAAGCGAGCATGAAATCTCGCTTATGTCGGCGTATTCCGTGCTCACGAATATCCCAAAGGAGAAGTATGAGGTGATTTGCATAGGAATCACCAAAAAAGGACATTGGTTGTATTATCCCGGCGAGTACGAGTACATTAAAACAGGCGAGTGGGAAAACGACCCCGACTGCGCGACGGCGGTATTAAGTCCCGACGCGCTGCACGAGGGAATACTTATCCTCGGAGAAAACGACGTGTATCTCAGAAAGGTAGACGCGGTGTTCCCGGTACTTCACGGGGCGAACGGCGAGGACGGCTCGGTGCAGG
>CANQNY010000097.1 GCA_947625335.1 uncultured Clostridia bacterium | reverse complement strand
GCTGTAAAAAATTCCCAACGCATACCGCGCTTTCGAGGTATCTGTCGTCGCTGTACGGGGCGTCGCTTACCTCGTCGGCGGTTATGGGACAATGGGATAAACGGTGCGTGTATGTGAAATTCTCCTGCATAGACAACAGCTGTACGCTGTCGGGTGAAAACCTCGAAAAAGAGATGTGCGGGCTTATACGCGAGTGCCTGCTCTCGCCGATTGCCGAAAACGGCGAATTTGACGAAAAAATCACCGATTTTATGAAATCGGAGCTTATCGACACCATTGACAGCGTTATCAACGACAAAGCCGCTTTTGCCGCGCAAAATGCCTGCAAAACCGTGTACAGGGGAGAGCCGCAGGAAACTCCTGCGCTCGGAACGCACGAACTGGCGGAAAAAGTTACCGCGAAATCGGCTTACAATGCGTATCTTAAAATGCTGAAAACCGCGCGGGTGGAAATTTTCGCGGCGGGAAAAAGCGATTTTTCCGAGGCGGAGCGCGTTCTTTCGGGAATATTCGACGGGCTCGCGCGAGAAAATATCTGCGAACTGAGCGTGACCCCTTCCCCGCTGAAAGCACAGCCTGCCGTGGTTTCGGACAAGTTTACGATGAAACAGGCAATTCTCAGAATGTACTTCAAAGCTCCCGAATTCTCCGACAAATACGCGGTCGTTATGCTGACTATGATTTTAGGCGGTATGACAACATCTCGGTTTTTTGAGAATATCCGCGAAAAACAGTCGCTGTGCTATTACTGCGTTTGCTCGAACAACAGAAATAAGCGCACGATAACCGCTTATGCGGGCGTTGAACCGAAGAATATCGAGCGGACAAAGGCGGCTATTCTCGCGGAAATCGAAGATATTCGGCAAAACGGAGTGTCCGAGGAGGAACTCAAAACCGCCCTGCTTGAAATCCGCAATCAGATTTCCACGCTTTACGACAGCGCGGCGGCGTTGTCGGGGTGGTATTTAAATCAGCTCACCGACGGCGGTTTTGTAACGCCCGAGGAATATTTCGCGCAGATTTCCGAGATCACTTCGGAACGTATCCAAAACGCCGCGCGGGCATATTCCCTTGACACGGTGTACACTTTATCGGGGGAGGAATGATTTCTTGACGGAAAAAATTTACGACGAAGTGATAAAGGAAACCTGTCTGAAATATGTATCGCCAAGCGGGGTTACGGTGTATATGCTGCCCATGCGCGGGTACAGTTCAGCCACGGCGCAGTTTTCGGTGAGGTTTGGTTCGCAGGACAACAGCTTTTCGGTGAACGGCGGGGAGTTTGTCAGAATTCCCGACGGCACGGCGCATTATCTCGAACACAAGCTGTTTGAGAGCGAGGAAAAAGATGCGTTTTCCATGTTCGCGCAGACAGGGGCGTCCTGCAACGCGGGGACAAGCTTTGATTACACGCAGTATTATTTCAGCTGTGCAAACCGATTTTCGGAGAATTTGGGGATATTGCTGGACTTTGTGCAGGACCCGTTTTTCACTCCCGAAAATGTTGAAAAAGAACGCGGTATTATCGGGCAGGAGATTACCATGTACCGCGACAATCCATCGTGGAGGGTGTTTACCGACCTGCTTGAGGGGATTTATTACAACAACCCCGTGCGGCTTGATATTGCGGGCACGGAGGAGTCGATAGCGCAGATTACCGAGCAGACGCTTTACGACTGCTACAATGCGTTTTACAACCCTAAAAATATGTATCTTTGCTGTGCGGGGAATTTCGACCCCGAAGAGGTTTTGCGGGTGTGTTCGGATAAGCTGAAATACCGCGAGGGGCAGAACGTCCAAACCGCAAAATTCGACGAACCGCGGGAAGTCAGACAAAAGCGCGTGGAGCTTGTAATGCCCGTTGCAAAGCCGATTTTTGAGATTGGATTTAAATTGCCGCAGGATGTGTGCGAAAACGAGATTGAAAACTACATCTGCTATAATCTGCTGTTTGACTCGATTTTCGGAGACGTTTCGGATTTTTACGAGGAAATGCGCGACAGAGGACTGTTAAACGAGGAATTTTCGGTGGGCGTTTTCAGCGGGCGCGGACATCTGTTCCCGATAGCGCGCGGCGAAAGTCCCGACCCCGACGCCGTGCTTTTTGAGATGCAAAAGCGACTTCGGGCGTTTAAGAATTCGCCGCCGTCAAGGGAGGATTTCGAGTGCGTAAAACGCGCGACTTACGGGGCGATGGTAAGGGATTTCAACAACGTGGATTCCGTTGCGGGAACGCTGTCAGAGGCGGCTCTGGCGGGCGTCGCTCCGTTTGCGGCAATCGACGCGGCGGCGGGAGCGGATTACGAAAAAACGCTTGAAAAGCTGCTCTCGCTCGACGAGGAAAACGCATGCGTTTCAATCATCAAAGGAGAAGATAAATGACATTCGATATGACGGTAAAATTCCCGAATTTGTTCGGCGGGACGGAAATAAACTACTTCCGCGGATTTGACGTTTTCGGGGTTACAATTTACTGGTACGGAATACTGATTGCAATAGGCATTGTGCTTGCGTATTTGTACGCGTCGCGCCGCGCAAAACGCGACTTCGGGCTGGTGAACGACCGCGTTTTCGACGTGGTTTTTGTGGCAACGGTAGGCGGGTTTCTGTTCGCCAGAATTTACTACTGCGTTTTCAGAACTATCGACCCGAATTCCACGACAAAATACAACATTATCACGACTTTCACAACTATCCGCGACGGCGGTATAGCTATCTACGGCGGGGTAATCGGCGCGGTTGTCGTGGGGTTCATAATGTGCAAAATCCGCAAGGTGAATTTCCGCGCAATGGCGGATTTAGCGTCGTTGGGGTTTCTTATCGGGCAATGCATAGGGCGTTGGGGAAACTTTGTAAACCAGGAGGCTTACGGTGCGGAATGCTCGAAAAACTGGCTTTTTGCGATGACGGGAAACCGTATTTCCGAGGAAATGGGAAACGTCTTCGTGCACCCGTGTTTTCTGTACGAGAGCGCGTGGTGTTTTCTGGGATTTATTTTCCTTCATTTCTACTCGAAAAAACTCCGCACCTACGACGGCGAAATCGCGCTTTTGTACGTAACCTGGTACGGCTTTGGCAGAATGTTTATAGAGGGACTTCGGACAGACTCTCTTTATTGGGGAAAATTCAGAGTTTCGCAGGTGCTGGGGTTTGCGTCCTGCGTAGTCGCGGCGGTTTTGTTTGTGGTCTTCAAAATCCTTGCAAAGAAAAAGGGATATGTTCTTTATGTAAATTCCGACGCGTCAAGGGAACTGATTGAACAAGACGCTAAGGCTGAACTCGAACGAAAAGAAAAGAAAGAGCAGAAAAAGGCTCTTAAGGCTTTAAGCGAGCCGAAAGCTCCGAGTATTCTGGAAGATGAAGTTACCGAGACCTCCGAAAATAATTCGGAAGAGATTACCGAAAACAATTCGGACGAAAATAACGACAAAGGAGAAGTTGACAATGGCAGCGAAGATAATTGACGGAAAAGCGATTTCTGCAAGCGTGAAAGAGCAGGTAAAAGCCGAGATAGAGCGCGACGGGCTCGACATCGGGCTTGCGGTGGTGATTGTGGGCGACGACCCCGCAAGCCGCGTTTATGTAAACAACAAGAAAAAAGCGTGCGAACTCTGCGGGATAAAGAGCTACGAATACGCGCTGCCTGCGGAGACTTCCGAGGAGCAGCTTTTGGAGCTTGTGGATACCTTAAACGCCGACGGCAAGGTGAACGGAATTCTCGTGCAGCTGCCGCTGCCCGAACATATCAACGAGAAAAAAGTTATCGAGCGAATTTCTCCGAAAAAGGACGTAGACGCGTTCCACGAGACCAACGTTGGGCGTATTATGATAGGCAATTTCGCGTTTTTGCCCTGCACTCCCGCAGGCTGTATGGAGCTTATTCACTCGACGGGGGTTGAGGTTTCGGGGAAAAACTGCGTGGTTATCGGGCGGTCGAACATTGTCGGAAAGCCGATGGCAATGCTGCTGCTGCACGAAAACGGTACGGTGACGGTCTGCCACAGCAAGACGAAAAATCTCTCGGAAGTATGCCGCTCGGCGGATATTCTCGTGGCGGCGGTGGGGAGAGCGAATTTTGTCACCGCGGACATGGTAAAAGATGGCGCAGTAGTCATCGACGTGGGAATTAACCGCCTTGAAAACGGAAAACTCTGCGGGGACGTGAAATTCGACGAAGTAAGCGAAAAAGCGGGCTTTATAACGCCCGTGCCCGGAGGCGTCGGACCTATGACGATTGCGATGCTTATGCGAAACACCGTGACCGCTTGGCGTATACAGCATGAAGAATAACAAGACGTTTTTAAGCTCCGCGGTAATACTCACCTTAGCCCTCGTTTTGATATGCGTTTTTATGCCCGAATGGGGAATAGCGCAGGTTTTAATCGTGGTGCTGGTGGCAATTCTGGCGGCGGCACAGTGGGCATTATATTTTTGGCTGAAACGTACAAAATAAAAATGCACGCGGTATTCCCGCGTGCAGATTTTATAACCCCAGACTTACTTGCAATGCGCCGTTTACCATTGCCATAGAATTGCTGTCAAGTTCTCCCATGCGCTCTTTAAGGCGGCGTTTGTCTAATGTACGGACCTGTTCGAGAAGAACTACGGAATCTTTTGAAAGCCCGCAGGACTGCGCCGTGACAGGAATATGTGTCGGGAGCTGGGACTTTTCCTTCTTGCTGGTGATAGCCGCCGCAATGACCGTGGGCGAGTGCTTGTTGCCTATGTCGTTCTGCACTATCAGCACGGGGCGTATACCGCCCTGCTCCGAGCCCACAACGGGACTTAAGTCGGCATAATAGATTTCTCCGCGTTTTACAGGCATTTTTATCGATCCTTTCTGTTTGATTTTTTGTTTTGTTTTGTACAAATATTATTGACGCGGAATTTTTGATTATTCAAATTTTTTTGGAAAACGGAGTTTTTTATGGACTGGAAAACACTTTTACAAAGCCGCAGGGAACGCTCAAGCATTGCCGCAAACCCCGGCGACATACGCACCGAGTTCCGCAAGGACTATCACAGAATAATCGGCAGCGCGTCTTTTCGCAGACTTCAGGACAAGGCGCAGGTGTACCCGCTCACGCGCGGCGATTTCGTCCGCACGCGGCTTACGCACTCGCTGGAAGTAAGTTCCTTTGCGGGGTCGCTTGCAGATATGATTTTCAGGCGGCTTATCGACATCGGCACTCCCGATGTTTGCGACATTGTCCGCGAAAACTGCCGCGATATTCTCGAATGTGCGGGGCTTATTCACGACATCGGAAACCCGCCGTTCGGGCATTTCGGAGAATTTGCCATAAGGCAATGGTTTAAGGAAAATCTGCCGAAACTAAGCTTTGCGGGAACAACGCTTGACAAGCTGCTCGACAACCATATGAAAGCCGATTTTCTGAATTTCGAGGGCAACGCGCAGGCACTCAGGGTTCTCGCGCGGCTGCATTGCTTAATCGACATGAACACGGGAATGAACCTCACCTATGCGCTGTTGCACACAATAGTAAAATACCCCGTAAGCTCCCTTGAAATCGACAAACTAAGCGGCGATATCCGAACCAAGAAAATGGGGTTCTTTTTGTCGGAGCAGGAGCTTTTTTATGATATTGCCAAATCCACGGGAACTAATGGCAAGCGTTTTCCGCTGACGTTCATTCTCGAAAGCGCGGACGATATTGCCTACAAAACCGCCGATATTGAGGACGCGGTGATAAAGGGGCTTTTGTCGTATGATGTGCTTTTAAAAGAGCTGCAAAGCGAAAAATACGCCTCGGAAAGTACAACCGAGGCTTATCGGGAGCTTATCCGCTCGCACGACTCCGCAGAGAAACTTCATATGGAAAACGCCGATTCCGCGGCGGTGTCCCGATGGATAATAAAGCTCCAGACCAAAATGCTTTACGCGGCGACGGACGCGTTTTGCGATAATTACAACAGCATTATGGCGGGCGATTTCAAAGAAGATTTGCTTTCGGCAAGCCCCGCGGGCACGCTGTCCGACGCGCTTTCGGATATTGCGTACAGGTACGCATTCCGTTCAGGCTTGATTGTGAAAAACGAGGTGTCGGAGTGGGCGGTTATGAACGGGCTGCTCGAAAAGACGGTGAACGCGACGCTTAGGTTCGGCACTCCCGAACAGCAGATGATAGACCGCGACCTTACCGAAATTCTCTCGGACAACTACCGCGAAATCTGTCTTAGAAACTGCGAGGGGAAAACTCCCGCAGAGCAGGCTTACTACAGGCTTTTATACGCTACAGACTGCATTTCGGGAATGACGGACAGCTTTGCTGTAGAATTTTTCCACACGCTTAACGGGTAATTTTATGAAGTACAAAATTTTTTTCTGCGAAGACGACGACGTAATTGCAAAAACCGCCGCGAAACGGCTTTCCGAGTGGGATTTTGAAGTGTTCCGCACGGAGAATTACCGCGACGTTATCCCCGATTTTCTCGAATTTTCGCCGCATATCGCGCTGCTGGACATCTCACTCCCCTACCACAGCGGGTTTTACTGGTGCGAGGAAATACGGAAAATAAGCCGCTGCCCTGTGATGTTTATATCATCGGCGGCGGACAATATGAACATCATAACCGCAATGGAGCTTGGAGCGGACGATTTTGTCGCAAAACCGTTTGATATGAGCGTGCTTGCGGCGAAAATCCGCGCGCTGCTGCGGAGAAGCTATGATTTTGCCTCGGCAGTCGGGATAATCGAGCATAACGGCGTGGTGCTGAACACCGCCGATGCCGCGATTACTGCGCTTGGCGTGAGAGTGGAGCTTACCAAAAACGAATACAGAATTCTTGAAACATTGCTCGAAAACAAGGGAAAAATTGTCACCCGCGAGGAGCTTATGAACCGCCTGTGGGAAACCGACAGTTTTATCGACGAAAACGCGCTGTATGTGAACATCGCGCGCCTGCGAAAAAAGCTCGACGCGGCGGGACTTCACGGGTATATTACAACGCGCGTGGGGCAGGGGTATATTGTGTGAGCGTGCTTAGCTTTTCATCCCTTTAAACCTATCTGAGAGCCTTGCCGTAAAATTCCACTGCCGCTGCATATAGGTGTGAACTGGTTTTACGCTTTCCTCATAAAAACGCGCCGCAGCGGATGGGTCGTCAAAATGCTCTGCGACTGCCCTTGCCGCGCTGAAACCGCTCTCTATTGCGGCGGAAATCCCCTCGCCCATTGGGTTTAAAAATCCCGCACATTCCCCCGCAAACAGAATTCTTCCGACAGCGCAGTCAATCGGGCAGCCTGAAAGAATTTTCGGCATTATCCACCTGTCGGTTTTAAGCTCACGAACGATTTTCAAGCCGTGGTTTTCCGTCATAAATTTCACGAACCGCTCGTAATACAGGGCGGTTTTTTCGCCGTCTATGACCGAAACTCCAAGCACCAGCTGATTGTCCTTTACGTTGAACCACGCATCATACTCGGACAATTCGGGCTGAAGATATGCGTAAAAGTAATGATAGTCCAAATCGGCTGTCCCCTCGTTGAAGGTCTGATATGTCGTGACTACGGACGGTCGGATTTTCAGCAGCTTTCGTTTGAGCGCGCAAACCGCCCCCTCGCAGTCAATGACGAATTTTGCCTGCTCGGTGAACTCCTTAAACTTAACCTCGACCGCCCCGTTTTTCTCCTCAACGGAAATTACAGACGTTCCGTCGCGCAGCTCCGCGCCCGACTGCTCTGCTTTGCGGGCAAGCCATTCGTCGAATGAACTTCTCTGTATATTAAGCCCTTGCTGTTCAAATCGATATTCATTGCCCTTGTCATCGGTCAAAATCATTCCGCGGCTTTCGCTCGGAGCGCAGGTAACGCTGTCCGGAACATCTTCGCCAAAGTGCGTTCTGACAAGCTCCAGCGTCTTTTTTATAAGCTGCCCCGAACAGGATTTATAGCGCGGGAGCTTGAATTTCTCAACCAAAAGCGTCCTATATCCGCTCTCGGCAAGCGTTTTCGCGGCGGTGCAGCCTGCGGGTCCCGCACCTATCACTATCACGTCATACATTCTCTTACCTCCGGTTTAGCAAAAAGAGGAGCCGAAAAAGCTCCTCTTGTTTTTGGATTTTAGGGATTTCACCCCGCCTTGCGGTTTTCGATGCACTTTCTCGGGCACGCCGCTGCGCACGCTCCGCAATTCGTACATTTCGAGTAGTCGATTGTCGCGTGATTGTCGGTAACCGTAACCGCGCCCACGGGGCATTTTTTCTCGCAAATTTTGCAGCCTATGCAGGAATTCTTGCAGAGATCCTTCGCAACCTTGCCGATGTCCTTCGACGAACACCGCACGTCCACCGTCTGCTTTGCGGGACGGATAACTATCAAGTGGTTCGGACACGCTGCCACGCATTTTCCGCAGGCTACGCACTTTTCGGAATTCACCACCGCAACGCCGTTTACAATGCAAATAGCGTCGTGGTCGCACACCGCCGCGATGACTTTTGCCGTCTCGCGATTGTCGCCCGTCAGCA
>CANQNY010000096.1 GCA_947625335.1 uncultured Clostridia bacterium | reverse complement strand
GCGCCGTTATGCGGGAAACACGCTGTGGATATCTATTGTGTTCGCGGCGGTGCTGACAGTACTTACCTGCGTGCTTTGCGGGAACATTCTCCGCTGGATGAAAACCCCCGATGATGTGTTCCGCGAGGCTTACGACTACATTTTCATCATTTTCCTCGGAATTCCCGTGACGTTTTCCTACAACATTCTTTCGGGGTTTATCCGCTCGCTCGGCGACTCGAAAACGCCTGTTATTTTTCTGGTAATCTCAAGCCTTCTGAACGTCGCGCTGGATATTTTTATGATTGTCGTGCTGAAAATGGGAGTTTCGGGCGCGGGTTGGGCAACCGTTATTTCGCAGGCGTTTTCAAGTCTGCTTTGCATAATTTTTATTGTAAAACGCTGTGAAATTCTCCACCTGAAACGCGACGACCTCCTCCCCCGCCCTTATTATATCGGGCAGCTTTGCGCGGTGGGACTTCCGATGGGTCTGCAATACTCGATTACCGCTATCGGGACAATTCTGATACAGACCGCCGTAAACGGCTTAGGGTCGGTGTATATGGCGTCCGTCACAGCAGGCAGCAAAGTCGGGCAGTTTATGTGCTGTCCGTTTGACGCTATGGGAAGTACCATGGCAACCTACGGCGGTCAGAATGTCGGCGCGGGAAAGCTGTCACGAGTAAAACGCGGACTTTTCGACTGCATTTTACTGGGAATCGGATATGCAGTGATTGCGCTGGTGATAGCGGCGCTGCTTGGCGACAAGCTGGCAATGCTGTTTATAAGCGGCGATGACGCGGAGGCGGGCGACATCGAGGAAATTCTGCGGCTGGCGCGGCAGTTTCTCGTGACCAACGCGGCGTTTTACATACCGCTTGCATTCGTGAACATAGTGCGATTTCTAATACAGGGAATGGGCTCGTCGCAGGTAGCCCTTTACGCGGGCGTTTTCGAGCTTGCGGCGCGCGCCGCAGTAGCCCTCGCGTTAGTGCCTGTGTTCGGCTATGCGGCGGTATGTTTCGCAAACCCCGCTGCGTGGGTCTTGGCGGACGCGTTTTTGATACCCGCGTTCTTTTTGTGTTACAGAACGCTTAAAAGAAAGCTGCCGACGGAGGACGGGGGAAAGAGTTAGGCGGGTAGATAAATAGGGATTACGGGAGGAAAAATTATGGAAAAAGTCATAACCATTCATAATTGGTGGGACGGTCCTCTCGTTGGTCTTGCTTATTACAACGGGCTTGTGTGTATTTATGAAAGAGTATTTGATGAAGACTTGGATGAATATATTGATGAATATTATTTAACGCCTATTACTGACGATGAAAAGAATGAAATAATGACAGAGTGGCAGGAATGGTATAACGCTTATTCAAAGGGTGATTTAGAATTGTATTACAAAAAATATCTTGAGAATAATTCCATAGATAGAATTGTCAACAATTCTAAATTAAGACGAACATACAGAAAAAAAGCCAAATTTGAAGGACGATTTAAGGATGGCTTTATCCCTGTTGATTATAACGTAGAATGGTACACCTAAATTCCGATTTATATCAACCCTCACCCTCCCCCGCCCGTCCAATGTGTGCGGTAGAACCGATTTCTGAACTTCTCGGGAGTAAGCCCCACGAGCTTTCGGAAAACCTCCGTAAAATGGCTCTGCGACGCGAACGCCAAACTCTCGGAGATCTGCCCTATCGCCATTTCGGAGTACAGCAGCAGCTCCCGCGCAGCGTCTATCTTCCGCTCGCGGACGTACTCCGAAAACGTCACGCCGAGTTCCTTTTTGAACAGCTTGCCGAGATATGTGCGGTTCAGTCCCGCGAACTCCGCCGCGTCCGTTAAAAGTACGGTTTCGTGCAGGCGGCTGTCGATATAGTCCAGCACCTTGATTATGTGTATAGACACCCTTTTCCGCGAGTTTTGCTTTTTCATGCGCTCGGCAAAATCCAGTATCAGTTCGCGGTGAATTTGCCGAAGCTTTTCCTCGGAATTTGTTTCGTCAAGCCTTGAAATATACACGTCCGACAGCCCGTAGCTTTCGCGTTCGTCAAGTCCGCCCTCAATGCAAAACCGCGCTATCATCGCGACCGTCACGATTATGTGATAACGCAAATTTCGTATCCTGTCGCGGGAGAGCTGCCCGCGCGCGAGGCTGTCGACGCTGTCATAATCGCGCTTTTTCGCAAGTTCCTCAACGTTCCCCGACTTCACCAGCTCGTAAAACGCAAGCTCGCTGTCGTATGTCGGGTGAGCAATGCCGCTTTCACGCTGTAAAAAACGCCTGTTTGTGAGGTCTTGCCCGATATTTTCAGTATTTTTCAAGTTTATACCCCCAATTTGACAAAAATACCACATATATTATACCACAAAATAAAATAAAATGGTATAATGTTTTCAGAAAATAAATTTTCGGGAGGAATTTCTATGAAAAAACTTGAAAACTTTCAGCGCGGCGTAAATCTCGGCGGCTGGCTGTCGCAGGGGAAACTCGAAAAACAACACCTCGATACGTTCATTCTTGAACCGGACATCGCAAAAATAGCGTCGTGGGGCGCGGATCACGTCCGTCTTCCCGTGGATTTTGAGAACATCGAAAACCCCGACGGCTCGGAAAAAAACGAGGGTTACGGCTATATCGACGCGTGCGTTTCGTGGTGCAGAAAACACGGTCTTAACATCGTGCTGGACCTGCACAAGACCTGCGGTTACATCTTCGACGACAAGAATTACTCCGCGGGATTTTTCGACGACCGTGCCCTTCAGGACAGGTTTATAACGCTTTGGGACAGACTGTCGGCTAGATACGCAAAAGACGCCGATATTATGATGTTCGAGATGTTAAACGAAGTTGTAAGCCCCGATGTTGCAGACAAATGGAACGAAATTGCCGCGCGGTGTATTAAAACTATCCGCAAAAACGCCCCGACGGCGAAAATTCTCTACGGCGGTGTGTGCTACAGCGCGGTAAGCTCGGTAAAGCTCCTGCTGCCGCCCGCTGACGAAAATATCGTGTACAATTTCCATTGCTACGAGCCGCTTTTGTTTACGCATCAAACCGCATGGTGGGTTGAGGGAATGCCTAAGGAGTTCCACATCGGCTACCCCGACAGCTATGCGAAATACCGCGAGGAGTCCGCGAAGATACCCGGCACAATGGCGGGAGCGTTCGCCGAGGAAAATCCGAAAATCACCAAACTCGGACAGGAGTTTTTCGAGGAGATCTTCCGCGAGGCGGTGGAGGTTGCCGAGGCGCGGAATGTGCCGCTGTACTGCGGGGAATACGGCGTTATCGACCAAGCGCCGATTGAAGACACGGTGCGTTGGTTCGAGGACATTCACGCTGTTTTTGAGAAACACGGCATAGGGCGCGCGGTGTGGAGCTACAAGCTGATGGATTTCGGCATTTCCGACGAGCATTATGCCCCCGCGATTGACAAAATTGCAAAATTGCTGTAATAAAAAATCCCCCGAATTTAGTTCGGGGGAATTTTTTATTTGGTGCCTGCTATAATCCTGTCAAGCGTTTCAAGCAGCGATTTAATGTCGATAGGCTTTGCAATATGCCCGTTCATTCCGCATTTTAGCGCCTCTTCCTTGTCCTCGACAAAGGCGTTTGCGGTCATGGCAAGAATAGGTATCTCGGCGCGCGCTCTGTCGTCCAAAAGCCTTATCGCGCGCGTTGCGTCGTAACCGTTCATCACGGGCATTTGCACGTCCATAAGCACAACCTTGTAATACCCCGGCTCGGCGTTTGTCACCTTTTCAACGGCAACTTTTCCGTTTTCGGCAATATCCACCTCAAAGCCTGCCTCCGAAAGCAAGGCTTGGGCTATCTCCTGGTTCAGCTCGTTATCCTCGGCAAGCAGAATTCTCCCCGAACGAGCAGGTTTTTCGGACTGTTCTGCGCCGTTTTCGGAAGAGTTGTCCGACTGATTTAAAGTAAGCAGCGAACTAAGACAGCTCTTAAGCTCCGACATAAACAGCGGTTTCGAGCAGAACGCCGAAACTCCCGCCTCGCGCGCCTCGTCCTCAAACTCCGCCCAGTCATACGCGGTAAGAACGATTATCGGCACATTCGCGTGAGTTGCGCGGCGAATTCTTCGCACGACTTCTATGCCGTTTATATCGGGCAAAAAGCAGTCCACGATGTACACGGAGTAATTATCCTCGCGCATCATAGCCTGTTTTGTGCGGAGAATTGCCTCTTTTCCCGAAAGCGTCCACTCAGCCCGCATTCCAAGCTGCTGGAGCATAAAAGTCACGCTGTCGCAGGTGTTGAAATCGTCGTCCACCACCAGCGCGCGGCAATTGTGAAATTCCGTGAGATTGTGAGCCTCGGCGCGTTCATCGCATTTGCGGAAATACATAGACACGGTGCATTCCGTGCCCTCGCCCTGACGGCTTTTTACGGTGATCTCCCCGTCCATCATATCCACAATGTTCTTGGTGATAGCCATGCCGAGTCCCGTGCCCTGAATACCGCTTATGGTGGTGTTTCTCTCGCGCTCGAACGGCTCGAAAATGTGAGTTACGAAATCTTCGCTCATACCTATGCCGTTGTCCTTTATCAAAAACTCAAAAGCGACGCACCCCTCCGGAGCCTCGGACTTTTGGGTAATTCTAAAGGTTATCTTCCCGCCCGCGGGAGTGTATTTCACGGAGTTTGAAAGCAGATTGAGCAGCACTTGATTAAGCCTTAGCTTATCGCAGACAATGTCCTCGTCCACCACGTCTACGGTGTCAACGCAAAGTTCAAGCTGCTTTGACGTAATATCGGCGTAGAGAATATTCCGCAGACCCCTGATTATCTCCGACAGACTGCACGGCTTTTCTTCAAGGTGCATTTTGCCGCTCTCAATGCGGCTCATATCCAAAACGTCGTTTATAAGGCTCAGCAGATGATTGCCCGAAGTCATTATCTTCTTCAAGCACTCCTCGACCTGCTCAGGGCGGTCAAGATGCGACAGCGCAAGCGTCGTAAAGCCCACAATGGCGTTCATGGGGGTTCTTATGTCGTGCGACATATTCGACAGAAAAACGCTCTTGGCGCGGTTTGCGCGGTTGGCTTGGAACAACGCCTCCTCTAGGAGATTTTCCTTTTCAAACTCCTTTCGCGTTTCCTCATCGACGTTTCGCAGTCCCAAAACGATATTGTTTTCCTCGCGGACGATCTTCATCTGGCAGTAGACAATTTCGTTCTTTTTCTGCCTGCGGTAATTTATGTAGAGAATATCCTTCTGCGCTAACTCATTTATCATGCGTTCCCGCTTACACAACTCGCGCATAAACTCCCTGTCGTCCGAAAAAACATTGTCCTCGATATAGCGGCTCATGCACTCCTCGAAAACGATCTCTCCCGTGAAAACGGACTTAAAATATTCGTAATTATCGCACTCGTTTATACGCAGAGTATTACCGTTTCCGGTATCGAGGTCAAAGCTGCACACCAAACTGAAATCCGTGGTAAGAGCCTTAAGCAGCGACATATTCCGCCGCTCGGACTCGCGCTCGCGCTGTTTCTGGGCGGTGCAGTCCAGCAGAAAACGCCGGTAGAAAAGCTCTCCGTTTTCGCAAAGCAGCTTGACGTTCCCGACGATATGCAAAATTTGCCCGTCGTCGTGCTTTACCCGATATTCAACGTCAATAAAATCGCCCTCGTTTTTAAGCATGGCGATTTTCTCGCGCAAAATCGGCTTGTCCTCGTCAAGCACCGAGTCCGCGACGACGTAAAACCCCTTTTCAAGCATCTCCTCTGCGGAGTTGTAGCCCAGTATCCTCAAAGCCGCGTCGTTTACGCTGATTATCCTGCTGCCGTCCAGCGAATGGCACAAAACGCCGCAGTCAATAGAAGTCAGCACCTTTTCAAACGTGCGGTTTCGGCGAATAAGTTCCTCCTCGAACTCGCGCTCACGGGTGATGTCAACGCCCACGCCCACCGTTCCCATAACGCTGCCGTCAAAATCGTACAGCGGGGCTTTGTATGTAGTCAAAAGCTTTTGACTGCT
The DNA here is from genome assembly GCA_947625335.1 of uncultured Clostridia bacterium. Classification (GTDB taxonomy): domain Bacteria; phylum Bacillota; class Clostridia; order Oscillospirales; family Ruminococcaceae; genus CAG-115. Next base: position 2,535 of record CANQNY010000096.1, on the reverse strand, counting down.
GCCCGCGGAAATTTGCTCCTCGGAGACCAAAAGCTCCCGCTCGTCCATAACGCGGTTGTCGGACTCTACGCACGCGGGGTCGTCGTCCTCAACATCCCAAATGTACGCGTGACGCTGCCCCTCAACCTGCTGCTGTGTTTTGCCGACGGTCTCGCAAAAGCTCCTATTCACCTTCTCGTGAATTCCCGCGCGGCTTTTGAACCACACAAGGCTTGGGGAGGTGTTTATCGCGGAGTTCAAAAAGTTTTCTGACTGCCATTTATCAAGCAGGAGTTTAAGCTGTTTTTGCAGCTGTGAAAACCTGTATTCAAACTCAGACTCGTCAAGCGGAAGTTCCCACACTTCGTCTGCTTTGTCTTTAACAAGCAGGAAATTGTCGCGCTCGCAAACCGCAATAAACAGCGTAAGCGGAGCATTGCCGCGCTCGAAAGAGCTTATCTTGTCCGACGCGGAATTTCCGAAAAAAACGACCTGCGCGCCGCGCTTTGCGGGTTCACCGCCCGAAAAATCGTGGCTGAAATTCTCCAAAGCGGGAGCGTTTTTGATTATCCCGACAAACTCATCAGGCAGCTCCACAAAACGAAATGTTACGCTGCATTTATACATTGGGGTTCACCTCTTGGAACTATTTTTTATGTTAAAGCAATGCCCGCGCCATGCGTTCGGGCAGCTATCGGGAGCGGTGCTGCGGGGGAATTTGATCCTGCCGGGCAGGTTGACCGAAAATATCGGCAGAATTGCAAAACCAAACGAGAATTGCATTGATGCACGACAATTCACCCCCAAAACCCAAAATGAAAGGCATTTCACACATCTGCACACTATGATTATAGCATATTCCACCCAAAATGTCAACAAGAGTTTCGGGACGGTTTTTCAAAAAAATTTCAAAACCCCCTTGACAAACCAAAAAGAGTGTGCTATAATAATAGAGTTGAATGTCTGGGTGTGGCGCAGATTGGTAGCGCGCTACCTTGGGGTGGTAGAGGCCGCAGGTTCAAATCCTGTCACTCAGACCAGAAAAACCGCTTAACAGAGCGGTTTTTGTTTTCTTTCGCTTTCCCGTACATCTAAAGTCATCTAAAGGGTTTGTACGGGATTTGGGTAAGTAAAACGTTGTAGTCGGACGCTTTTCACTCAGGCGTCCGATATTTTTTTGTCCTCATCGTCGTTTTCATCAAGACACGGAGCGATAAATGTTCCGTGAATTTCTGCCGCTAAAAGGTGTTTGCGGTTCTTGGAAATATGCAGATAGATGTTGCTCGTGGTTTCTACATCGGCGTGTCTGAGCCAAGCCTTGACCGCCTCCAAGTCCCAACCTTTATCGAATAAAATGCTCGCGGTACTATGCCGCAAATCGTGGAAACGCATTTCGGGCAAGCCGTGACGTTTCAACGCTCTTTGAAATGTGCGTGTTACGCCGTCGGGACGGTATAATCTTCCGTCGGGTTGTGTGAATATGTAATCCGACTGCGTGTATAATTCCTCGTACTCAATACGGTTTCTTTCCTGCCGTTCCCTTATTGCAAGGAGCAAGTCCTTGATTTCGGGCAAAAGTTCAAATGTTGCGTGACTGCTCTCGGTTTTAGTGGTATCTTTGTAAACGATTGTCTTATTCTTGACCACCGTAGACTTTATTTCAAGCGTGTTTTTCTCGAAATCCACAGCGTCCCATTTAAGTCCCAGAACCTCGCTTTTGCGAAGTCCGTAGATAATCGACACATAGACAAGCGGGTATATTTCCTCGCCTTGTAATGCTCTAAGCATTTCGTTTGCCTCGTCCGCTGTCATATAGACGTTCTTAGCGGATTTAGCGTTAGTTCTCGCCCGCTTTGGAACAGGAACATTCTGTGCGGGATTGCCGTTGATGTACTCCAATATAACGGCATCGTTGAGAACCGTTCGGATAAGAGCCGCGTGACCGCGAACCGAGGTTATATCCAGACCGCCAGACTTTCCGTCCAATCTGCCGCCTATTGACTTGTATTGATAGTAGTCGGCGAAGTGACGGGGTTTAAGGTCTGTGTGACAGTTTACAATTGACAATGTAAAGTGACGTTCGCTTGTGCGAACGGATTTAGATTGTCACAAATATGCAGGCTGCTGATAAGCTTACAGATAACCAGATAAAATCCGCCGTAGGCGAACACAATTTGCTGTTCACTTTGCACTATACCCTGTAAACAGCCATTGGGGATAACTTTCAAACAAATCTTCATTCATATTTTCACGTCCTTTCTTACGTTTTGGCAAAAGTTGATACATATATCAACTTCGTATACATATATAAAACAGGTCTGACGGATTTTTTCGCAGTTCGACCTATTTTATTCCGTTATCTTCTCAAAGCAAACAGCGGGTAATGTCGCAGAGTGTTCCAACGGAACATTCGCCCGCACATAGGACTTTCACCTCGGCTCATTCTTATGAACCGCCGTCACGAGTGGTTACGTCTGAACGGAAGTATCATTATATTGCAAGCCGCCTATCGCTCGTTCCTTTACTACTTACCGACTGCGTTCGGCTTTCGGCTAA
>CANQNY010000095.1 GCA_947625335.1 uncultured Clostridia bacterium | reverse complement strand
GCAAAGCCGTACTTACAATACACAGGTAAGACGCAAACGGGGCATTAACCCGCTGTATACCGTTCATACTGTCGCGGTTGAGGAGGCTATGAAGGCGTAATTTCGCAAAACAGAAAGATAACAAATCAGGCTGTCGCTGTAAAAGCGGCAGCCCGTTTTTTTGTTATACAAAATCTACGCAAAAAGATCCTTCACGCTGTCGCGGCGGATAAGTTTTCCCGCAACAAGCGTTCTTCCGCGCTTGAAACCCGCGTCGTGCACCTTGCGGAGAATTATCTCCACCGCCTCGGCTGCCATAGAGCGGCTGTTTACGTCGATTGTCGTGAGGTTCGGTCGGCACATCGTCGCGTAGGTGTGATTGTCGTAACCCGTTACCGAAATATCATCGGGCACGCGCAGCCCCGCCGCCGTAAGCTGATTTACCAGCTTGAACGCCGCCTCATCGCAGCAGCACATAAACGCCGTCGGCATCTCCTCGGGCAGCTCGAACGTCTTGAAAATAACGCCGTCGCGGTCGCGGTCGCTGATTATTCTGTCCTGCCGCAATGTTATATGATTTTCAAGCAAAGCCTTGCAAAAGCCCATAAATCTGTCCCGCACAGCGGGCGTGCTGTTTATATTCCCCACAAACGCCAGCTTTCTGTGACCGTTCGCGATAAGATGAGAAGTTATCAGATACGCGCCGTGATAGCTGTCGGACAAAACGACATCGGCGTCCTCGCGATTTCCGTAATAATCCAGAAATACCGCGGGAATATACAGCGAAGTGAGCTTATCAATATAATCATCGGTAAACTGCCCGAGCAAAATCACCCCGTCGACCTTTTTATCTCGGATAGAATTCGGAATTTCGGGAGAACCGTTCGTGCCGTCCTCCACAACCTCCAGCATACCGTAATAATTATGCCTCTGGAGCAATTCTACAAGATGCTTGTACACAATCCAGTAGAACGTCGTAGGCTCGCTTATAAAATGCTTTGCAACAATTATGCCTATGTTGTATGTAAAACCGTCCTTAACGCTGTGCGCGCCGGTGTGCAGCTTATAGCCCATTTCAGACGCCTTCTGCTTTATGCGCTCGCGCAGGCTCTCGGACACGCCCTCACGGTCGCCCAAAGCCTTCGACACGGTGACGGTGCTTACGTTCATTGCCTTAGCAATATCGCTCATTGTAACAGCTTTTTTTATCATAATGCGGGAATTATCCTTTCAACAATGGGGACTTGAATTTCTCCATAAATATATTTTAAGTTATTTTTGCTAATTTGTAAAGTAACTTTTTTCACAAATTATTTGACGAATTTTTGTGCAAAATAATGTGAATGCTCAAAAAGTTACAATTTTGTAACAATTATTGACGAAATCGGGATTTTGTGATACAATAAAAGCGGTCAGAATTGGCAGTAATTTTCAACTTAAAAGAAGGTATACGCTTATGAAAAAATCACTTATTTTATTACTCGCGGGAATAATCGCTCTTTCGCTTTGCGGGTGCAACAATGAAAACCCGGAGAGTTCGGAAAGTTCTTCCTCGGAGAGTTCATCTTCAAGCAGTTCAGCAAGTTCAAGTTCAGCAGAAAGCTCAACAAGCACGGAAAGCACGGTTTCCACCGCGGAAAGCACGCCGTTTGAATTAAGCGTGAAAACGCCGACGGGGGAGCTTATACGCCTCAAAGACATTTTTGACGTGGAAAAATACAACGCCGAAATCGACCTCTCAAAGGTCACCGATATTTCAGAGCTTGCCGATTCCATGGTCTATACCGATATTGCGTACTACGCGCCGCCCACGGGGGTCTTCAAAAACACCATTGACTCCCCCGGCTCTTACGACCCCGAACAGGGCGTTTTCGAGGGCGTGCCGTTTGAAAAATACCGCGATATTCTGTCGGCGAAAAAGGGCGATGTTATCGGGGATTTTACCGTAAAATCGGCGAAATCCATATATCCTCTCTACGAGGACGGCGGCGGCTATTTTGCGTCCACCGAAATGGAACTTGACGGCAAGGCGGAGCTTACGGGCTATATTGCGATAGTTTCGGGCGATGTGTACACATTTTCCGACGGGGATATACGGTTTGTACCGACGGACTGCGACTCCGACATTCCCGTGGTAAACATTGACCTTGACGACAACGCATACTACACGCCGCGCGGAAGTGTGTTTTATTTTGGGGACGACGAGTATTTTACAAGCGATTACCCCGAAATGCGCCTTGGAAACGTCTCCGACTGCCCCGCCGATTTAAGCGGCGTTCCGCGCGACAACTCCTATATAAAGGTGAAAATCACCGTGGAAAATCTGCGGCTTGAATCAACCCCCGAATGGTTTACAAACGTGTACGGCACGATAACCGACATTACAATTTTATAAACGAAGGAAAGGCAGATTGTTATGAAAAAATTACTTATTTTGGCACTTGCGGGAATTCTCTCGCTATCCACAATTTCGCTTTGCGGGTGCAACAATGAAACCGAGAGTTCGGACAGTTCTTCGAGTTCGGAAAACTCTTCGAGCAGTTCAAGCAGTTCAACCTCTTCGGAGAGTTCAACCGAAAGTTCGGAAAGCTCCGAGAGTTCGGCAAGTTCTTCCGAAAGCTCAACTTCCACGGACGTAAAACAAGAGGAAGTTACAAACATAGTCGGGCTTGCGGGAGATATTGTGGAAAGCGGGGATATAACCTCGTTTAAAGTGGATTTCGAGGACGTTTCGGAATTCAGTATGGAAAAGTTCCTCGGCGCGGAATACGCGGAGGTAGGCTGCGACGGATTTGCGTATGTTGCGGATTATTCGGGGAAAAGCTACACCGACCGCGACAACGCCGATATTTTCAACGAGAGCGAGATGTCGTTTAACGGCGTGCCGGACGAGAAAATCAAGAATTTCAAGCGGATAAATGTCGGCGACAAGATAAACGGGCTTACCGTAAAATCCGCGAACAGCAATTTCCGAAATATGGGCGACAGCTCGGTGTATTCCTTGCCGAACGGCGAGGAGGGCGGTACTGTCGAGGCGGCGAAATACCTGCCTGAGGTGTTTTTCGGCAACTGCGAGGCTGAATTTGACGGGGATTTGGAACTCGATGGCTACCTTGCGATTGCGGGCGAGGACGACTACGGCATTGAAACGGGCGATATAAGATTCGTACCGAGCGGGGACTGCGCTCTCCCCGTGATGAGCTTATCTTTCCGCGATTTTGAGTTCTTCAGCGAGAGATATGTAAGCTCGGAATACGACCTCACTTGGTCGAACGTTTACCCCGTAATAGACCTTGGCAACGTCTCCTCCGTTACCGCCGATTTGTCGGACATTTCCGAGAGAAACAGCTATGTAAAGGTAAAAATTACCCTCACCAACATAAAAATGTCTGGCTATCCCGACTGGATAAATTCCGTAAGCGCGGAAATTAAGGATATTGAGCGAGTATAAAAAATCCCCCGTATTCCGAAACATACGGGGGTTTTATTTGGAAAATACGGGGGTTTTAATACAGCATAATAGGCTGTTGAGAAAGCCTTCAGATGCCGCATTATCCGCCTGCGGCGGAAAACGCTGGAAAAGGCTTGTCGACTAGCCTTTTTGGCTGTCGATCAAGCCTTTGACGCCGCAGATGAGGGCTTATCAGCAGTCTATTCCTCTGAATCCCAGTTGTGCCATACATTCTGTACATCGTCGTTGTCGTCCATAGCGTCCAACAGCAAACCCATTTTCTTTATCTGATCTTCATCTGTGAGAGCCGTGTAGGTACTCGGAACTTGCTCCGCCTGCGCCGAAATAACGCTGTAACCGCGCTTTTCAAGCTCCTGCGCCACCGCTCCGACATCGTTCGGGTCGCAGGTTATCTCCACCGCGCCGTCCTCGAAACTGAAATCCTCCGCGCCGCTTTCGAGAATGTCCTCCATAGCCTTATCCTCGTCGATATCGCCGTCTTCGTTGTTCAACACAACAATGCCTTTAAGCGAGAACATAAAGCTCACGCAGCCCGCTGTTCCGAGATTGCCGCCGAACTTGTCAAAATAGTGGCGGATTTCCCCCGCGGTGCGGTTGCGGTTGTCGGTAAGGCAGTCGACGATAACCGCCACTCCGCCCGGTCCGTAACCCTCGTAAACGCAGTTTTCATAATCGTTTTTCTCGCTGCCGCCCGCCGCTTTTTTCAGCAGACGGTCAATGTTATCGTTCGGGATATTGTTGGATTTGGCTTTCTGCACCAGAGTCGCAAGGCGCGAGTTGTTGTTGGGGTCAGCCGAACCCGTTTCCTTGATACAAACGAGAATTTCGCGGCTTATTTTGGTGAAAACCTTTGCGCGCGCGCCGTCCTTTTCACCCTTTTTGCGCTTGATAGTACTCCACTTAGAATGTCCTGACATAATGTTTCTCCTTTTTGTCTCAGCTTTACAGCTGTTTATTATGATTACCGTTGTTATACAACTTGTAATATTTTACAAAAAATCACGGCTTTGAAAAACCCTCTCCCATAACCTCGCCCGCAGTCGTCACAACAACAAACGCGGCGGGATCAATCTCGCTTATAATGCGCTTTACGCGCGAATACGCGCTCCTGTGAACAGCCGTTGCGACAACGCGCATTTCCTCGCGGGAATACGCTCCCTCGCCCCGCAAAAACGTAACGCCGTTCCCGATTTGTATCATACGCTCGGCAATGCTCTCCGCTTTTTTGGAAAAAATCAGGATAAATCGGCTTTCCTGCGAACCGTAAACTATGCTGTCGATAATCTTGGACTGCACGAAAATAGCCACCGCCGCGTACAGCACGACGTTTATATCCCTATACACCAACAGTCCCGCAGCCACCACCGCAATATCCAACGCCGCCTGTATCCCGCCGAGTTTAAACTCCGAGAAAAACCGCCGAATTATCTTGGTGAGAATATCAGTACCCCCCGAAGTGCCCTCCGCGCGGTAGGTTATACCCATTCCCACACCCATAAACGCGCCCCCGAACAGAGCCGCCGTGATAGCCTCGCCTGCGCCCGCCCTGTATACGGGAATAAACATCTCCGCCAGATCCGTAAACGCCGTTACCGCCGCCACGGAAACGAGAGTTTTCATCATGGTCTGCCGATTGAGCAAAATAAACCCCAGCACGACAAGCGGGATATTAAGCGCGAGAATAAGCGTGCCGACGCCAACGGGAAGATATTCCGCGAGAATTATCGCAATTCCCGTAACGCCGCCCGGAGCGATGTTGTTCGGGGAAATAAAGTAGTGAACCCCAAGAGAATACACCGCCGCCCCCGCGATGATTACAGAATACTCGGCGCATAGCCGCAGCAGCTTTTTAATCGAAAACACCTCATTTTTAAGTGGTTTCTCCGTCGCACGGCAGAGCCTTACAAATTGCCGCGAAAAGCTCTGAAAGTCTATGTTCCTGCCCCGTAAGGCTCAAATACCCGAAAAGCGTTTCTAAAGCGGTCGCGCGGCGGTATTCCGCGGGTTTCGCGCTCTTAGGCACGGAAATCCCGCCCGCGTTTCTCCCCCGCCTTAGAATATCCGCCTCGCGCTCGGTCAAAAGCGGCTCGATAACCTCCACCGCCCTTGACTGAAAACCTGCCCTGACGCGCTGCACAGCAAGCTCGTGAAGTCTGCCTGCGTTGGTGTGATGACGGCGTACAATATAATCCCGCACCATCACCTCGTACACGCTGTCCCCGTAAAACGCGAGAACATTCGGGCTGTAAGCCGCCGCCTCTTTCTCGTCCAGTATCTCAAACGTCATAATTACCCCAGAATATAATACACAAAGCTGTATTCCTCGCTGTGCAGCTCGAACATATAGGTCTCCTTATTGACCTCGCCTATCCCCGCCTCAGCCTCGGTATCGCCGAACGCCCGCTGCGCCAAAAGCTCGCTTTCGCGCTGTTTTTCGCCCTCAAGGCGTTTTATCTGCTCCTCCATCGGGCGGTACAATCCGTTCACCCAGTCGGATTTCGGCGCAATGTAGAAGTCCCGAACGCGAAGTCCCTGTTCCTTTGCCGCCGCCAAAACGCTGTCCAGCGGCACGGGACGCCCAAATCTGCGCTCGACATAGCCCTTTGTGTCGGGAGACGGGTCGATAAGCCAGCAAAGAGTTCTGTACACCGCCGTACCGCCGCTTTTAAGCGCGTTTTTAAGCTGCTCAAGCCTTCTCGGCACGCCGTCGGGCTCGGAGCTTCCGTTAAACCAGATAAGCTCCCAGCCGCCCTCGGTAGTCGTTACTTCATACGCGCCCACCACTCGCGCGTCCATTCCGAGAGCCTCCGCCTTTTCCGCGCGGAAATCCTCGTAAAACGTCGCCAGCACCCGCGCTCCCGTTTCCTCGGAAATCAGTTTCGGCGTGAAAACATCGTCCCCGAAGAACAGCGCGTTTTTCGGGAGAATTTCTCCGCACATTTTAAGCACCGCGCGGGCGGTCTCCTCGCTGCCTGCGGTGGAACGCTCCATTTGCCGCAAAAGACTGTTTAAAAAGCTCATTTTTCTACCCCCGATGAAGATTATTTCTATCTATCCCGCTCTCGGTTGTACAAAATTTTATCTTACATAATTAAACTCGAAATCGAAAATCGACACCAAATCGTCCTCCTCGATTCCCTGCCGCTCCAGCTCGTCGATTATGCCGCTTTTGCGCAGCACGCGCTGGAAATACTGAAGGCTCTCGTAATCCTCCATATTCACCATGGAAAGTATCGGCGCGAGCCACTCCGCGTCCACGATAAACACGCCGTCCGTCTTCGTCACAGTAAACGCGCGTTTTTGCTCGTCCGATTTTTCAAGTTCCTCCAACGTCAGCGGCTGCGCCTCGTAACGCTTTACGGGAGGCAATTCCGCGAGTTTCGCGCAAACCGCGTCCATAAGCGCGTCCGTGCCTTTGGTTGTAGCCGCCGAAATCCTGAAAAACTGCAAGCCCTTTTCTCTGATGAAATTCTCAAACGCCGAAATTTGCTCCTCCGTCGCCAGATCGCACTTATTTGCGGCAACAATCTGCGGTCGTTCGGAGAGTTCCTCGGAGAAATTCGCAAGCTCCGCGTTTATCTTCTCGAAATCATCTGCGGGGTCGCGCCCCTCAATTCCCGAAACGTCCACAACGTGAACAATAAGCCGACACCGCTCCACATGGCGAAGAAAATCGTGACCGAGCCCCACGCCCTCGCTTGCGCCCTCGATAAGTCCGGGAATATCGGCTACAACGAACGAAGTTTCGCCGCGCTTTACAACTCCCAGCACGGGGGTAAGCGTTGTGAAATGATAGTTTGCAATTTTCGGCTTTGCTGCGGACACCACGCTTATCAGCGTCGATTTCCCGACATTCGGGAAACCCACCAGCCCCACGTCCGCCAGAAGTTTCAGCTCCAGCGTAACATCAAACTTCTCACCCGGCATACCCGGCTTTGCGAAACGCGGGATCTGACGCGTAGGGGTCGCAAAGTGCATATTTCCCCAGCCGCCCCTGCCGCCGCGCGCGACGACTACGGGCTCGTCGTCCGAAACGTCCGCCAGAATTCGCCCCGTGTGAGAATCTTTAACAATCGTCCCGCGCGGCACGCGAATTACCGTCGGCTCCATAGACTTCCCCGAACAGCGGTTCGCGCCGCCGGGTTCGCCGTCGGGAGCGGAATATTTCTTCTTGTAGCGGAAATCAATAAGCGTCGAAAGACTGTCGTCCGCCAAGAACACAATATCCGAGCCCTTGCCGCCGTCGCCGCCGTCGGGTCCGCCCGCGTTTACATACTTTTCCCTGTGGAACGACACCGCGCCGTTGCCGCCGTTGCCCGCTTTTATGGATATTTCAACCTTGTCGACAAACATTCTCTCAAACGCCCTCCTTATCAAAATGTTAAAACAAGTAAAATAAGCAAATAAGCCGGACGACAAATCCGGCTTAAAGCTGCATAAAACGACCGAATTACTCGGCAGCGTAAACAGAAACCTGCTTTCTGTCTCTGCCCACACGCTCAAACTTCACCTTGCCGTCAACCAGCGCGAACAGAGTATCATCACTACCTCTGCCGACGTTGTTTCCGGGGTGAATGTGAGTGCCGCGCTGTCTTACGAGAATGTTCCCCGCAAGCACAAACTGACCGTCAGCGCGCTTTACGCCAAGTCTTTTAGACTCGGAATCGCGTCCGTTTTTGGTAGAGCCCATACCTTTTTTGTGGGCAAAATACTGAAGTCCTATCTTGATCATAATAAACCTCCTAAATAATCGCAAGACCGATATTCCCATAATCCTCGGAGAGCGTTTCGAGATGCTCGTAAAACGCCGAAATTAACTTCTGAGCGTTTTCATTCGTTTCACTAAGCGACAGCGTTATGCGGTTTTCCTCAACCGTAACCTCGGCTTTCGCGCCGAAATTCTCGGTTATCGCATTGCACACAAGCATCGTGCAGGAACTCACCGCCGCGCAGACGATGTCGTTCCCCTCGCGCTCGTTCTTCGCCGTGCCGTAACCCGCGTGACCGCTTATCTCAAAGCCCGAAAACGACTTCATGCCCCCAAGCTCCCCGACCCGGAATATACAGCGCAGCATTACGCGTTGATAGCCTCGATCCTTACCTGGCTGTACGG
>CANQNY010000094.1 GCA_947625335.1 uncultured Clostridia bacterium | reverse complement strand
AACGCCGTATTCCATACCGAAACATTCGCCGCTGACGTGCCTACTGCGCTCGCGACCATTGCGGCGATACGCTCGCGGTCGGTCTCGGTAAGCTCGTTTGTGTTTACGCAAACACCCACCGACAGCGTGTCGATGCTGTAGCCGTCTTTTTCAATCTCGGTAATGATGTTCGTTACATCATACTGTAACTCATCATACTTATAATAATAAGCCTCGCCGTCGTCTAAGCCCTCAATCGACGGGTAATCGGGGGAATTATCGGCATTCGGCGTCGTTCCCACAACATTTCCGTAAGCGTCAAGCACAGCATTCGAGTCGTAATGCCGCTCCTGCTCGAGAACGCCCGAATTATCGCCATCGGGGGACGGGAAATACTCCGTAGAGGTGGTTTTCTTTTTATCGTAGTTCAAGTGTGACGCAACATTCACCGCATAGCCGTTTTTGCCGTAAATTTTCGTCATAAACGAGTCAAGATTTGACAGAATAGCGTTTTCCATCTCGCGCTGGAACGTGAAACGCTTTCTTGCAATCGGCACGCCCGACTGGTCAACGCCCTCGGCAGCCTCTTCTTCTTTGGAAATCCACTCGTACTCTCTGCCGTATGTATCGGAAATGCTTATATTATCGTTTGTAAGCCCGTCAACGCTCTTGGAAACTATCGAGAAAATAGCCCTTACCTCGCCGTTGGTGAGCTCCTCGTCGCCCGCAAGTTTCAGCACAACCGAGCAAGTGGGAACTTCGTTTTCAGTAGTTATCGCGTAATCGCGCGTCTTAGGGATACTGAGGTTCGCGGTTGCCTGCTGTACAGCCGTAAGCTGCCGCAAAGTAGCCTCAATCCTCGCCTCGCGCTGTTGTCTTGCGACTTCAGCCTTATCCGAATCGGTGGACCACAAATCCACCCCGTCGTTCCAGATATCGTAATTCGTGGAGGTTTTCGGGAAACCCTGAATTGACAGCTGCATTCTGAGGTAATCCGCCTGATCTTCGGGAACGATAATCTCCCCGCCGTTTAACTTCACATCCGTCACGCCAAGCTCTGCGATAGCCGCGGAAATCTCGCCCGCCTCCTCGGTGGTAAGCCCCGAAAACAGCACCGCGTCGTTTTTATGATTAAGCAGAATCGCCAACAGCACGATAACCGCGATAATAGCGATCGGAATCGCGATAATGACGATTTTCACCGCCTTGGAAAATCCCGTCCACTTATCTTTTATAACGGTAGTGACCTTTTTTACTCTTTCGTTCATTTAAGAAGTGCCTCCGAGAACGTCAAATCTGCATATTTATAATCGAGTTGTATGCGCTCAAAACCTCGTTCTTCACGGTAACCAGAACATCAACCGCGGTATTTGCCTTTTCGATATTCGCCTGAACAGTCGCGAGGTCGTCGATGTTTCCGAGCATAAGATCGATAGCGTCGCGGTCAACCTGCTCGTTGGTCTCGATAACGTTGTCCACCATACCCCTGAAAATATCGAGGAACGACGGTTGTTTAATATCGTCGCTCAGCGGAACAACTTCCGCCCCCATGGGGAGCATTTTATCCATGCGCTCCATTCTCGCCATTCTGTCAAGTCTTGTCAGCGTGTCACTCGACTGGAGCGGTATCATAATATTGTCAGCCATTTAAATCTTCCTTTCACAACTAATCAAATCAAACTAAAATCAGCCTTTTCCGATATTCAAAGCCGACTGAATAATCCCCTGCATAGCCTGGAACACCGAGCGGTTCGCCTCGTACATATTAGTTGCCTCTTCCGCGTCGATTTCCTCCACCGCGACATTCACATTCGCCTCGTAAACGTACCCGAACTCGTCGGCAAGCGGATTATCGGGGCTGTACACCGGCTCGGGAGGCGTGGGATCTTCCACCACCTGCATAGCCTGCACGCCCTTAAGCTGTATGTAATTAAAAAGGTTCGGAATAAACGTGCCCTCGCTCATTCTGCGGAGCAGTATCTTCTTAAACGCCTTGTCCTCGCCGAAAATAACCATCTGCCTTTTATATGCGTCCTCGGGATTGGTGGCATAGGTATCTGCATTGGTAACGTTCTGGGCGATAATATCAAGTCTGAACCGTTCTGCGGTCATTCCCGAAAGCGGGATATTAAGGGAACTTAAAAATGCCATTATTTACCTCCCTTTTGCTTACTTAGTAACTATCGCACTTCTGATGCGCGTGAAATTCCCGTTCATCTGATTTATCAGCGCGTCTATCTGATAAGCGGTCTTGTTGTACTCCGCCATTTGCGTGTCGTGGTCGACATTGTTTCTGTCCTCTTGATCGAGCGTCACACGGTCAATGCGAACGCGCTGCGCCAAATTCAGCTCTTTCTTTATCGAGCCGTTCCCCCGAAGTTTATCCTTCAGAATTCCGTAAAAATCCAGATATTTACAGTTGTATTCGGGAGTGTCCTCGTTCGAGATATTCTGAGCGATAATCTGCTGTTTCTGCCACATAACGGAGATACCCTGTTCGAGTATTCTGAAAGCGGTGGTATCAAAGAGTGCCATAAGTTCACCTCGCGTTTTGTACAGTCCGACCCGTAGGGGCAGTTCGGACAAAAGCCTTAATTTTGGGCGCAATACACCCAAACCCTAGTTTTCCACACTCTATTATACTACAAATCTCCGAAGATTTCAAGTCATTTTTTTGAATAAAATTGCTCAAACAGTAATAATTTGGCAAAACCGAGGGCATATTTTCGGCAAAAAAATTTTAAATTTCCTTTTACGGCGGGTAAAAGCGGGATTTTCGGGGCGGGTGTGTGCAATTTCAACAAAATTTCCACGAAAATTTCTAAAAAATTTATAAACAGCTTGAAATCGGTTACAATTCTCGGAATTATTTTCCAAAAAGCCCTTGACAAACGGAAATTGTTGTGCTAAAATAACAGTTGACAAATGAATAACGGGTCTTGCAAGGGTGCAAGGCTCTGCCCGATAAACCTATGACGCAGAAATAAAAATGCCTGCGCGCTCACAGAGAGCGGACGACGCTGAGAATGCCGCAGAAAGCGGGGCATTAAATGGACTGCCGAGGGCGCGGTCAAAGGAAAACGGTTTGTTTTTCGAGTATTCCGCGACGTTTGCGAGCGTTAATCGCGAGGATATGTCTGTATCCGTTGAGAGCGCGGGTTTCCCGCGAAGTAAGGTGGCAACGCGGAAGTTTTCTCCGTCCTTATGGCAGGTTTTTCCTGTCTTTGAGGGCGGTTTTTTTGTGCAAACTATTACCAATACCAACGATTATTGTGAAAAGGAGAATGTTTATGTCAGCGATAAGTCCCACTCTTGAACAGGCAAAAACGATGTCGGGATATTCCGTTATCCCCGTCAAACGGGAAATTCTCTCCGACATCAAAACGCCCATCGAGGTACTGAAGATCTTAAAAAGCGTCAGCCGTCACTGCTTTATTCTCGAATCGGCTGAAAATCAGGAAAAATGGGGGCGGTATACGTTTTTGGGTTACGAGCCGAAACTCGAACTGTCCTGCCTGAACGGCAAACTGACCGTGAAAAATATCCGCGAGGGCACGTCCGAAACCTTCGAGACCGCTCACCCCGCCGACCATATCCGGGAGCTTATGGGAAAATTTACCTCTCCCAAGCCCGACGGTTTTCCAAGCTTTACGGGCGGGCTTGTGGGGTATTTCGGCTACGATTACATCAAGTACAGCGAGCCCTGCCTTAAACTTGACGCGAACGACGAGGAACACTTTAAGGACGTCGATCTTATGCTGTTTGACAAGGTCATTGCGTTCGACAACATTCGACAGAAGATAATTCTCATTGCGAACGTTCTGACCGATAACCTCGAAGAAAATTACAGGCGCGCCGAACGCGATATTGACGAAATGGCAAGGCTTATCCGCGAGGGTACGCCCGCAAAGATCGAAAAGCCGAAACTCAAAAGCGAAATCCGCTCTCTGTTCAGCAAGGAGCAGTATTGCGAAATGGTAGAAAAAGCCAAACGCTATATTTTTGAGGGGGATATTTTCCAGGTTGTGCTGTCAAACCGCCTTGACGCGGATTTTGAGGGCAGTCTGCTTGACACCTACCGCGTTTTGCGCTCTACCAACCCCTCGCCGTATATGTTCTACTTTTCAAGCGACGATATGGAGGCGGCGGGGTCTTCTCCGGAAACGCTTGTAAAGCTCGAAAACGGCATTCTTCACACATTCCCGCTTGCGGGAACGCGTCCGCGCGGCAAGGACGACGAAGACGACAAACGCCTAGAAAAAGAGCTGCTCTCGGACGAAAAAGAGTTGTCCGAACACAATATGCTGGTTGACCTCGGGCGCAACGATCTCGGAAAAATCTCGGAATTCGGCAGCGTGGAAGTTGAGAAATATATGGAAATTCTCAGATTTTCGCACGTTATGCACATAGGCTCGACCGTCCGCGGCAAGATAAGAAAGGATATGCACGCGCTTGACGCGGTAGACGCGGTGCTGCCTGCGGGAACGCTCTCGGGCGCGCCGAAAATCCGCGCCTGCGAGATAATAAACGAGCTTGAAAACAACAAGCGCGGCATTTACGGCGGCGCGGTGGGGTATATCGATTTCCGCGGAAATCTCGACACCTGCATCGCAATAAGGCTTTGTTTCAAGAAGAACGGACGGGTATTTGTGCGCTCGGGCGCGGGGATAGTAGCCGACAGCGTCCCCGAAAACGAGTTCAACGAGTGCATAAACAAGGCAAAGGCGGTCATGAACGCCTTGGATATTTCGCAGGAGGAAGATTTATGATACTTCTGGTTGACAATTATGACAGTTTTTCTTACAATCTTTACCAGTTAATCGGCGCGATAAACCCCGACATTCGGGTTATCCGCAACGACGAGCTTTCGGTAAGCGAAATTCTAGCTCTTTCGCCGTCGCATATCATCGTAAGCCCCGGACCCGGCAGACCGTCCGACGCGGGGGTATGCGAGGAGCTTATTCTCGCGGCGGGAAAAATCCCGCTTTTGGGGGTATGCCTCGGACATCAGGCGATTTGCGAGGCGTTCGGGGCGAAAATCACCTACGCAAAGCGGCTTATGCACGGGAAAAAATCAACGGTAACGCTCGATACGCAGTCTAAGCTGTTTGAGGGATTGCCCGAACGCGCGGACGTCGCGAGATACCACTCACTTGCAGCGTCGGAGGAGAATTTCCCCGAGTGCCTGAAAATCATCTCCCGCACGGACGACGGAGAAATTATGGCTGTGGAGCATAAAACGCTGCCCGTTTTCGGGCTGCAATTTCACCCCGAAAGCATACTCACAAAGCACGGAAAAAGCATAGTCGAAAATTTTCTCAAAATCGGGTGAATTTGATGGCGGTTTTTAGTTGATAATTATCAACAGTAATTTGTGCCTTGAAAAGTGCTGTTTTTTGCAATGATTTTGGCTTAACCGTGCGAAAAGTTCGCAATGACAGGTTAGCTCGAAATTAACGAAAAAACGGAGATTAAAAAACACCTGCTTTTTGAGGCAAATTTTAAGGCTAATTTTATACATTTTTCAGGAGGTATTTTTATGATAAAAGAGGCAATTGCAAAGGTATCGAACGGAGAGGATCTCGGATACTCCGAAATGGAGGGCGTAATGCGCGAAATTATGACGGGCGAAACCACCCCCGCGCAGACGTCGGCTCTGCTTACCGCGCTGCATATCAAGGGCGAAACGACCGACGAGATCTCCGCGAGCGCGTATGTAATGCGCGATTGTGCAACGAGAGTGAACTATGACGGCGAGGTTCTCGAAATCGTCGGCACGGGCGGCGACGGAGCGCAGTCGATAAACGTGTCGACCATGTCGGGGCTGGTTTGCGCGGCAGCAGGCGCGAAGGTTGCAAAGCACGGAAACCGCGCGGCGTCGTCGAAATGCGGCGCGGCGGACTGTCTGGAGGCGCTCGGAATAAATATTTCCGTGTCGCCCGAGGGCTGCGCGAAACTGCTTGACGAGGTGGGAATGTGCTTTATGTTCGCGCAGAAATACCACTCCGCTATGAAGTATGTCGGACCCGTCCGCAAGGAAATCGCAATTCCCACCGTGTTCAACATCTTAGGTCCGCTTACAAACCCCGCTCACGCGAATGTCCAGCTCCTCGGAGTCTACAAGCCGGAGCTGCTCAGACCCATGTCCGAGGCTCTCACAAAACTCGGCGTAAAGCGCGGAATGGCGGTTTACGGGCAGGATAAGCTTGACGAAATCTCCGTTGGCGCGCCGACTTCGGTGGTTGAATTCGAGGGCGATAAATACACCGAATATGAGATTACCCCCGAACAGTTCGGGCTTACGCGGCACTCTCTTGCCGACCTTAAGGGCGGCGAACCCAAGCTGAACGCCGAAATCGCCAAAAAAATCCTCGGCGGCGAAAAGGGCGCGGGACGCGACGCGGTTTTGCTTAACGCGGGGGCGGCGCTGCATATTTACAAGGGTATAACTATCGCGGACGGCGTTAAACTCGCGGCGGAGATGATTGACAGCGGCGCGGCTCTGAAAACGCTTGAAAAGTACGTTTCGCTGTCTAATACGCTGAACTGAGGCGAATATGATACTTGACGAAATTGCGGCAAAGACCCGCGTGAGGATTGCCGAAAAAGAGCGGGAAATACCTCTGTCGGAGGTCCGCGAAAAAGCCGAAAAGCTGCCGCGGGACACGGGTTTTCCGTTTGAAAAGGCGCTTTTGACCGACGACGTGGCGTTTATCTGCGAGGTGAAAAAAGCGTCGCCGTCAAAGGGCGTTATCGCGGAGGATTTTCCGTATCTTGACATCGCGCGGGACTACGAAAAAGCGGGCGCGGCGGCGATTTCCTGCCTTACCGAGCCGTTTTGGTTCAAGGGCAGCGACAACTATCTGCGCGAGATAGCGCACGCGGTGAAGATCCCCGTTCTGCGCAAGGATTTCACGATTTCCGAATATATGATCTACGAGGCGAAAATTCTCGGCGCGGCGGCGGTGCTGCTTATCTGCTCGATTTTGTCGGAGAGCGAACTTCGGGAATATATGCAGCTTGCAAAGTCGCTCGGATTGTCGGCTCTGGTGGAGGCTCACGACGAGCGCGAAACCGAGCTTGCGGTTAAACTCGGAGCTAAAATTATCGGCGTTAATAACCGTGATCTGAAGACATTTTCCGTCGACACGAACAACTCCGCGCGTCTTAGAAATCTCGTTCCCGACGACAGAATTTTCGTATCCGAAAGCGGCGTGAAAACCGCCGAGGATATTGAAAATATCCGAAAAATGGGAGCGCGCGCCGCGCTTATCGGCGAAACGCTTATGCGCTCGCAGGACAAAACCGCGAAACTTCGCGAGCTGAGGGGTTTCTGAGCGCCGGAAAAATGCGCGGGTTGAGGAGAGTTTGTTATGGACGACTATGATGAAGAAATAATGGTTCTTGACGGTTCGCCTGAAGAGAATATCCTGGCGATGAAAAAGTTTTTCGGTTTACGCCCGGATCAGACCTTTCAAGACCTTGATGTGGATATCAGCGACTGGGACGATGATGAGGATGATGAGGAGCAACCGATGAACGTTAAAATAAAGCTTTGCGGGCTGTTTCGGGAATGCGACGTTGATTATGTAAACGAGGCTATGCCCGATTTCGCAGGATTTATCGTGATGTTCCCGAAAAGTCACCGAAATATCGACAAAGAAACGGCTCTGCGGCTGAAAATGCGGCTTTCCCCGAAGATAAAATCGGTCGCGGTGTCGGTCAATGCGGATATTGACGAATTTGCGGAATTTGCAAGGTGCGGCGCGGCGGATATTCTGCAATGTCACGGGGACGAAAACGCCGATTATATCGCGCGGCTGCGGGAGCTTACGGGAGTGCCGATAATAAAAGCCGTGAAAGTCACCTGCGCGGAGGACATCGAAAAAGCGGACGGCTTGGGCGCGGATTTTCTGCTGCTGGACAGCGGCACAGGCAGCGGCGTGCAGTTCGACCACGCGCTGATAGAGCCGTCTGCGATAAAAACGCCGTTTTTCCTCGCGGGAGGGCTTACTCCGGAGAATATCGCGGCTGCGGCGCGGCGGTTCAAGCCGTATGCCGTGGATATTTCAAGCGGCATCGAGACCGACAAGCTCAAAGACCGCGAAAAAATCCTCAAAGCGGTGCGCGAGGTGCGGAATATCCGCGGGTGACGGAGGTTTGAGGTCGGGCAATTTAGGCGGTGGGTGCAACTTGGTTTCCTCTTTGGCAACTTTGGCGGCATTGCAATTAACGGCCGCCAAAAACTCAAAGCCGATAACCCGCAATTTGGCTGTGCAAAACACTCCGCGGGAAACCGCGGGTTTAATAAACTTCACTTAAAGAAAGGGAGATTTTATGTCTACAGGACGATACGGCGACTTCGGCGGGCAGTATATCCCCGAAACGCTGATGAACGAGATCCATAAGCTGGAAGAGGCTTATGAACACTACAAAAACGACCCCGATTTTATCGCGGAGCTTGACAGGCTTAACCGCGAATATGCGGGCAGACCGTCGCTGTTATACTATGCGGAGAAGATGACAAAGGACCTCGGCGGTGCGAAAATCTACTTCAAGCGCGAGGATCTGAACCACACCGGCTCGCACAAGATAAACAACGTG
>CANQNY010000093.1 GCA_947625335.1 uncultured Clostridia bacterium | reverse complement strand
CCGTTTGAGCGGTTTTCAAAAGCGCGAGTTCGTCGGTTTTTTTATCGTCGTCAGTATCCTGTTCGGCAGCCTTAAGGCATTTTTCAATATTCCCCGAAAACGCCGCCGAAAGTTCCTCCGCACGCCGCGGCTCTATGCCGTTATCGCAAAGAAACCGCCTGCAGTCCTCCTCGGACGTCGCGCCTACCTCAAACGCCGTAACGCGGGACATCACCGTTTCGGGGATAACGCTTGTGTTCTCGCAGGTGAAAATAAACCGCAAATGCTCGGGCGGCTCTTCAATCACCTTCAGCAGGGTGTTTAAGTGAAGCGCTTCCATATTGTCGCAGTCCTCAAAAATGTAGACCTTGACGCTCCCGCTTATCGGCTTTATCACCGTGCTGCGCAGCGCAGCCCTTAAGGGCTCCATTGCGTATTTTCCGCCGCATTCGCGCTTTACAAAAATAACGTCGGGGTGATTGTCATGCTCGATATTTCGGCAAGTCACGCATTCCCCGCAAGGACCGTTATCTCCAACATTCTCACACAAAAAAAGCTGCGCCGTATAACGCGCCATTATCTTCCTGCCGCAGCCCGGAGTTCCCGAAAACATAACCGCGTGGGGAAGTCTGCCTTTTTTGGCAATATTATCCAGACGACGCTTTAAGCTGTCTTTGCCGTAGAGTTTCATACTTTCTCAAATCTCTCGATATTGGTAACAAAAACCGTCGCGCCGCCGACCATGACCTCTACGGGGAAATCGGTGTAAGTACCCGTGCCGTAAGACGCGGCGTTCGGCACAAACTGGCGGCGTTTGTGAGAATGTTCTTTAATGGTCTCAAGGATAGCATCAACGTTTTCATCTTCCGAGCAGATCATAAACGTAGTATTTCCCGAAAGCAAAAAACCGCCCGACGACGCGAGTTTTGTCGCCTGAAAGCCGTTTTTAGTAAGAGCCGACTGCACGGAATGGCTGTCGTCGTTGTTTATGATAGCGAAAATCAATTTCATATAAGGCACGCTCCTTATGAAAAATGGTAAAAATGGTATACTCACTCTTTTATTATACAACATTTGCCCGAAAATTTCAAGTGCCGATTTGCGTCCCTTGCCCGCGGCTTTGAAATAAACGCGGGGAATTTGTGCCGGGAGATGTATTCATGGGCAAATTGCACAAAAATAACCTCAAATTTTCTATGAAAAACGCTCTTGCATTTTTCCTAAAATATGTTACAATAGATATAACACTTAAAATGCTAAGTGTAAAACAAAACAGGAGGTACTTTTATTATGGCATATCAGATTTCCGACGAATGTATCGCTTGCGGCGCATGCGCTGACGGCTGCCCCGTTTCCGCTATTTCCGAGGGCGACGGCAAGTATGTTATCGACGCATCTGCTTGTGTTGACTGCGGCGCTTGTGCAGACACCTGCCCGGTTGGCGCGCCCAAGGCTGAATAACAAGGAAAAAGCATACATAAAACCGCTCGAGGCACACCCTCGGGCGTTTTTTTGCGTTTTTCGGCAATTTTTGAAAAATTGTGCAAAAAAGAGTTGAATCGCGATTACCCGAAGGCTTTCGTGATTCAACCCTTTTAATATGAACGTCCGAATTAAAAACGCACTAAAATCAGCAAGTTCACCCGACCGCGGCAGTGAGCCTGAACGAAAAACCGCTCGGTTTACCGCCCCGCGTCACGCTCGGAACCAATTTTCCGCGTTATTTCCCGCAGCCCGCGGGAATAGCGTCCGCACGCGCGGACTTTTTAAAACCCTCGCCGAAAACGACCCGTGCTTGTCCCGCGAAAGACCCGCAGGCCGCCCAAACCGTATCCCGAGGCGCGTCGGAAAACCGCGCTTTATACCTGCACACTCCCGATAAGGGGGAACGGAGGAATTTCCGCTGTCCCCTAATGCACAAAATACTCCCGCGCAGATTTATCCACTTTCTATTTTACACCGTTTTTTCCCAATTGTCAAGTATTTTTTTGGCAAAATTTGCGCAATAATACTCTTAATTACCGAAATTTGCTTGACTTTTTCGGGCAATAGTAGTAAAATAGAATAAGTTGATAGCAAAAGCTGTCAAAAACAACGAGCAGGCATTCGTACAGCCTATCGGAAAGGAACTTTGAACTTATGAAAATCACATTGAAAAACGGGGAAACAAGAGAGTTTGAGGCGGGTTTGTCGGTATTTGACATCGCGCGGGAGCTTGGAGAGGCAAAAACCGTCTGCGCCGCGGAAATAAACGGCAAAATCTGCGATATGCGGACAAAAATCAACGGCGACTGCACCGTAAACCTTCTGACATTCGAGGACGAACAGGGGCGCCGCGCCTTCAACCACACCGCGTCGCACATCTTAGCGCAGGCGGTAAAACGACTTTTCCCGAATACTAAGCTTGCGATAGGTCCTGCTATCGACAACGGATTTTACTACGATTTCGACACGGAAGAACCGTTTACTACCGAAACTCTTGCTAAAATAGAGGCTGAAATGAAAAAAATCGTCAAGGAGGCGATAAAGCTCGAACAGTTCGAGATGTCCCCCGACGAGGCGATAAAGTATCTTGAAGATCAAGGCGAGCCGTATAAAGTCGAGCTTTGCCGCGAACACGCCGACAAGGGCGAGCCTATCTCGTTCTACAGGCAGGGCGATTTTACCGACCTGTGCGCCGGTCCGCACCTTTTGTCAACTTCCTCCGTCAAGGCGTTCAAACTTACCTCCGTTACGGGAGCTTACTGGCGGGGCAGCGAGAAAAACAAGATGCTTACGCGTATCTACGGCACGGCGTTTCCGTCAAAGGACGCGCTGAACGAGCATCTCGAACGCCTTGAAGAGGCTAAAAAGCGCGACCACAACAAACTTGGGCGCGAACTTGAATATTTCACAACCGTGGACTATATCGGGCAGGGTCTGCCGATACTTCTGCCGAAAGGCGCAAAAGTCATTCAGATACTTTCGCGCTGGGTGGAGGATCTGGAGGATTCGCGCGGGTATGTCCGCACCAAAACGCCGTATATGGCAAAGCGCGAGTTGTACAAAATATCGGGACATTGGGATCACTATCTTGACGGAATGTTCGTTCTGGGCGACCCGAACGACGAAACAAAAGAATGTTTCGCGCTGCGACCCATGACTTGCCCGTTCCAGTATCAAGTGTTCCTCAACAGGCAGAGGAGTTATCGCGACCTGCCGATGCGTTTGGGAGAGACTTCCACGCTGTTCAGAAACGAGGACAGCGGCGAAATGCACGGGCTTATCCGCGTACGGCAGTTCACCATCTCGGAGGGACACCTTATTCTCCGTCCGGAGCAGCTTGAGGAGGAATTCAAGGGTTGTCTGGAGCTTGCGAAATACTGCCTTGAAACAGTCGGAATGTTGGAGGACTGCACGTTCAGATTTTCACAATGGGATCCCAACAACACCGAAAAATACATCGGTACGGCGGAGCAATGGAACGAGGCTCAGGGCGTTATGGAGAAGATTTTGAACGACCTTAACGTTCAGTACACCGTAGGCATTGACGAGGCGGCGTTCTACGGTCCGAAACTCGATATACAATACCACAACGTTTTCGGCAAAGAGGACACCATCGTGACTATCCAAATCGACCAAATGCTTGCGGAGAAATTCGGTATGGAATACGTCGATGTAGACGGCGTGAAAAAACACCCGTATATCATTCACCGCACGTCGCTCGGCTGCTACGAGAGAACGCTGGCGTACCTTATCGAGAAATACGCGGGCGCGCTGCCGCTGTGGATGAGCCCCGAACAGGTGAGAATTCTCCCCGTTACCGACCGCGCGAAAGAATACGGCGAGAATATTGCCGACAGAATGACAAAACTGGGCTTGCGCGTTACCGTGGACAACAGAAACGAGAAAATCGGCTATAAAATCCGTCAGGCGCAGCTTGAAAAAATACCGTATTTCTTTATCGTGGGCGATAAGGAAGTCGAGGACAACACCATTTCTCTGCGTTCGAGAAAAGACGGCGATCTCGGTGCGTCGGCTTTAGAGGACGTTATTGCGAAAATAGTTAAAGAAAATGCTGAAAAAGCAAGATAATTCAGGGAAAGGCAGGCATTATGGCAGAAGAAAACAACCTTCTTGAGGAATTCAAGGATTTCAACAAGGAGCTGGAGGAGAAAATCCTTGAGGCAAACAAGGACGAGACCAAGATAAAGTGGAGAGACCTTTTGCCCGAACTTATGGCGGCAGAAGTGTTTATAATCGGCAATTTCTCCGAGCAGACAAACGCCCTCGGCGATAAGATGATAAATATTCTTATGATACAAAAAGACGGGCGCACGATAGTTCCGTTTTTCACGTCGCCGAAACACATTTCGGCTATTGTGACAAAGGAGAAAAACTCGTTTGACGTGCTTAAGGTAAACACCGTGAGGTTCTTTTTGTCGGTCATGGGAAAGCCTTCGGTAATGAACCCGCTTACCCAATATTCGAGAGCTTTTTCCCCGTTTGATATGAAAGTTCTAGCCGCGGAAAATCTCGACTGCGCCGCTCAAACGGAAGAGGAAAAAGCAAGAGAAAAAGCCGTTGCAGCTGCAAAAAACGCAGAAGAATAATCTTGTTTTACCGTTTTGGGAGTATTGTTTAAAATGATCCTTAGTATAATCGTTCCCTGCTATAACGAAGAAGAAACGGTTTCGCTGTTTTACAACGAGGTCGAAAAGCAGGAGGAATTTTTTCAAAAAAACAGCATTGAACCCGAATTCATCTTTGTAGACGACGGCTCGCGGGACAAAACCGTTGAAAAGGTAAAGGCTCTGCGCGAGAAAGACAAACGCGTGCATCTTATCTCTTTTTCGAGAAATTTCGGCAAAGAGGCGGCTATTTTCGCGGGGCTTGAAAGAGCCTCCGGAGAGCTTGTGACGCTTATGGACGCTGATTTGCAAGACCCGCCGGCGCTGCTGCCCGAAATGTATTCTTATATTCAAAACGGATATGACGTTGCTGCAACGCGGAGAGTTGACCGAAAAGGCGAACCGCCCGTGCGGTCGTGGTTTGCAAGGAGATTTTACGCGCTTATGCGGAAAATTTCCACAACGGATATTGTGGACGGGGCGCGCGATTTTCGTATGATGACGAGAAAAGTCGTGGACGCCGTGCTTGCAATAAAAGAGTACAACCGCTTTTCAAAGGGAATTTTCGGCTGGGTCGGTTTTAAGACTCGCTGGTTGGAATACGAGAATATCGAGCGCGCCGCGGGAGAGACGAAATGGTCGTTCTGGAAACTGTTTTTGTACTCGCTTGAGGGGATAATGGCTTTTTCGACAGCGCCGCTTTTGATACCGCTGTTTTTAGGGATAATGTTTCTCATAGCGGCGGTGGTTTTGCTGGTGATAAGCATTGTCCTCGGCATTGGCGGGAATGAAGTTGCGGTGCAGGTAATCTGTTGTGTTGTAGCGTTTGCGGCGGGCGTGCAGATGTGCTGTCTCGGGATTGTCGGAATGTACTTCTCGAAAATCTATCTCGAAGTCAAAAACCGCCCGAAATATCTCGTAAGAGAAGAGTTTTAAGAAAAAATCCCCCGTTCATGTGAGCGGGGGATTTTTGTGTCGAAAATTGACAATTAGTACAAAATATGGTATAATGAAATTGCCGGATTACCTCCGAGATTTTTCGAGAGGAGGTGGTCTGATGGAGATACTGTTGGGGTTTTTAGTTTCTGCTTTAGCGAGTTGGTTCGTTGAACTGATTTTCAAGCTGATTAACAGAAACAAATAATCCGGCGCAGCACATACCCAAAAAATCCCCCGGGTACGCAACTACCCGGGGGATGTCTTTGTGATCTGACAGAACTGTTGGGGTTCTTTGTTTGTCACATATATATTATACAATATATTTTCGGATTTGTCAAGGGTTTTCCGAAAAAATCCCCCGTTCATGTGAGCGGGGGATTCGTTTTATAAAAAATAATAAAGCACGGTGCAAACACCCGTTTAATCAAGAAATGCTTTTACATGCTTTCCGTCTTTAAGCAGAAAAACCACTTTCCCGCCTCTGTACGCGGTGGCGTTTTCGACGCTCCCGCACCAGAGCTTACTGTCCCATTCGGAAAGGTTCATTGCGCTTACAAACAAATTCTTGATGTCAATTTCGGTAAGATTGGGTGATTTGCAAACCGTGCCGTTTTTATACTTGCAGTTGCATTGAAACACGACCTTTTCATAGCGCGTCCCCGCGTGCCATGTTTTTGGTCCGTAAAAGCTTTTGCAGTCTCCGCACAATATTTTCGAGGAGAAAATGCTTATGCCGCTGTACCGCCGAAGTTTTGAGGTCTTTAAAAGCTCCGCCCGCCTAGCGCGTTCTGTTTGAACTTCATCGAAAACCGCTGGGGGAATTATTGCCTCGTGACTTCCCTTGACATAATACTGCGGAGCCTCGCCCTCGTTTTTCTTTTTCTTTTTGGTAAGAAAGTCGATCGTTACGCTTTTTTGCAAAAGCGCGTCGCCCTTGTACTTTTCGTTCAGCAGTATACTTCGGACGGTTGATACGCACCATTTTTCTTTATTATAAGGCGTCGGAATATTTTGCTGCGTGAGATAACCCGCTATAAAATAATCCGAATAGCCTTTAAGATAAAGCTCATAAATAAGCCGAACGGTTTTCGCCTCCTCGGGATTTATCTGCAAAACCCTATCGCTGCCTTTGTCATAACCCAGAAATCTGCTGTACGCTATGGAAAATTTCCCGTCCGCAAAACGCTTTCTGAACCCCCAGGTGACGTTCTCCGAAATGCTCCTGCTTTCCTCCTGTGCAAGGCTGGACATTATCGTAATAAGAAGTTCTCCCTTGCTGTCAAGCGTGTGAATGTTCTCTTTCTCAAAATAGACCTCGATGCCCTTGTCCTTAAGCATACGGATAGTCGAAAGGCAGTCCACCGTATTCCTTGCGAAACGGCTGACGGATTTTGTAACGATAAGGTCAATTCTGCCGTCCAAGGCGTCCTTTATCATCTTGTTGAAACCCTCGCGAAGTTTGGTATTCGTGGCGGTTATCCCCTCGTCCGTGTATATCCCCGCAAGCTCCCAGTCGGCGCGCTCGGCGATGTATCTCGTGTAATAATCTACCTGCGCAGCATAACTCGACTGCTGTTCCTCAAATTCGGTGGAAACCCTCGCGTAACCCGCCACGCGTTTTCGTTTTACAACGGGTATCGCCGCAGGCAGTTTTTTCTGTTTCGCGGGGATCATTGTAACCACTTTTTCGACTTTTTCCGCCTTTTCAACCCTTTTTTCCATAAAAAAATCACCTCCATTCAACAACACACCGACTTGTATCGGATAGCGTAAAAAGGAGAGTGCCTTGCTTTGTTACCGAAATGTTCGTTACGTTTTCGCGAAATTCCGTTTCGTCAAACGCTGCGCTCCCGAGTACGAGAGTGCAAGCGTATTTTAGTTCTTCTTCCAAAATGTCTTCGCTGTCGCAGAAATCCTCGCCAAGCGTTTTTTTAACGGAGCATCGCCAACGCACAAGCTCCGTTCCGTTTTTATATACCTTTTTATAACGCCTGTAGTTTTTCCCGCATTTCTCACAGCGTATCTTGCTTGTAAAACAATTTGTCGCCACCGCACCCGACGCGAATATTCCGAGTTCCCGCCGGCGTTTTATCTCTCTTTGCACCTCGTCGAAAACCTCTTTGTCTATAATTGCCTCGTGCGAACGCTCAACATAATACTGCGGCAACTCCCCGCGGTTGCGGCGCTTTTTGTGAGTAATGTGGTTCTCTATATAATACTTCTGGAGCGTCGCGCAGCCCGTGTATTTCTCCTGCCGCAGAACCTTTCGTATCGCGTCCTTTGAAAAGTGCTTTCCCCGATAAGACGTAACTCCCATAAGAGCAAGCTGCTTTTCGGTTTTCGCAGCTGTACAGCCGTTTAAGAAGTTCTCGAAAATAAGCTTTACCACAGCCGCTTCCTCGGGAACAACTTTAAGCGTGCCGTTGTCGGCTCTGTAACCGTAAAGCGTAAACGCGTTCATATGCCCCTCTTCGAAGCCCCTGCGAATTCCCCACTTGACATTCTCCGAAATACTTCTGCTTTCCTCCTGCGCGAACGACGTGAGAATTGTCATCATAAGTTCGCTTGACGCGTCTGTCGTGCTTAAATTCTCCCGCTCAAACCGCACCTCAACGCCGATTTCTTTCAAGTGCCTTACCGTTTCGAGAAGTGAAATGGTGTTCCTCGCAAACCGCGAAATCGATTTTGTGAGTATAATGTCGATTTTCCCCGCGTCGCAGTCCTCAATCATTCGCATAAACTCTTTTCGGTTGGCAACGCGCGTTCCCGAAATGCCCTCGTCCGCGTAGATACCCGCGAATTCCCATTCGGGATTGCTTTCAATAAGCTTTTGGAAGTGGTCTTTCTGCGCCTCGAGAGAATTTGTCATGCTCTCGCTGTCCATTGAAACGCGCGCATAAGCCGCGGCGCGTTTGCGTTTTGCCGAAATCGTCGGCTCGATTTTTCTGATTATCATAAATCAGACCCCCTATTTTTTTATTGTAATTGACAAGTCAATTACTAACTTTATTATCGCTCATTTGACAAAATTTGTCAACATTTTTGTGAAATCTTGTGTGCTTGCACAATTTTTTTCAACTTGCAGCTCAAAATTTGTTGAAAATTATGTACTATTTTCAGAGCTGACATTAGTACAACACAACATGAACGCGTTGAACGCGTACAACAA
>CANQNY010000092.1 GCA_947625335.1 uncultured Clostridia bacterium | reverse complement strand
GTTCGGCGGTCAGAGATTCGGTGAAATGGAAGTCTGGGCGCTGGAGGCATACGGCGCGGCTTACACGCTGCAGGAAATACTGACCGTAAAATCCGACGACCTTATCGGGCGTCAGAAAACCTACGAGGCTATCGTTAAGGGCGAACCCGTTCCGAAACCCGGCGTTCCGGAGTCGTTTAAGGTTATGGTAAGCGAACTTCAGGGTCTGGGTCTGGACATCAGAATTCTCGACGAAAAGGGCGAGGAAATCGACCTTAAGGACGAGTCGGACGAGGACGATACTCGCGCTTACGGTTCGGCAAGCTTTGAGTCCGACTTCAAGTCGGCGGACGCGGATTTCTCCACGGCGGGTTACGAAGTGACCGACGCCGCAGACGCCGCGGGCGTTGTAATTGACGACGATGACGACGATTTGTTGGGCGACGAAGACGAAGACTTTGACGACGGTCTTGACGACGAGGATATTCTTGCCGACGAAGAAGAAGTCGACGACGATTTTTCCGACAGCGACGAGGACGAATAACAGCTAACAATGATGAATTGAAAGAAACGAGGTAAAACTAATGGCGTTTAGCGTTTTCAATTCCATGAAAATCGGACTTGCCTCTCCCGAGCAGATCCTCCAATGGTCTCACGGCGAGGTCCAAAGACCCGAAACTATAAATTACCGCAGCCAGAAACCCGAAAAATTCGGTCTGTTCTGCGAGAGGATTTTCGGTCCGCAGAAGGACTGGGAGTGCAACTGCGGAAAGTACAAGAGAATTCGCTTTAAGGGCAAAATCTGCGAAAAATGCGGCGTTGAAGTAACGCGCAGCAAGGTTCGCCGCGAGCGTATGGGTCACATCAAGCTCGCGACCCCCGTGTCGCATATCTGGTACTACAAGGGCACTCCGTCGAGAATTGGTCAGGTGCTTGATCTTACTCCGAAAAAGCTGGAGGAAGTGCTGTATTTCACGAAATATATCGTTATCGACCCCGGAAAGACAGATCTTGTGAAAAAACAGCTGCTTTCCGAAGAAGAATACAGCCAGTATATGTCGAAATTCGCAAACTCCGAGGACAGCGGCGGTTTCCGCGCGGGTATGGGCGCGGAGGCTATTAAAGAGCTGCTCGCGGAGATAGATCTCGACGCGTTGGTTGACGAGCTGAAAGCGGAACTGGAAGTTACCGCGGTGGGTCAAAAGCAGGTGAAACTTTTGCGCCGCCTGGACGTTATAGAGGCGTTCAGATCCAGCGGCAACCGCCCCGAGTGGATGATTCTGGACGTAATTCCCGTAATTCCGCCCGACATAAGACCTATGGTGCAGCTTGACGGCGGGCGTTATGCTACGTCCGACCTCAACGAGCTTTACCGCAAGGTGGTTATGAGAAACAACCGCCTGTACGATCTGCTTGAGAAAAAAGCTCCCGACCTTATCGTGCGAAACGAAAAGCGTATGCTGCAGGAGGCTGTGGACGCTCTTATCGATAACGGCAGACACGGCAGGGCGTATACCGGTTCTAACAACCGCCCGCTGAAGTCGCTGTCGGATATGCTTAAGGGTAAGCAGGGACGTTTCCGTCAGAATTTGCTTGGTAAGCGCGTCGACTATTCGGGACGTTCGGTTATCGTCGTAGGTCCGGAACTTCGTATGGATCAGTGCGGTCTGCCCAAAGAAATGGCTTTGGAGCTGTTCAAGCCGTTCGTTTTGAACGATTTGGTGGAAAACGGCGTTTCCGCGAATATAAGACAGGCAAAGAAACTCGTAGAACGCGCGGACGACCGCGTGTGGGATTCGCTTGAAAACGTGATTAAAGACCACCCCGTGCTGTTAAACCGCGCTCCGACGCTCCACAGACTGGGTATTCAGGCGTTTTCGCCCGTACTTGTCGAGGGCAGGGCGATAAAGCTCCACCCGCTTTGCTGTACGGCGTTCAACGCGGACTTCGACGGCGACCAGATGGCGGTGCATCTGCCGCTTTCAAACGAGGCTCAGGACGAGGCTAGAAATCTTATGCTGTCGGTGAAGAATTTGCTCAAACCCTCCGACGGAAAGCCTGTTACCGTGCCGACGCAGGACATGGTTCTGGGTTCGTATTACCTCACCATCGACAAGCAGGGCGAAAAGGGCGAGGGAAAGGTTTTCCGCGACGCAAACGAGGCTATTATGGCGTATCAGGACGGGGTTATCTCCATTCACGCTTTAATTAAGGTCAGAGTGTCGAAGGAAGTCGGCGAGAAAATTGTAACGCGTATTGTTCCCGCGACGGCAGGAAGAATTATCTTCAACGAGCATATTCCGCAGGATCTGGGTTATGTCGACAGAACCGACCCCGACCATATGCTGGATTATGAAATCGGGTTTAAGGTCACCAAAAAAGAGCTGGGGCAGATTATCGACCGCTGCCTTAAAATACACGGTCAGGAGACCACCGCGCAGGTTCTTGATAAAATCAAGGCAATGGGGTATAAATACTCGACGCGTTCGGGTATAACAGTCGCGGTGTGCGACGCAGAAATTCCGCCCCAGAAAGCGGAAATTCTCGCCGAGGCGGACGCGTCTATCGCAAAGATTAACAAGCAGTATCAGCGCGGATTTATGTCAAATTCCGAGCGCAAGGAGAAGTTTATCAAAATCTGGAACGACGCTACAGACTCGGTTTCGGCGGCTCTTACCGCAAACCTTGACAAGTATAACAACATCTTTATGATGGCGGATTCCGGAGCGCGTGGTTCTACCGCTCAGATAAGACAGCTTGCGGGTATGCGCGGACTTATCGCGAACACTTCGGGTGCAACGATTGAAATGCCTATCAAGGCGAATTACCGCGAGGGACTGAACGTCCTCGAATACTTCATCTCCTCCCGCGGCGCGCGTAAAGGTCTTGCGGATACCGCGCTGCGTACCGCGGACTCGGGTTATCTTACAAGACGTCTTGTAGACGTTTCGCAGGAAGTTATTATCCGCGGCGACGACTGCGGCACGAAAAACGGCATCGAGGTGTACGAAATCCGCGAGGGCAACGAGCTTGTTGAAAAGCTGCACGAGCGTCTTACGGGGCGTTTTTTGACGGAGGATTTCACAGCTCCCGACGGGTCGTTTACGATTTCCTGCGATAAGCTGCTGACGGACGAGGACGCGGAAAAAATCGTGAAATCGGGCGCGGAGCGCGTGAAAGTGCGCTCGGTGCTGCAATGCGAGCTGAAAAACGGCGTTTGCGCGAAGTGCTACGGCGCGTCGCTTGCTAACGGTCAGCTTATCAGAAAAGGCGAGGCTGTCGGCGTTATCGCGGCGCAGTCTATAGGCGAGCCGGGTACGCAGCTTACAATGCGTAACTTCCACACGGGCGGTATCGCGAACGCGGAGGACATCACGCAGGGTCTGCCGCGAGTTGAGGAGCTGTTCGAGAGCCGTCACCCGAAAAACGCGGCTATTATCACGCGCGTGGCGGGTACTGTGCGGTTTGAGGAAATTAAGAAGACCAGACACGCCATTATCACCGCCGAGGACGGCACCGAGGAGGCTTATCCCGTTCCGTTCGGCTATCGTCCCAAGGTCCAGGACGGGGACGTTGTGGCGGCGGGAGACCCGCTGACAGAGGGTTCGATAAATCCTCCCGACGTTTTGGCTGTCAAGGGCGAAAAAGAGGTTCAGAACTACATCATCAGCGAGGTTCAGAAGGTTTACCGTTTGCAGGGCGTTGACATCAACGACAAGCATATAGAGGTAATCGTCCGCCAGATGATGCGGAAAGTAAAGGTTATAGAGCCGGGTTCGAGCACGCTGCTGGCGGGGGCGATTGTCGGCAAAAACGAGTTTGCGGACGTATGCGACGAGCTGAAAGCACGCGCAGAAAGCGGCGAGGATATTACGCTGCCGACCTGCGAGCCGGTGCTGCTCGGTATCACAAAGGCGTCGCTTGCGACCGACAGCTTTATGTCGGCGGCGTCGTTCCAGGAGACCACGAGAGTGCTGACCGAGGCGGCTATCCGCGGCAAGGAAGACCCGCTTACGGGACTTAAGGAGAACATCATCATCGGTATGCTTATTCCCGCGGGTACGGGACTGCGCGCCGCAGAGGGCGAGAGCGTTTCGGGCGAAGTTCCCGCTGAAACACCCGCTGAAGTTCCCGCAGCGGAGCAGGCACAGACCGAGGGCGTTTCCACCGTCTCCGAAAACGCGGAGGGTTAAGCTGTTCGGGGTGTGTAATATTCGGTAAAATGCACAAAAAAAGGTAAAAACATTCGGCAAATGGCGGCGTTTGTTACAAAGTTGGGTAAAAACCCCTTGACAAACGCCGTTGTTTATTGTATAATTTAACAGTATGTTTCGGTATTTTCTTGATTTTGGGGAATACTGTAAACATCAATTATTTTTTGGAGGTGAAAATAGTGCCTACGTTTAATCAGCTTGTCCGCAAGGGTCGCGCGGTTTCCACAAAGAAATCCAAAGCCCCCGCTCTTCAGAAGGGTATGAATACCCTGAAAAAAGAGCAGATCGACCAGCATTCTCCCCAGAAGCGCGGAGTTTGCACCGCTGTCAGAACTCAGACTCCTAAAAAGCCTAACTCGGCTATGAGAAAGGTTGCCAGAGTGAAGATCTCTAACGGCTACGAGGTTACGGCGTATATTCCCGGTATCGGACACAAACTGCAGGAACACTCTGTTGTGCTGATAAGAGGCGGACGTGTAAAGGATCTCCCCGGCGTTCGTTATCATATCGTCAGAGGAACTCTTGACGCGCAGGGCGTTGACAAGAGAATGCAGGGACGCTCGAAGTACGGAGCTAAGCGTCCGAAGGCGGGAAAGAAAGCGTAACTTTACCCCACTAAAGGCTGTCAGACAGGCATTATTTTTGTATAAAACTTTGCCTTGTTATTCGGCAGTTGCGGGAGTTTAACGGCTTTCGAGTACCTGTGATTTTCATTTTTATGAAGGAGGGAAGTAAAATGCCAAGAAGAGGCAATGTCCCCAAGCGTGAGGTGCTGCCCGATCCGCTTTACGGTTCGGAGCTGGTGACTAGACTCATCAACAACATCATGCTCGACGGGAAGAAGGGCGTAGCCCAGAAAATTGTTTACGGCGCGTTCGAGATAGTTGCCGAGAAGACCGGCAAGGACGCTCTGGAGGCTTTCGAGGAGGCAATGGAGAACATTATGCCCCAGCTCGAAGTTAAGGCAAGACGCGTCGGCGGCGCGACCTACCAGGTTCCTATGGAGGTTCGCCCCGAAAGACGCCGCACTCTCGGCTTGCGTTGGATTACCAACTACAGCCGTCAGCGCAGTGAGAAAACCATGAAAGAAAGACTCGCAAACGAAATTTGCGACGCTCTGAACAATCAGGGCGGAGCATGCAAAAAGCGTGACGATACACACAAAATGGCAGAAGCCAACAAGGCTTTCGCGCATTTCAAGTGGTAATCGGAGCATATTACGGAGGGCTTTATGAAAAGAGACGTAACTCTTGAAATGACCCGTAATATTGGTATAATGGCTCATATAGACGCGGGAAAAACCACCACCACGGAGCGTATTCTGTTTTACACCGGTATAAATCACAAGATCGGTGAAACGCACGACGGCGCGTCCACGATGGACTGGATGGATCAGGAGAAGGAGAGAGGTATTACCATCACCTCCGCCGCTACTACCGCGTTCTGGAAAGACCACCGTATCAATATTATCGATACTCCCGGACACGTTGACTTTACAGTCGAGGTTCAGCGTTCTCTGAGAGTGCTTGACGGCTCTGTTACTGTATTCTGCGCGAAAGGCGGCGTTGAGCCGCAGTCCGAGACAGTATGGCGTCAGGCGGATAACTACCATGTTCCCAGAATGGCTTATGTTAATAAGATGGACATTATGGGCGCAAACTTCTACAATGTTGTAGATATGATGAAAGACAGGTTAAAGTGCAACGCTGTTCCTATTCAGCTGCCTATCGGCGCTGAGGCGGATTTCAAGGGCATTATCGACCTTATCGAGATGAAAGCGGACGTTTATTACGACGACCTCGGCAAAGATATGCGCGTCGAGGAAATTCCCGCGGATATGAAGGAAAAGGCTGAGGAGTATCACGCGGCTCTGCTGGAGGCTGTGGCGGAGCTTGACGACGATCTTATGGAGAGATACCTCGAAAACGACGGCGCGGATTTCACGATTGATGAGATCAAGGCGGCTATCAGAAAGGGTACTATCGACAACAAGTTCGTTCCCGTGACCTGCGGCACTTCTTACAGAAACAAGGGCGTTCAGAAGCTGCTTGACGCTATTGTAGACTATATGCCGTCGCCGCTGGATATTCCGTCCATTAAGGGCGTAAACCCCGAAACGGGCGAGGAGGAAGAGCGTCACGCGGGTGA
The DNA here is from genome assembly GCA_947625335.1 of uncultured Clostridia bacterium. Lineage (GTDB taxonomy): Bacteria > Bacillota > Clostridia > Oscillospirales > Ruminococcaceae > CAG-115. The sequence continues at coordinate 2,415 of CANQNY010000092.1, read as the reverse complement.
CGATCAGCCGTTCTCGGCTCTGGCGTTCAAGATAGCTACCGACCCGTTTGTCGGAAAGCTCTGCTTTTTCAGAGTTTATTCGGGCTATGTTGACGCAGGTACGACCGTTCTCAATTCCACCAAGGATAAGAACGAGCGTATGGGACGAATTCTCCAGATGCACTCCAACCACAGACAGGATATAGACGCTTGCCCGTGCGGAGATATTGCGGCGGTTGTCGGTACTAAGTACACGACGACGGGCGATACGCTGTGCGATGAACAGCACCCGATTATACTTGAGTCTATGGAGTTCCCGGAGCCTGTTATCGATCTTGCTATCGAGCCGAAGACCAAGGCGGGTCAGGAGAAAATGGCTATCGCTCTCGCGAAACTCGCGGAGGAAGACCCCACGTTCAAGACGTTTACCAACGCCGAGACAGGTCAGACAATTTCCCGCGATAATTGTCTGACCCCACGTTCAAGACGTTTACCAACGCCGAGACAGGTCAGACAATTATCGCGGGTATGGGCGAGTTGCACCTTGAAATTATCGTTGACAGACTGCTGCGCGAGTTCAAGGTAGAGGCGAACGTCGGCGCGCCGCAGGTTGCCTACAAGGAAACCATTACGGGCAATGCGGACGTTGATATGAAGTACAAGCGTCAGTCGGGCGGTTCGGGTCAGTACGGTCACGTTAAGATCCGCGTTGAACCGAACGAGAGCGGCAAGGGCTACGAGTTTATAAACAACGTTGTCGGCGGCGCTATCCCCAAGGAGTTTATCCCCGCTGTTGACGCGGGTATTCAGGGCGCGCTTAACGCGGGCGTTCTCGCGGGATATCCCGTTGTAGACCTTAAAGTAGAGCTGTACGACGGTTCTTACCACGAGGTTGACTCGTCGGAAATGGCGTTTAAGATCGCGGGTTCAATGGCTATCAAAGAGGCGCTGAGAAAGGCAAATTCCATTATTCTTGAGCCGATTATGAAAGTCGTTGTAGTGTGCCCGACGGATTACACCGGAACGGTTATAGGCGACCTTACTTCCCGCCGCGGACAAATCCAAGGGCAGGAGTCCAGAAACGGCACCGAGTCTATTACGGCTCTCGTTCCGCTGTCGGAGATGTTCGGCTATTCAAACGATCTTCGTTCCAAGACTCAGGGACGCGGTCAGTACGTTATGGAGCCGCATTCCTATATCGAGGTTCCGAAGTCTATCGCAGACGGCATTATGTCTAAGCGCAAGCAAAGCGAATAATTGCCGCAAAACTGAATAAAATTGAGAAAACCTCTTGATTTTTTCAGAAAAAACTGGTAAAATAATATTGTAACATTCGGCGCGCTTTCGGGCGTGAAAGCGTTCCGCTATTTAAAGGAGGAAATACCAATGGCAAAGGAAAAATACGATTCCAGCTTACCCCACGTAAACATCGGTACTATCGGACACGTTGACCACGGCAAGACCACTCTTACCGCGGCTATCACAAAGTACCTTGCTCTTAAGGGTCAGGCTCAGTTCGAGGCATATGATATGATCGACAAGGCTCCCGAGGAGAGAGAGCGCGGTATCACAATCAATACCGCTCACGTTGAGTACAAGACCGACAAGCGTCACTATGCTCACGTTGACTGCCCCGGACACGCTGACTATATCAAGAATATGATCACCGGCGCGGCTCAGATGGACGGCGCGATCCTCGTTGTTGCAGGTACCGACGGCGCGATGGCTCAGACTAAGGAGCACATTCTGCTTGCACGTCAGGTAGGCGTTCCTTCGATCGTTGTTTTCGTAAACAAGTGCGATGACGTTGACGGCGTTGAGTACGACGAGGCTACCGGCGAGTACAAGGATAACGACGGCATGCTGGAGCTGGTTACCGAGGACCTTAAGGACATTCTTGCGGGCAACGGCTTTGAGAATGTTCAGTTCGTTTGCGGTTCTGCCAAGAAGGCTCTTGACAGCACTTCCAACGATCCCAACGCTCCCGAATACGCTTGCATTAAGCAGCTTATGGACGTTGTAGACGAAGCTATTCCGACTCCTGCCCGTGATGATGACAAGCCTTTCCTTATGCCTGTTGAGGACACTATGACCATTTCGGGCCGTGGTACTGTTGCAACGGGCCGTGTTGAGAGAGGTGCGGCTGTTGTCGGCGATACCGTTGAGATTACGGGTCTTGTTGAAGAGCCGAAGTCTACTGTTATCACCGGTCTTGAGATGTTCCACAAGAGCCTTGATAAGGCTGTTGCAGGCTACAACATCGGCGCTCTGCTCCGCGGTATCGCTCGTGAGGATATCGAGCGCGGACAGGTTCTCTGCAAGCCCGGTTCTATTCACCCGCACACCAAGTTCAGCGGTCAGGTTTACGTTCTTAAGAAGGAAGAGGGCGGTCGTCACACTCCGTTCGTTTCCAACTATCGTCCGCAGTTCTTCTTC
>CANQNY010000091.1 GCA_947625335.1 uncultured Clostridia bacterium | reverse complement strand
CTTGCATCTGGGGCTTTCTCTACAGCCTGAGACTTGACTTTTATACAGGCTGAAATGGTGGTGAATTCACCGCCGCCGCTTGACTATTTACTTAATCTCCGCATGGAACTCCTGGAGCGACTTTACGCCGAGATGCGTATTGTTCTTCACAGCCGCAATCCCCTCCGCGCTTGCCTTTGCCGCCGCCATTGTCGTAATATAGGGAATTCTGTGCTTTATCGCCGCTTTTCTGATGTAGCTGTCGTCGTTTGCGCTGGTCTTGCCCGCGGGAGTGTTTATAATAAGCTGAATTTCGCCGTTAGCGATTTTATCCGTGATATTCGGTCTGCCCTCGTAGAGTTTCAGAACCTTTCGCGCCGAAATTCCCGCCTCGGTAATCATTTCATAACTCTTACCTGTCGAAAGAATATTGAAACCGAGCTTTTCAAACGCCCTTGCTATCTCAATAAGTTCGGGCTTGTCGCGGTCGCACACCGAAAGCAGCACCGTGCCCTCGGACGGTAATCTTGTCTGGGTAGCCTCCTCGGCTTTATAATACGCCTCGCCGAAGCTCGGAGAAATGCCGAGAACCTCGCCCGTAGAGCGCATTTCGGGACCCAAAACAGGGTCTACCTCGCGGAACATATTGAACGGGAAAACTGCCTCTTTCACGCCGTAATGCGGAATTTTGCGGTCGCGAAGTTCCGCCACGGGTGATTTTCTCCCCGTTATGGGAGAAGTCATAATTTCCGTCGCAATTCTCACCATATTTATGCTGCAAACTTTCGACACCAGCGGCACGGTACGCGACGCCCTCGGATTTGCCTCAAGAACATACACCGTATCTCCCTCGATAGCGTACTGCATATTCATCAGCCCCACAACGCCCATTTCAACTGCGATTTTGCGGGTGTATTCCTTGATTGTCGCAATATGCTTTTCGGAGAGATTTTTCGACGGGAGAATGCACGCGGAATCCCCGCTGTGAACGCCCGCAAGCTCAATATGCTCCATAACTGCGGGAACGAAACAATACTCCCCGTCCGAAATAGCGTCCGCCTCGCACTCTGTCGCGTGATTTAAGAACCTGTCTATAAGTATCGGTCGGTCGGGAGTAACTCCGACTGCCGCGCTCATATAAACTCTCATCATCTCATCATCATGAACGACTTCCATTCCGCGCCCGCCGAGAACATAAGACGGTCTTACCATAACGGGATATCCTATCTTATTCGCGATTTGCAGAGCGTCGTCAACCGTCACAGCCATTCCGCTTTCGGGCATGGGAATTCCGAGTTTATCCATCATAGCGCGGAAATGATCTCTGTCCTCTGCGAGATCAATCGTTTCGGGGGTCGTACCGAGGATATTAACGCCGTTCTTTTTAAGCTCAGCCGCCAAATTCAGCGGAGTCTGACCACCAAACTGCGCGATAACGCCGACTGGCTTTTCTTTCTCGTAGATAGAAAGCACGTCTTCAAGCGTCAGCGGCTCGAAATAAAGTTTATCCGAGGTGTCATAGTCGGTGGAGACGGTTTCGGGGTTGCAGTTGACGATTATCGACTCGAATCCGAGCGATTTCAACGCCAGAGCCGCGTGAACGCAGCAATAATCGAACTCGATGCCCTGCCCTATTCTGTTCGGACCGCCGCCGAGGATCATTATCTTCGGTTTGTCGGTATTAACGGGGCTTTTATCCTCGGTAAGATTGTAGGTTGAATAGTAATACGCCGCGTCCTTCGTGCCGCTTACGTGAACGCCCTCCCAAGCCTCGCGGATGCCGTATTCATAACGCTTTTCGCGAATGCTCTGCTCCGAAACGCCGATAATTTTCGCAAGATACCTGTCTGAAAAACCGTCGCGTTTCGCCTGCAAAAGCGTTTCCTTATCGGGAACATCTTTCTTCGCCGCGAGAGATTCTTCCTCGGCGATAAGCTCTTTCATCTGCTCCAAGAACCAATGCTTTATCTTCGTGAGGTTGTAAATTTCCTCGACCGACGCGCCTTTTCTAAGCGCCTCGTAAATAATAAACTGCCGCTCCGACGACGGATAAGTCAGCATACCGAGCAGCTCTTCTTTTGACTTCTCGTGGAAATTTTTGGCGTACCCCAATCCGTAACGCCCCGTTTCAAGCGAACGAATGGCTTTCTGGAACGCCTCTTTATAGGTCTTGCCGATGGACATTACCTCGCCGACGGCTTTCATCTGCGTGCCAAGCTTGTCCTCCGCACCCCTGAACTTCTCGAATGCCCAACGCGCGAATTTTATAACAACATAATCCCCGTCGGGAACGTATTTATCGAGAGTACCGTATTTTCCGCAGGGAATTTCCGAAAGCGTGAGCCCGCAAGCCAGCATTGCCGACACTAAAGCAATCGGGAAACCCGTTGCCTTAGACGCAAGCGCGGACGAACGCGACGTGCGCGGATTTATCTCGATAACGACAATTCTCCCGCTTACGGGGTCGTGAGCGAACTGGCAATTGCACCCGCCAATGACCTCGATTGCCTTTACAATGCGGTAGGAATACTCCTGCAGCTTTTTCTGAACGTCCTCGGAAATAGTCAGCATCGGCGCGGAACAGAAACTGTCGCCCGTGTGAACGCCTATGGGGTCGATGTTCTCGATAAAGCAGACTGTGATTACGTTATCGTCTGCGTCGCGGACAACTTCAAGCTCAAGCTCCTCCCAGCCGGCGATAGACTCCTCAACCAGAACCTGCCCTACCAGAGAAGCCTGCAAACCCCTCGCGCAGACCACCTTCAACTCGTCTACATTGTAAACTAAGCCGCCGCCTGCGCCGCCCATTGTATACGCGGGACGCAGCACCACGGGATAGCCGAGCTTGTCGGCGATAGATAACGCCTCGTCCACCGAATATGCCACTTCGCTGCGCGGCATTTCAATGCCGAGTTTCTCCATTGTATGCTTGAACTCAATTCTGTCCTCGCCGCGCTCGATAGCGTCAACCTGAACGCCTATAACCTGCACACCGTATTTTTCGAGAACTCCCGCCTCGGAAAGCTCCGAACAGAGATTTAGCCCCGACTGTCCGCCCAAATTCGGCAAAAGTGCGTCGGGACGCTCCTTCTCGATTATCTGCGTGAGACGGTTAACATTCAGCGGCTCGATATAGGTGATATCCGCGACATCGGGATCGGTCATAATCGTCGCGGGATTGGAGTTTACGAGAACTATCTCGTAACCGAGCTTTTTGAGTGCCTTGCACGCCTGCGTTCCCGAATAGTCGAACTCGCACGCCTGACCGATGATAATAGGTCCCGAACCGATTATCATAATTTTGCGGATGTCTGTTCTTTTTGGCATAATTTTTCTCCCTGTCCGTTGTTTTTTCTGTTATCTCAAGGCTGCCGCCTTAATTATTATTCTCCGCGGTCTTTTTATTCGTCAGCGTCACCGCGCCGTATTCAATAAGTTTCAGCAAATGATCGACTATCTCCGGATCGAACTGCTTTCCTTTATTGTTTTCAAGCTCGTTTAAAATAACATCCGACGACAGACTGCTCCTGTAGCAGCGGCGGCTGTTCATAGCGTCAAACGCGTCGGACACGCAGATTATCCTCGCGATAAGCGGAATATTCTCGCCCGAAATGCCGTTCGGATAGCCTTTCCCGTCCCAACGCTCGTGGTGCGACAGAGCTCCAAGCCCAATATCGTCAATCGACGTGAAATCGCGAAGTATCTCCGCGCCGTAGACGGTGTGTTTTTTCATGGTTTCATATTCCTCGTCCGTAAGGCGGGCGGGTTTTGAGAGAATGTTGTCGGGAATGTAAATTTTACCGCAGTCGTGCATTAAAGCAATATAGTACACCCTCTTGCACTCGTCCTCCGAAAAGCCCATGCTCTCCGCCAAAAGCCGAGAATACTGCGCCACGCGAACCGAATGTCCCATAGTGCTGGGGTCTTTTGCCTCGATAAAGTTTACTATCGTCTGCATGGTCTGCTCGATTATCTTCTCATCGCGTTTCTGAAGTTCCAGAAGACGCCTTAAATTGAGCTTTAAAATAACCATTGCCAAAACGCAGCTTATCCAGATAACCACAACGCCCGACATTACCCAGAAAAGCGGATTTTTTACAAGCTTTACCTGCATATGGTAATGAATTTCGCCCGACGAAAAGTCCGCGACATAGCCTTTTTTCTGATTTTCTATGTACATAATAAAGCCTATTGTCGCAGAACTGTCCTTTTCGGGGTCGTCGGGTTTCGCCGTAAGCGGCACATCCCCCGCAGCCTCGTCGGGATAATAAATGAAATAATCCCCTTTATAAAGCCAAATCATGGGACCCGAAGGACCGATAAAGTAATCGAGCGTAATATCGTATTTTGAATAATCCGCAAGATCCATGGTCTGAACCTTCTCGTCACCCGAAAGAACGCCCTGATGATACTCGAAATCGCCGTTCCAGGAATTGTCAACGCACATGTCCTCTGGAATAAATATCTTCGCCGTCCAGTCGTTTATGGTGTTTTGCGTGTTATTGATAACTTTAATCTCGTAAATAGTCCCCACCGACTGATCAAAATACTTAATGTTATACCCGTCGTCCCACATTTCATCGGTTTCCCACGAGCCCGAATCGCCGCCGCGCGTGGAAACTTCAACCGTTATATCGTCAAAAATGTATTTATCCCCCTCGCGCTTGCCGTTTGAGAGAGTTTCAACATGCTCCAGAGTGTTGGCAAAATAATTATTGATAAGCAATATCGAAAAGCCTATCAAAATAAAAGCAGGCAAAAAAATGCACAGCATTTTAAGCACCTTTCCCGACCTGTTCACCTTTGTCCTCACCCCGATTTAATTATAACAGCGGCGGCAATGCCGCCTTTTCCCAACGCTATGTGCCGAATTACCGCACACTAATCTCTGTAAGGCAATTACATATATCTTTATTATATCATAATCGAAATATATTGTCAATAGACTTCCGACAAAAAAAGCCGAGGATTCCCTCGGCTTGTATATATTGAATTATGCGACGATATTGAGCAGCTTGCCCTTGTCGTCGTCCTCTAACCCCACGTCAAAACGCTCCTCAACAGGCTTTGAACGCGTGACCGTGGTGGTCTCACCGCCGGACACATACGTCTTTCCGCACTCGGGACAAATCGCGTGCTTTATCACAACGCTTTGATAAACTATCTCCCTGCCCTCGCGGTCTGCTTTCGCCTGATTGCGCGTAACATGCTCCTGCTCGTGACCGCGCACCGCCGCCTCGACAGCGCCGGGAGCGATTTTCGACGCGCTCTTGAACGACACGCCGGGATCGTCCGACTCGTCCTGATAACGGCGGTTTTTGCAGGTCTCGCACTCGCCGTCGTCCTCCTGCTTTATCTTATCAAGACGTTTTTGGAGATTGTCAATCCTGTTTTCAAGATCCTTGATTTTTTTATTATTCAGCGCGTCGCCCGAACGCTCCTGCTCCTTTTCGTACTTGTTGCGTTCTTTCGTAAGACGCTCGATAGTACCTCTGAGATCGGTCTCGGAAACCGCGCCTGTTTTTCCCCCGCCGTTTATCGGCGAAGCGTTGGTTATAGGATTTATCGGCATAACAAGACCCTCCTTATCTCTTACCTCTTATTTCTTACTTCTAACCTCTATTATAGCACAACAAACAGATTTTGTCAAGCGGGTTGACAATTTTTGCATTTAGCTGTATAATAAAAAGCGGAAAGAATAATCGCTCGGAGGGGAAAATGCTTTTTAAATCTGAAATTCGCCCGAACAAAAACTACCTGCACAACCAAAAACAGGAATTTTCGGGGTTTATCAACGGGCAGAGCGTTCACCCCGCCGCTCGCCAGACCCTTTTCGGGCGGTTTAAGGGCGGCGAGAACGGCTGCGGGTGGATTGCGGTGTACAATGCGCTGCTGCTGTGCGGGGAATTTTTGCACCCGAAGGATATTATCCTATACCTTGAAAAGCGCGGCGGTTCTATTCTTTTCGGCGCGCTGGGAACTTTTCCGCCTGCCCTGCCGAGGTTTTTTAAGGCGGTCGGAATTCCCGCTTTCGGAAAACTGACGCCACGGGCGTTCCTTACGCGGAAAAATCCCCCGCTTGACGAGCTTTGCAAAAGCTGCGCCGCGCTTATTATCTGCTATGCCCACAAAAAGGGAGCGCATTTTGTTGCCGCGGCATACAAAAACGGCGTTTTCCTTGTGTACAACAACTACGGCTCGGACAGTTCCCCGCGGGAATACAAGAGCCTTGAAAACGGGTTTTTCGGGAGGGACAAAAGGCTTGTGAGTTATTGCCTAGTTTCCCCGAAAAGCGGGTGAAATGCTGAAAAAGCTTATGAGCAACATGCGCGGGAATACCCTCGGCATACAAAAACGGCGTTTTCCGCGTGTACAACAATTACGGCTCGGACAGTTCCCCGCGGGGATACAAGAGCCTTGAAAACGGGTTTTTCGGGAGGGACAAAAGGCTTGTGAGTTATTGCCGGGTTTTGCCGAAAAGCGGTTTAGCATAACGGGAGATGTTAGCTTTGGGTTCAACTGACAAAAATAACAAGTTAGGTAAGCCGAAAAAGACGAAAATGCTCGCGGAGCTTTTCCTGACGTTTATGAAAATCGGCTTTTTCACTATCGGCGGCGGTTATGCGATGATCTCGATTATCGAGGACAACTGCGTTGAAAAGAAAAAATGGATAACCCACGAGGAAATGATGAACGTTACCGTAATCGCGGAGTCCACGCCCGGACCTATCGCGATAAACTGCTCGACCTTTGTGGGCTTTAAGCAGGCGGGATTTTTGGGAGCGTGCGCGGCAACCTTGGGCGTTGTGCTGCCGTCGTTTATCTCGATATTTATTATCGCGATGTTTTTGGACAACTTCCTCGAAATAAAGCTTATCGCAAACGCCTTTAAGGGGATAAAATGCGCCGTCGGAGTGCTTATTATCGGAGCGGCGGCGAAAATGATCGCGAAAGCGGATAAAAGCCCGCTTTTTTGGGGAATTTTCGGCGGAGCGTCTGTAATAATGCTGGTTATCGACTTTTTCGCGCTGAATTTCTCATCAATCGCGCTTATGCTCGCGGCGGGCGCGGTGGGGCTGCTTGCCTTTCTGCTCACGAAAAAGAGGGGCGGTGAGGGCAAGTGATTTATCTTGAGCTGTTTCTCGGATTTTTGCGGGTGGGACTTTTCGCATTCGGAGGGGGTTACGGCGCGGTGCCGCTTATCCGCGACATTGTTACCGAATACGGCTGGCTTACCGACGAGGAACTGACGGTGATGATTGCCGTAAGCGAAAGCACTCCGGGGTCTATCATGGTAAATCTCGCGACGTTTATCGGCTACGACCAAGCGGGGATTTTGGGAGCGGTGCTTGCAACTCTCGCGGTGATACTGCCCGCGTTTGTGATAATTCTGCTTGTGATGTTCGCGCTGAAGGCTCTTATGAAACACAAATATTTTCGCGCGGTTTTAGGCGGGGTAACGCCTTGTATTATCGGGATAATTCTCGCGACGGGGATTTTTATGACCTATGGGGTGATATTCTCCGCAGAAAACGGGAATTTAAGCATAAGCTCCGCGGCGATGACCGCCCTGCTCGCGCTGATATACTTCGGCTCGAAACCCGTGTTCAAAAAGCAGCTCTCCCCTATTGCCCTTATCGGAATTTCGGCGGTGCTGGGGGCGGCTGTTTTCGGGATAATGGGGTGAGTTGACGGAACAAATGCGCGAAATTGCACTAAAACACTCGCGGTTAGCTCGGAAATGGGCGCGGGGCGGCATCTCTTACCGCCCTGCTCGCGCTAATATACTTCGGCTCGAAACCCGTGTTCAAAAAGCAGCTCTCCCCTATTGCCCTTATCGGGATTTCGGCGGTGCTGGGGGCGGCTGTTTTCGGAATAACGGGGTGAGTTGACGTAACAAACGCGGAAAATTGCACTAAAACACTCGCGGTTAGCGCGGAAATGGGCTTGGAACTGCGGCTTTCAGGGCTGAGGGGTAAGCCGAATATCCCCCGCAAAGCTGCGGTTAGCGCGGAAATGGGCGCGGGGCGGCGGCTCTTACCGCCGTTCTCGCGCTGATATATTTCGGCTCGAAACCCGTGTTCAAAAAGCAGCTCTCCCCTATCGCCCTTATCGGAATTTCGGCGGTGCTGGGGGCGGCGGTTTTCGGGGTTGCGGCGTAGACTGACGGAACAAATGCGGAAAATTGCGCTAAAACACTCACGGTTAGCGCGAGTTAAGCTGTCGGAAACGAAAGGAAAATGCTATGAAATGTCCAAAATGCGGAAGTAAGGAGATAGTTGCCGAAAAATCCGAGTACAAATGCGCGCAATGCGGGAAAAAGGTTCTGACTTTAGGCGCGGAATGTGCAAAAGCCGCCGTGAGCGTTCGGTTTACGTTTCGGAATATGTTCGGGAGGTCTTTCATACTTCTAGCGGAGCGCAGCGGCGATACATACCGGCTTACCGTAGACTGCCCTCAAAAAATGCCCGAGGAATACGTCCGCAAAATGACCGCGGGAGAATGGGACAAGCTTATGGACAAGCTGTTTTGCAAGGCGTTTCTCCACGAATGGGAAAACGGTCCGCAGCCGCTTGCCGAAAACAGCTGGGATATTACCGTAAACTTTGAATTAGACGGGAAAAACGACGTTCTCACGCGCTGCGGAAACAGCGATTTCCCGCCGTACTGGAAAGAATTTATGAGCGCGGTGCGACCGCTGTTTAAAGAGGCGGGACTGAAATTCTAAAATTAGAAAAAGAAGGTAATTTAATTGACTCAATACGAAAAAATGATAAACACGCCGATTTCAAAGCTGATTTTGACGCTTTCTGTGCCGACGGTTTTAT
>CANQNY010000090.1 GCA_947625335.1 uncultured Clostridia bacterium | reverse complement strand
GCGCCAAACGCAATAAGCGACCATAGCAGCGTCGCCTTGCAGTAGGTCTGGCGAGTGGTGTTCCCGTCGTTGCTGAACGCCCATACAAACAGCATAATAAGCCCCACCACCGGAATTGCCGAAATAAGAAACAGCAGCAGCCACTTTCCTATTGTCATATCATTCGACGAATTATTGGTATTTGTATTGTAGCTCTGCGGATAAGCGGGCATTTGCGCGTAATTGCTGCTCTGCTGCGTTCCCGTGCCGTAGCCCGAATTTGTAGTTTGAGAGTATGTAGCATTGTTGTCAGCAGGCTGTGCGGTCGGCATGGTATCTGTCGAGGGCGCAGGTTTATCGAGATTAACCGCGCTTTCGAGGGGCGCGCCGCAGGACGGGCAGAATTTGCCGTCGCCGCTTACTAATGTTCCGCATTTGTCACAAAATCTTTCCATAATTTACCTCATTACATAAATATCCATAAAAGGGCGGAATTGCCCGTTTTACCACCAACAAAACCCTATTCCCTGCGGGTAATCCATTGGCTCATACCCGCGCCCCACACCTCGTTCGGGCGGGTGCGAAAGCCGAATTGCTTGTAAAACTGCTCTTTGCCGATAGCCGACATCAGATACAGCACGATAGTCTCACCGGGAAGCAGCGTGCTTTTCATAAAATCCACCGTGCGGCGCATCATTTCGGTTCCTATGCCGCGCCCCTGATATTCCGGTATCACCATAACGTCCGTAATGAAATTCGCATAACTGCCGTCCGACAGCACGCGTATCATGCCTACAGCGCGCCCGTTATCGCGGACGGTGGTTATATGAAACGCGTTATTCAGCGCGTTTGCGGCAATCCTGTCCGACAGCACCATAAAATTCACCGCGCGGCGCATTTCCTTATATTCCTCCAGCGTGGGAGCTTTGTCAACATACTCAATTGCCATATCGCACTTCCAAAATCAGTTTTCCCCGTCCGAGCCTTCAACATTGTCAGCATTGCCCGAATTATCCGAATTATCCGTTTTTTCGGTAATTATCTCGGTAGAAGACGGAGTTTCGGGCTCGCTTTCGTCGGTTTCGGATTTTTCAGACGTCGCGCCCGTGGGATTGCCGTCAATATCTATTTCATTGTTCATCAGCTTGTAGAAATCGGGACCGTCAAGCGTTTCGTGCTTTAACAGATACTGCGCGCAGCGTTCAAGCAAATCTCTGTCAGCCGTGAGAATATCCTTCGCGCGCTCGTAGCCGGTTTCGATTATCTCGCGGATCTCGGCGTCGATTTCCGACGCTACATTTTCGGAATAATTCTGCCCCTGAGAGTAATCACGACCGAGGAAAACCTCGTGTTCCTCGTTGCCGTAAAGAATAGGACCGAGTTTCTCCGAAAAACCGTACCGCATTACCATATCGCGGGCAACACCCGTTGCGCGCTCGATATCGTTGGACGCGCCGGTCGTGATGTCGTCAAGCACCAACTGCTCAGCAACACGACCGCCCAGCAGCACCACAATCGACTCCTCCATACGGCGTTTTGTCATATGGGTGTTGTCCTTTTCGGGAACGTGCATTGTAAGTCCCGCAGCCATTCCGCGCGGAACGATAGTCACCTTGTACACCTTATCCTGCGACCGGCAGCGATAAGTTGTGATAGCATGACCCGCCTCGTGATAAGCGGTAATTTTCTTGTCTTCCTCGCTTATTATGCGGGATTTCTTTTCGGGACCCGCGACAACTTTTATCGTCGCCTCCTCGATATCCGCCTCGGTGACAGCCTTGCGGTTGTTTCTAGCCGCCAGCAAAGCCGCCTCGTTTACGAGGTTTTCGAGATCCGCGCCCGTAAAGCCCACGGTTCTGCCCGCGATGCGTTTCAAATCAACGTCCGGACCGATATTCTTATTTCTTGTGTGGACTTTAAGGATCTCCTCGCGCCCTTTCATATCGGGATAGCTTACGACTACCTGTCTGTCAAATCTTCCCGGACGCAGCAGAGCGGGATCGAGTATATCGCGGCGGTTTGTCGCCGCCATAACGATGATATTTTCGTTTTCGTTAAAGCCGTCCATCTCAACCAGCAGCTGGTTCAGGGTCTGCTCGCGCTCGTCGTGACCGCCGCCGAGACCCGCGCCGCGCTGTCTGCCGACAGCGTCTATTTCATCGATGAAAACAATGGACGGAGTGTGCTTTTTCGCCTGGTCGAACAAATCGCGCACACGCGACGCGCCCACGCCGACGTACATTTCCACGAAATCCGAACCCGAAATCGAGAAAAACGGCGCGCCCGCCTCGCCCGCAACGGCTTTCGCAAGCAGGGTTTTACCCGTTCCGGGAGGTCCTACGAGCAGAACGCCTTTCGGCACTCTCGCGCCGATTTCGCGGTATTTCTGCGGATTCTTCAGATAGTCGACAATCTCGACTAACTCCTGCTTTTCCTCGTCTGCGCCCGCAACATCCTCGAAAGTGACCTTCTTTCCCGTCTGAGTACGAACGTTCGCACGGGAAAACGTGTTCATCTTCCCGCCGCCCGAAGTCTGCCGCAAAACGATAAAGGTAAAAATTACCATAACGCCGACCAGCAGCAAATACGGCAAAATTGTCGTCAAAAACGTATTATCCGAAATCGGGATATAATTCTCCACCAGCGGAGCGTCGGGATTTGCCTCGTTATAGCGCACGCGGTAATTCGCCATACGCCCGTCGGAGGTGTACCCGCTGTTTATATCGTTCAGGAAAACGTTCACATTCGGAACGGTATAGTTTTTCACATTCTCGCGCGTCTGCTCTTCGCCTTTAAGGAAGTAGTTGAGCGACCCGCTCCCCAGATCAAGCTCGAACACCGCGACATTGAGGTTGTCGAACTCGGAAATGACATCGGAATAGCTCGGAGCGTTATTCGCGGAACTTCTCCCCGCGATATTGAGCATATACACCAGTCCGAAAATAAGCAGAGCCGCTATCAGAAAGTAAATTATCACACCTTGTAGCCTGTTTTTCTTCATTTAAACCGCCTTTCTGTATCCGAACAATCTGTTAAGATTTGTAAACTCCTATGTACGGAAGATTTCTGAACTGCTGCGAGCAATCCAACCCGTACCCCACGACAAAAAAATCGTCTATTTCAAAACCCGTATAATCGGCTTTGAAGTCCCTTACCACGCGCCTTGACGGCTTGTCAAGCAAAGCCGCCGTCCGAACGGTTGCAGCACCCCGCGCCGAAAGCTCTTTTTTAACAAGCGAGAGCGTCCTCGCGGTGTCGACAATATCCTCAACCACCACAACGTCCCGCCCCGAAATATCCTCAAGAGCCGTCATTTCCAGCACTACCTCTCCGGAGGAATTTGTGCCGACATAGCTTTTAGCGTGAAGAAAATCTATCTCAATCGGCGTTCTGACCGCTCTTATCAGATCCGCGAAAAACACCGACGCGCCTTTAAGCACGCACAAAAACAGCGGATTTTTCCCCTCGTAATCGCGCGTGAGAGCGTCTCCGAGATCAACCACGCGCCGGGCGATAGTTTCTTCGTCAAATAATATTCTGTCTACTTTTTCGGGAATATACAACACGTTCCCCTCGCTTTTCCGAAATTTGGCAAAAATTGCCCTTTCTCTAAACACACAAATTTATTATATCATACTTTTTTCAAAAATGCAATTGATTTTGGTGAATATTATCTGAAAATTTCTTCCGCTTTACAGATTTTGGAATTTTTCCTCGTTATAACCGTGAAAATCCTGCTTGATTTGCTCGGTAAAGCAGACCCCGCGCCTTATTGTGAAAAACCTGTCCTTGCAGGGATTATACCGCGCGGAACGCTTTTCCAAAAGCTTTGCGGCGGTTCTTATCCTCGCGTCGGAGGGCTCTATCTTCCCCTCAGCCAAAATCATCTTCACCGCGCGCAGTTTTACGGGTTCGGGCAGTTTTGAAAGCTCGTCTGCGTTCCAGCCTTTGCCCTCCCGCGCGCTTTCCAGAGCCTTTTTCGCAAGCTCGCCGAGATATTCGCTGTCAAGCCGCAGATTTCTCGTCATACGGCAGACGGTTTCCACCGCCGAGGGATTTATTTTCAACAATTCCGGGATAACGTTAAGCCTTATTTTATTGCGGGAATACTCGTCGGAGAGATTGGTTTTGTCCGTCACAAAATCCTGCGAAAGCGAGGACAGATACCGCTCGACCTCCGCTCTGGTGCAGAAAATAAGCGGTCTTACCACCGAAAAATTGCCGAGCGGGCGTTTTGGCGGAATTCCGCAAAGCCCCTCCAGACCCGCGCCTCTTACCATATTAAACAGCACGGTCTCGGCGTTGTCCGACGCGGTGTGAGCGGTAGCCAAGACGCGTTCCTCAAAAAGCTCCCCGCTTTCGAGAACGTCCTTGAAAAAATCATACCTTGCACGTCTCGCGCACAGCTCGGTGCTTTCGCCGCGGCAGCGGAGCTGCTCCACATTCACGCGCCGAACGCTCAAAATTACTCCCAACCGTTCGCACAGACTGCGGCAGAATTCCTCGTCGGCGTCGCTTTCCGCGCCCCGAAGTCCGTGGTTCAAATGGCACGCCTCGACATTTATCCCGAACTCCCCGCGCAGTCCCGTCAGCGCCCGCAGCAGCGACACGCTGTCCGCGCCGCCCGACAAAGCCGCTATGACCGTCGCGCCGCGCCCGAACATTTCGTGTTCGCGGACCGCTGCCGTCACTTTTTCTTCAAAACTGTTCATTTTAGTTCTTTATTCAACTTCCGTCAGCGCTTTGCAGCCTGTACTCCATATTCGTAAACTTCGTACATTCGCCCTGCCAGCCGAGATAGACCGTTCCCAGCTCGCCGTGACGGTTTTTGGAGACCAGGCACTCGCAGACGTTCTGGTTCGGGTCGGTTTTGTCGTAGTAGGCATTCCTGTACAAAAACAACACTATGTCCGCGTCCTGCTCGATAGAACCCGAATCCCTCAGATCCGACAGCAGCGGACGCTTATCGACGCGCGCCTCCGGACCTCTTGCAAGCTGCGACAGCGCGATTACCGGAACATTAAGCTCCTTTGCCATTATTTTCAGATTTCGCGTAATCTCCGAGACCTCCAGCACGCGGTTGCCGTTATAATTCGCAGCCGACGACATAAGCTGAAGATAATCGATAATCACAACGCCGACGTTTTTCATTCTCCTGAGCTTTGACTTAATGTTCATAACATTGCACGCGGGCGTGTCGTCGATATAGACTTCCATATTCTGCAAAACGTTTGCCGCGGTCATAAAAGAAGTTATCTGATTAGGGGTAATTCTTCCCGTCGTCAGGGCGCCGAAAGACACTCCCGACTCGCTCGACAGCATTCTGGCAACAATCTGCTCCTTCGACATTTCCAAACTGAACACGCAAACCTGCTTGTCGCGGCACTTTTTCGCAACGTTTACCGCAATATTCATCGCAAACGAGGTCTTTCCCATACCGGGTCGCGCGGCAAGCACTATAAGGTCGGAGCGGTTAAGCCCCGAAATCATTCTGTCGAGATCGGTATAGCCGCTCGGAAGTCCCGTCATAACGGGCGCGCCGCCGTTCTCGGCGGACTGCTTTATAAGCTCGTCCAAAGCCATCACGCGGTCGTAAATTATCCCGCGGATAGGCACCAGCGACTTGTTTTCAACGCCCTCTCGGATATCGAAAATCTTCTGCTCCGCGAAATCGACAATTCTGTCGGCGGGTTCTTCGGAATTGCTTGCGGCGTCGGTAATTTCCCTTGCCGCAAGCGTCAGCCTCCGCAGAAGATACTTTTCCGTAACGATATGAGCGTACTTTACCGCCGCTCCGATGCTCGGTACTTCGTTCATTACCGACGAGAGGTAATTTGTCGCCTCGGCGTTGCTTTCAAACACGCCGTGCCTGACGCACGCCTCTCTTACCGTCAGAATATCAATAGTTTCCGACGCCATATACATAGTCGACATAACCTCGTACACGCCGCGGTTTACATCAACGTAAAAATGCTCGGGGCGGAGAGTGGCGATTATATCCGGGAGAATTCCCGCGTCGCCCAGCACCGCTCCCAGCACCGAACGTTCAGCCTCCGTGTCGTACTGAAGTTTTATCGGTGAAAGATCAATCTCAGCCATTACTTTTCTTCCTTAACAGATACTGTGAATTTCGCCGAAACGCCCGCGTAAAGGCGCGCCTCCGCCGCGAAATCTCCGAAACCCTCTATTTTAAGCGCAATGTTTATCTTTTTCTTGTCAACGTCCAGCCCCAGCGACTGTTTTATCGCCGCGGAGACCTCCTTTGAAGTCACCGTGCCGAACAATCTGCCGTTCTGACCCGCCTTTGCCGTAACGCAGACGGTCTTGCCCTCCAGTTTTCCCGCAATATCCTTTGCGGCGGCTGTTTCAACGTCTATCTTGTGCTGCGCGCTGTCCTTCTGACCTTGCAAGAGGTTCAGATTATGCGCCGTAGCCTCTTTGGCAAGACCTTTCTTGATAAGGCAGTTGTTGGCATAGCCGTCCTTTACCTCTTTTATCTCGCCTTTTTTGCCTGTTCCCTTAACGTCCTCCAAAAGAATAACTTTCATTTTATCGCCCTCCGTTGAAATTACTGTTTTTCCTTATTGTTCTTGCTGTCGAGACACTCGTCTATCGCCTTGTGGAGCTTGTCAATAACCTCCTCAAGCTCCATATTATACAGCTGCGCGCCCGCCATCGACTGATGACCGCCGCCCGCGTCGTGTTCTTCAACCAATTTCTCCATAATTATCTGAACGTCGACCTTGCCGAGCGACCTTGCGGAAATGCTCCAGCCGTTTTCGATAGGATACACCGTAAAGCTCGCGTCAACATTCCTTATATACAGCATCTCGTCCGCCGCCTGCGAACACAGCACCCGTATCCTCGGAAAATCCTGCTCTACCACGGCGATAGCGTATCTCGCGCGGTACATCGCCGCCGACGAGACTATCTCCGACTTTTTCAGCTTGTCTTCTATCGGCATATCAAACAGCTTTTTCACATTTACCGTATCTGCGCCGAGCTTTTTAAGATACGCCGCCGCCTCGAACGTTGCAACTCCCGCCCGCATAACAAAATCCTTCGTATCGAGAGTTATACCCGCCAGCAGAGCCTCCGCCTCAACGGGTTTCAAAAGCGGAGACGAACCGAAATACTGTATGATCTCCGTCACAATCTCCGACGCAGACGAGGCGTGGGGTTCGTGACAGCGCACCCCGAACTCTTTTATCTCAGCCGCGCTTAAAAGGTGATGGTCGATTATCACCACGCGGTTTTTATTCGCCATTTCAAAAAGCTCTTTATCCTCAAGATTTTTTTCAATGTGCGTATCAACGATTATAAGCACCGATTTTGCCGTGATAAACCGCTTTGCCTCCTCCGGCTCGACAGCAACGGGCGTATCATATTCCGCAAACCTGTCGAACAGAGCCTTGGCGTTGGTTTTGGAACCGTCGCGGAAACGCGCCACGGTATACGCGGGAATTCCCAGCGCCCTGATAGCGCAGGTAAGCCCTATCGCCGAACCCGCGCTGTCGTAATCCCCGTAGCAATGACCCATTATGTACACGGTATCCGCACCGCTTATAAGGGTCATGATATTTTCAGTCGCAAGACGTATCTTCACTTTACTCGTGCGCTGTTCTCTTGCCTTGGAATTCGTGCTGCATTGTTCATAGCCGTCGGTCTTTTTTATAAGAGCCCTGTCTCCGCCGCGGTCGAAAGCCTTTTCAAGCATCTCTCTTGCAAAACGCTCTCCCTCGGCAAGCGTCCGAGCGGTCGTCCCGACGCCTATCGACAGCGTTATCGACGCGTTTTCCCGCACCTTTATCTCGCGCGCCTTGTCGATAATATCCATTTTGTTTCGTATCATCTCTTGCAGATACTGCTGTTCGAGAACAATAAGGAACTTATCCCCCGTGACCTTTCGCAAAACCGCCTTTTTCTCCGCGAAATACTCCTCGATAAGCCTGTCTACCTGTATGGTGACGTTCGCGCGCTCGCTCTCCTTAGCCCCCGAAAGCAATTCCTCGTAATTATCCACCGCAACAAGCATAACAATGGGCTTTGTCATCTCGTATGTGTTTTGCAGCGACTTGAATTCGGTAATATCCCGGAAAATAAGCAGCGTGATATTCTCGTCGTGAGACACGGAATACACCCTGAACCACATTTCCGTTTCCGCGTCCTTGTTTTCCTTATCCTCAGCATGAGTCTTACAGCATATCTCCCTGCCGTCCGAGCCGAAAAGATCAAGCGGCATTTCCGTCACGCAGTCGATAGAGCTTTCGTCCTCGCTCGGGCGGAAAAACAGCTCGTTAAACAGCTCGTTGCTGCAGATAACATTGCGGTTTTCGTTGACTATGCACACGGGCAGCGGAAAGTTCATCTGCCATATCGAACCCGCGTCGCTTGTCTTTTGCGACAGCTGATCGAAATAAATATATTCGCTCTGGCGTATCTGGAAAAGCTTTCCGAGAGCCAGTCCCGACACTCCCAGCAAAAAAGGCAGAGATACCCAGAAAATCAGCGGCTCGGAGCGAAAAACATACACGTCTATCGCGATAAGCATAACTATAAGAGCGCATATAGCCGCCAAAAGCGTATTGCTTTTATAAAAGTTTCTCAAACCCCGTCACCGCCTTTCGGAAAACCTCAGACCTCCATAATTATCGGAAGAATCATGGGACTGCGCTTGGTTTCTTTATAGATGAACTCGGACAGCTCGTCGCGCATGGCGGACTTTAAATTTCCCCACTCGCGCACGCCGCGTTCTATACAGTCGTTCATAACGTCTTTCATAAGCTGTTTTGCGTCCTCGATAAGCTCCTCGCTCTCGCGCACATACACAAAACCCCTCGAAACTATATCCGGACCCGCGACAACGCGTCCGCTCTCGCGCTCTAAGGTCGCCGCGATTATCATAACGCCGTCCTCGGCAAGATGCTTTCTGTCGCGGAGAACAACGCTCCCGACATCTCCCACGCCGAAACCGTCCACCATGACCTTCCCCGAAGGCACTGTCCCCGTAAACTTCATCTCAACGC
>CANQNY010000089.1 GCA_947625335.1 uncultured Clostridia bacterium | reverse complement strand
GCAAAGAAAGCGGCGTCGGCGATGCTGCGAGGGGCGCGCGGGAATTCGGGAGTTATTCTGTCGCTTATTTTCAGGGGGCTTTCAAAGGGACTTCAGGGAAAACAGGAGGCGTCTGCGGAGGATTTGTCGGCGGCGTTCAAGCTGGGCGTTGACGCGGCTTATAAATCCGTTATGAAACCCACCGAGGGTACTATTCTGACGGTAGCCCGCGAGGCGTATGAGAACTCCGTGGGATTTACGGATAAATCCGCCGCGGAGTATGTGAAAAATTATATTGAGCAAGCCGAACGGTCGCTCGAAAAAACGCCCGAACTGCTCCCCGCGCTGAAAAAAGCGGGAGTTGTGGACGCGGGCGGCAAAGGCTATATCGTGATTTTGCAGGGCATGTATGCGGTATTGTCGGGCGGGGAAATTATCCGCTCGGAGGACGATACAAAGCCCTCCGCGCCTGCGGCGGTGGCGGCTGCCGAGGAGGAAATTAAATTCGCATACTGCACCGAATTTATCGTTCAGAAAAACACCTCAAAAGACCCAGCGGCGCTTAGGGCGTTTCTGGAGACCATCGGCGACTGCGTTGTGGTTGTTGAGGACGAGGAGATAATTAAGGTTCATGTTCACTCCGACCACCCCGGCAAGGCGGTTGAGGAAGGACTTAAATTTGGCGAACTTACCAAGATTAAGATTGAAAATATGCGCGAACAGCACAACAATGTCATTAAAGCGGACAAGGCGCTGCAGAAAAACAAAAAACTCCCCGTCGAGCCCACAAAGGACACCGGTTTTGTCGCAGTAGCGGCGGGAGCGGGCGTTGAGGCGTTGTTCAAAGACCTCGGTGTGGACAGCATCGTCCGCGGCGGGCAGACCATGAACCCCTCTACGGAGGATATTCTGGAGGCTATCGAACAGACTCCCGCGCAGAACGTGTTCGTGCTGCCGAACAACAAGAACATCATTATGGCGGCGGAGCAGGCGGTAGGTCTTGCGGACAGGAAGGTGTGCGTTTTGCAGACGAGATCTATCCCGCAGGGCATCAGCGCGATGATGAGCTACGACCCCGACGGCACCTTTGTCGCAAACCGCGCGGCTATGACCGAAGCTATCGACCGCGTTTCGAGCGGGCAGATAACCTTTGCGGCGCGCGACAGCGATTACGACGGGCATAAGATAAAACAGGGCGAACTGCTTGCTATGGAAAACGGGAAAATCGCGTTTACCGAGAGCAGTCTTAAAAAGGCGTTGATAAAGCTTACGAGAAAGCTTGTAACGTCGTCGTCAAGCTATATTACGGTAATTTACGGCTCGGACGTGACTGACGAGGACGCAGAAGAGGCTTTCGAGGCTCTCCGCGCGAAAATTGCGGACGATATCGACATTGTGCTGGTAAACGGCGGTCAGCCCGTGTATTACTACATAATATCGGTAGAATAAGGCTTTTTTGGCTGAAAAGGGATTGCGGATATGTTGTTGACCGAACTTAAGGGCGTGGGGCAAAAAAGAGCCGAGTTGTACAAAAAGCTCGGCATAGAGACCGCTGAACAGCTGACGGAGCTTTATCCGCGGGATTATATCGATTTTACCAATGTAAAGCCGATTTTCGAACTCGAATCGGGCGAGGTCTGCGCGTTTCGGGCGCGGGTTATGAAGAAAACCTACCCGTCGGGGTATTCGGGGAGAGTGCAGGTGTACAAAGCCGAGCTTTCCGACGGAAATGATGATATAACGGCGGTTTTTTTCAACACAAAGTTTACGTTCGACAACCTGAAAATCGGCGCGGAATACGTTTTTTACGGGAAGATAACGGCGGATTTCATCCGCATGCAGGTAAGCTCCCCGCAGTTTGCCGACGCGCAAAACGCGGGTCTTATGCCGAAATATCACCTTACTGCGGGACTTACAAACAACGCCGTTATCGCGAATATGAAAGCGGCTTTGTCCGTTGTTCGGCGCGAGGAAACGCTGTCCGACAAAATACGGGAAAAATACGCTCTGCCGGGGATCTCGGACGCTTTGCGAATGATACATTTCCCGAAAACCCGCGCGGAGTACGAAAGCGCAAGAAAACGGCTTGTTTTCGAGGAACTGCTGACGCTGCGGCTTGGGCTTTCGATGATCAAAAACCGCGCAAAACGGCTTACGGGCGCGGTTATGGCGGACGCGGATATGTCGAGATTTTACGGGTCGCTGCCGTTTGTGCCGACTTCGGCGCAGCTTGCGGCTGTAAACGACTGCATTGAGGACATGAAAAAAAGCTGCCCCATGAACAGACTGGTGCAGGGGGACGTTGGCTCGGGAAAGACAATGGTTGCGGCGGCAGCAGCGTATTTTGCTCGGTGCAGCGGCTATACAACGCTTGTTATGGCGCCGACAGACGTTCTCGCAAGGCAGCATTACGAGACGTTCCGCGCGTTTTTAGAGCCTTTGGGGGCAAGCGTGGGGCTGCTTTCGGGGAGTCTTTCGGCGGCGGAGAAAAAGAGCGTCCGCGAGGCTGCAAAGCAGGGCGAAATCGACGTGCTTATCGGCACTCACGCGCTTATTCAGCGGACTGTTGGCATACAGCGGCTCGGACTTATTGTAGTCGACGAACAGCACCGTTTTGGGGTAAACCAGCGGTCGGAGCTTGCAAAAAAGGGCGCAGACCCGCATGTTCTCGCGATGAGCGCTACGCCTATTCCGAGAACCCTCGCGCTTATTATGTACGGGGATCTGGACGTGTCGGTGCTGAACGAAATGCCTAAAGGCAGGCTGCCCGTCAAGACCTACGCTGTCGATTCAACCTTTCGGCAGAGGGTGTATAATTTCATCAAAAAGCATATTGCGGCGGGCAAACAGGCTTTTATCGTCTGCCCGAGAGTTGAACAGGGCGAAAACGACGCCTCCGACAAGAAAAGCGCAATTGAATACTACAACAAGCTTACCGCGGAGGATTTCGCTGGCATTCCGACGGGGCTTTTGTACGGGAAAATGAAACAGGCTGACAAGGACGCCGTGATGAACGATTTTCGCGAAAACAAGCTGAAACTGCTTATCTCGACGACGGTCATAGAAGTCGGGATAGACGTGCCGAACGCCGTTGTGATGCTTATCGAAAACGCAGAGCAGTTCGGGCTGTCGCAGCTGCACCAGCTGCGCGGGCGGGTCGGGCGCGGCAAGGAGCAGAGCTTTTGTATTTTAATGTCCGACAGCAAGACGGATTACAGCGTTGCCCGCGCAAAGGCGATGACCGAAACGACGGACGGGTATAAGATTGCCGATATTGACCTTAAGCTCAGAGGTCCGGGCAATCTGTTCGGTTCTCAGCAGTCGGGAATTTTGCCGCTTAAGACCGCGGACCTTGCGGACGACGCGGATATTTTGGGGCAGGTTCAGGCCCTCTCGGACGAGATAACGAAGGCTGACCCCGCGCTGTCCGCGCCGGAAAACGCGGGCATTCGCAAAAACGTGTCAAAACTGCTCGGGGCGGTCGGGGAGAACGGGCTGAATTAGCGGGGGCTGTGTCATAACAAAAGGTGTTTTGTGAAAACCGTATCAGGTTTAGGGTGAAAAACTATGGAAGCAAGACTTGAATACTGCG
Organism: uncultured Clostridia bacterium; assembly: GCA_947625335.1. Taxonomy (GTDB): domain Bacteria; phylum Bacillota; class Clostridia; order Oscillospirales; family Ruminococcaceae; genus CAG-115. Next base: position 5,466 of record CANQNY010000089.1, on the reverse strand, counting down.
GCAATTATATAGAAATTGAAAATTTTCGCCACAGTATTGACGACGAGAAAAACGGAAATCCTTATAATTGTTCATTTGATATTAAAGTGAAATCGGGAGCGTTCTCGGGCGTTGCATATAAATGTGAATATGATTATAAGCAATTACATGAATTTATCGGATTACTGGAGGATATGATTTCATTCAAGATAAAAGAAATAACCTTTGTCGAAATAAGTTACGGCAACACAATAAAGTTCAAGTGCGATAAAACGGGACATATCAAAGTGTCGGGCGAAATACAGCAAGACGGTGAATGCAGCCACTTCCTGAAATTTGAATTTATGACAGACCAGACAGTTTTCCCGAAATTCATCAGCGAACTGAAATTGCTGTAAATTCCGATTTATCGTTCATTATAAAAATGCCGAAGGCGGTGAAAACCGTATCGGGACAAATCGGAATTCAGCGGGAGGATTGAAGGTATATGAACAGCACAATTTCAGAACATATTAACGAATTGTTCGATTCGTATGATTTTTTTGCCGGTAAATATAAAGAAAAGATACGCAGTTCAATTACAAAAAAATTTCCCGATTTGTCAGAAAAGGAAATTAAAGAGGTAGAGGATTATTTGGATTCATTTTATGAGTATTGCGTGAAATATGCAGATCTATTGGCTGAAAAATATAAAATGCCGTTTTTACCTAAAGGAGAAGAGGCTCAAAAGGAAATATCGGAATATGTGAGCGAATGCCAAAAGCAATACCCCGAGATTGATACGAAACATATTGTAGATATTTTTTCTACTGTCTGCTGGTTATCAAACAGGTAAGAGGTGATAAAATGGGAAATGTTGAGTTAAAACAGGAGCGTTGGCGGTATCCGCGCTTTTTTACGGAGGAAATCGCGGACGGGTGTGCGTTCGTGTCGGAGGACGATGCGGCGCACGCCGCAAAGGTCCTCAGAATGCGGGCGGGAGATATTGCGGTGCTGTGCGACGGGCATAAAACCGACTATCTCGCGCGGTTTTCGGGCGAAAACAGGTTTGAAATCCTCGAACAAAGCGAAAACCAAGCCGAGCCGTCAATCTATCTTCGGCTGTTTCAGGCAATGCCCAAGGGCGACAAAATGGAATTTATCGTGCAAAAGGCGGTGGAATGCGGAGCGTCGGAAATAATCCCGTTTTTCTCGAAAAGATGCGTTTCGCGCCCGTCCGAAAAATCTCTTTCAAACAAATTACCGCGCTATCGGAAAATCGCTCTGGAGGCTGCGAAACAATGCGGGCGCGGGATAATCCCGAAAGTGGGCGAGGCGGTGGATTTTTCCGCTCTGAAAACGCTTATTTCTCCCGAAAATACGGGCATACTGTTTTATGAATGCGGCGAAGTGCCGCTGCGGCAGGCTGTGAGCGAGTTTCGGCAGAATGTGGATATTGTGATAGGCAGCGAGGGCGGTTTTGAGCCGTTTGAGGCGCAGGAGCTTGAAAGCGCGGGTCTTGCCGTCGTATCGCTCGGAAAGCGCATTTTGCGGTGCGAAACCGCTCCCGTGGCGGCGATTTCCGTTTTGATGAATATGACAGGAAATATGTGACTGATTTGGTGAAAATAACTAAAATTTCGAGTAACTATTGAAATTTTATGATAAATGGTGTATAATAATTATGATAATTTAACAATTTTCCGTTTTCAAGGAGGGGTATCATATGAAAACACTTGGGATCTTGCTGGTAGGCGCATTGGCGGTCGCGGGAGGCATTGCCGCAGCGACTTATATTACCAAAAAGAAACTCGAAAAGGACAACGAGGACAACTACTACGACGATTGGGACAGCGATGATATCGACGACGATTTCGACTTCGATTTTGACGAGGATATGGACGTTGAGGGCGAGCCATCTGTGAAAAAATCCGAGGACGCGGGCGCGTCTATTCCCGAAACTCCGTTCGGCGGAGATGCGTTTTCCGAAGAAAATGACGAGGATTCCGACGAGGAACTGTAATTTCGAGTTAAATAAAATCGGCGGGGGCTTAGGGTTCTCGCCGATTTTTTGGGGAAGTTTTCCGAAAACGGGAAAAATCCTCTTGCAAAATGGAGAGTTGTGTGGTATAATGGAAAAAGAGACAGTATGTTCCTGTTTTCTTAAAATTTAATATAAGGTGGTGTTATGGTTGAAACACGTTGTTACTGTAAACAAAGCAAATCTGAAGTCTTCCGCTGAAAAGGGCGGCTGCGGCAAGTGCCAGAGTTCCTGCCAGTCCGCTTGCAAGACCTCTTGCACGGTTGCAAACCAGAAATGCGAATCCGTTAAATAATCAAGAACGGTAACGGGCGGGGGACTTCCCGCCCGATTGTTTTGTTTTTTAATAACAGAGGTTATCAGAGGTTTATATGATACATAAATTCAAACAGTTGGGATATAACATTGTGCTGGACAGCGACAGCAACGGCGTTCACGTTGTGGACGACTGCGCTTTTGATATGCTGGATATAATAAACGCGCCGATGGACGAAAATCCCCCCAAAGAGCTGTTTCAAAAGCTCGGGAGGTACTCCGAGGAGACCGTCCGCGAGACGTATGGCGAGCTTTTGGGGCTTTATAAAGAGGGTTCGCTTTTTGCTGCCGATGAATATGAAAAATATTCAAACACAATGGTGAAAAGCCCCGTAAAATCTATGTGCCTGAACGTCGCGCACGACTGCAATCTGCGGTGCGAATACTGTTTCGCGCAGACGGGAGATTTCGGCGGGGAGCGACTTTTAATGCCGCCGGAGATAGGCAAAAAGGCAATAGATTTTCTTATCGAAAAGTCAGCCGACCGGCAGAATATCGAGCTTGATTTTTTCGGCGGAGAACCGCTTATGGCGTGGGATACCGTTGTGGAAACGGTGAATTACGCGCGTTCTATTGAAAAACAGCACGGCAAGAATTTTCGCTTTACGATAACGACAAACGGGGTGTTGCTGGACGACGAAAAGATAGACTACATAAACCGCGAGATGTCGAACGTTGTATTGTCGCTGGACGGACGGCGGGAAGTTACCGACCGCATTCGCAAGACTTTAAACGGCAAAAGCGTGTACGACGTGATCGTCCCGAAGTTCCAAAAGCTGGTGGAGCGGCGCGGCGATAAGGATTATTACGTCCGCGCAACGTTTACGAAGTACAATCTCGATTTCACCGATGACGTGCTGCATTTGCGCGATCTGGGGTTTGAACAGCTCTCTGCAGAGCCCGTGGTTACCGATGAAAACGAGCCTTACGCTCTCACGAAAGTCGATTTGCCGCGGATTTTCGAGGAATACGACCGCTTGTGCGAGGTTATGGCAAACCGCACGGGTAAGAAATTCAACTTTTTCCATTTTATGGTAGACCTTGACCAAGGTCCATGCGCGATAAAAAGACTTCGCGGGTGCGGCTGCGGAAACGATTATGTTGCTGTCGACCCTCACGGAAACATTTTCCCCTGCCACCAGTTTGTGGGAATAGACGAGTGGAAAATGGGCAATCTTAATGACGGGACGTTCAATGACGAAATAAAAACCTACTTTGCGAAAACGCATCTCTACTCAAAACAGGGCTGCAGCGGCTGCTGGGCGAAATTCTACTGCTCGGGCGGGTGCAACGCAAACAGCTTTATCTATGAGGGCGACTGCCGCAAGCCGCACGAGCTGTCCTGCGAACTTCAGAGAAAGCGTCTGGAATGCGCGCTGGCGTTGGCGGTGGATAAAGCGGTAAAGAACGGCGGTTGATTTGCTAATTTTTGGCAATTTTTACGAAAAATGACGTGGAAATTTACGTTATTTTAATTTGTTATTCAAAATAATTTCACACGCCGAACACATTTTCGGTTTATAATCTAATCATAACAACAAGATATTTGACATAATGTCTTTGGGAGGAATAATTTATGAATTACAATGAATTTGACAGACATGAAACCGAAAAACTCGGTGAGATAAGCCTTGACGAGCAGGTAACGCCCGTGCCCGCCGAAAAAAAGCGTCCTAAAAAGCGTCACGGCGCGGGAGCGGCTGTAGCGGGAATGCTGGCGGCGGTAATCGTGCTGGGCGGCGGCGCAGGATTTGGCGGCGCGTATCTTGCCGGGAGGAGCACCGCCGAGACTACCATAAATTCCGCGGACAGCGGCAATTCCGGGAGCGAAAATTCGAGTTCTAATACAAGCTCTGGTTCTACGGTGCTGAACGAGATCCAAAAGGACGTTTCAACGCCCGTTCATACCGCTACGGAAAATGTGGAGTTCAACTCCGACGGTACTTATAAATATACCCGCGATCTGGTTTCGGCAGTTCAGGACAGCATTGTGTACATCGAGGTGTTTGTGAACTACCGCGGCAAAAGCACGCTTTACGGCTCGGCAAGCGGTATTATAATCTCCAAAGACGGCTATATCGTCACGAATAACCACGTTGTCGAGAATTGCGACAGCTTTACCGTGAAAGTAAACAACACCGACGCAAAATCGGGCGTTTCCGAGTCGAAAACCTACGACGCAACTCTTTGCGGAACAGACGAGGACACCGACCTTGCGGTACTCAAAATAAACGCTAACGGACTTCATGCGGCGGCTTTGGGCGACTCCGACGAGCTGCACCTTGGCGACGACGTTATCGCGATTGGAAATCCTTTGGGATTGGAAACCTCCGTTTCAAAGGGGATAGTTTCGGGACTTAACCGCCAGATCTCCGACAGCGTAAGAGGGCTTTCTTCCATACAGACCGACGCCGCTATAAACAGCGGAAACTCGGGCGGCGCGCTGTTTAACGGCTACGGCGAAGTTGTGGGCGTTGTAAACGAAAAATATGTCGAGGGGTATGCAGAGAGCCTTGGCTTTGCGATAACGATTAACGAGGCAAAGGACGTTATCGACGACCTTATTTCCAAAGGCTATGTTTCGGGACGCGCAGTTCTCGGAATAACTTATACTCCCGTGTCTGAGGAAATTGCGGCTTACACGGGCAGAGACGCGGGTTGGACAGTTACCGAAATAAACAGCGATATGCCCGTATCCAAGAGCGGACTTGTCGTGGGCGACACGATAACCGAAATTGACGGGGTGTCGGTTTTTGACGACAACGTTATGGAAGTATTTACAAAGAAAAAGCCCGGCGACACCGTACAGGTCACCGTCACGCGCTATGACGGGTTCAACCGCCGCCGCAGCGTTGAAATTACGGTTGAGCTTTCCGAGTCAAAAGGGTGATTTAGCAGTTTACAGTTAAAAGTGTATAGTGAACAGCAAATGAGCGTTCGCGAAAGCGAACGCTTTTTTGATTGTATTTAAGCTTATTAAGTAACGTTCCCTCTTTGTTACAATCTAAATCATCCGCGTAGCGGATACCTATTACTGTTCACTATACACTATACCCTGTATAACTGTTGACGAGTCTTTGTCCACCTATCCGCCGTACAAAAAACAACGTCTCAGTAAGAGCAATGTCTTACTGAGAACCGATCAACGCATT
>CANQNY010000088.1 GCA_947625335.1 uncultured Clostridia bacterium | reverse complement strand
GCAGGCGTTAAACACGGACGTGCTTGAAAAAGTGCTGTCGCGCCCGTGGACGGTTGACAACCGCACGTTCAGAGCGCGGTGCTGGACGGATAAGACAAAGCTGGTGCAGACCGTCAACAACGAGCTGACGCAGATGCTTGCGACAGGCGCGCCCCCCGACAAAGCGATTGAGGCTATTGTAAAGCAGTTCAACGTTTCAAAATATAACGCGGGACGGCTGATTATGACGGAGAGCGCGCATTTTGCGGTTCTCGCGCAGCGCGACGGATTTAAAGCCCTTGACGTCGAGGAATATCAAGTTGTTGAAACCTTTGACAAATACACCTGCCCGACCTGCAGCGGGATGGATGGGAAACATTTTCCGATGTCGGACTTCGCTGCGGGCGCGAATGCTCCGCCGTTCCACCCGTGGTGCAGAGGGTGTGTCGCACCATATTTCGCGGATATGGAGGGCGCGGGGCAGCGGTACAGCCGCGACCCCGAAAGCGAAAAACGGGAAATGCTGCCCGCAAATACTAAGTTTTCCGATTGGCGGGAGAGGTATGTTGAACAGAATAATTCGGAAAAAGGGTTGACAAACGGCGCAGACGGTGCTATAATTAGAGAGAAGAACGACAGCCCCATAACTATAATCAATGATACTGCAATAGCTCGCGTTCCGAATGTTGCAGTTATTGGTTATTCAGAGGAACAATGCGCGTTCATTCAGCAGCAACACAAAAACTTGCTTGAGTATTCGAGAGACCACAACAACAGCAATGAGGTTGCTTTTGTTTTCCGAAAGGATCTGAGCGACAAGACCGTGTTTGTGGGAACAGATGACAGGTTGGAGTTTGGAGCAGGACTGCACGGCAAGGGCGACGGTTTGTTTGTTATGCACAACCACCCAAGGAATGGTGGCTTTTCAGCAATCGACCTCCGTTTTTTCTTGCAATATGAAAGTGTTAAAACCTTATCCATTGTTAAAAACAATGGTGAGATTGAGATCTTGACAAAAACAGAAAACTTTGACCGCGCTAAAGCAGAGACACTTTTGGAAAGAGCTTACAAGAAATATGTTAAGCCAAATTCCGATGCAAAGACAGACGTTGCTATCGAAAAATTCATAAATAAATACAAGGAGGGTTTGTTATGGACGACTATGATGAAGAAATAATGGTTCTTGACGGTTCGCCTGAAGAGAATATCCTGGCAATGAAAAAGTTTTTCGGTTTACGTCCGGATCAGACCTTTCAAGACCTTGATGTGGATATTAGCGATTGGGACGATGATGAGGACGACGAGGACGAAAAGGACGGCAGAAAAACGACATAGTTAAACAGTCAATTGAGATTAAAGCACTTTGAGAAATCAAGGTGCTTTTTTCATACCCAAAATACCGCCTGCGTGCGGCGGAATACAAATTGCGCGCTTGCATAACCGGGACTAGCCGGACAAAAAGGAAAGCAATTTTAGGAGGTAGTTTTTATGTTGGAATGGCTTAAAACAATTCTCGCGGACAAGTACACGGACGATATTGACGCGAAAGTCTCCGCGGAGATCGGAAAGAACTTCGTTTCAAAATCCGACTTCAACCAGACGAATGAGGCAAAGAAAAAGGCTGAGGCTGACATTAAAGAGCGGGATTTACAGCTTGAACAGCTGAAAGCCTCAAGCGGAGACGTTGAAACGCTGAAAACGCAGATTGCCGAACTGCAAAAACAGAACACCGCCGCAAAAACGGAGTATGAAACAAAGCTTAATCAAATGCGAATGGACAGCATTGTCGAAACAGCTTTGACTAATGCGGGCGCGAAAAACAACAAGGCGGTTAAGGCTTTTTTGACGGAGTTTCTGGCAGACGCGAAAATCGCCGCTGACGGCACAATTAAAGGGCTTTCGGCGGAAATCGAAAGCCTTATTAAGTCTGAAGATACCGCGTTTTTGTTTAAGGACAAATCCAACAGCAACCCGCAGTTGGCGGGAATGAAACCCGCGGAGCCGGGCGGGAACCCCCCTGCCCCGACCCCTAAAGAACCCAAAGACATGACGTATGAGGAACTTTGCGCGTACTTAGCGCAAAACCCGAACGCAAATCTTAACAGTTAAGAAAGGAAGGTATTAAATTATGCCTAACACAAAATTCGACCAGAAATCATTTAACCCCGAAGCGTTTAAATACAAGGTGGGTACAATTCCCAACCTTAAAATGAACGAGCTGAAAAAATCGGCGGCACTCGGCAGCGACCCCGATATTAAGGCGACATTTTCGGGACAGAACGGAACGAGTTATGCACGAATTGCTATGCGCGGTCTGCTTGACGGCGACGCGGTGAACTACGACGGCGAAACCGATATTACAGCGACTTCTACCAAAACCTTTGAGCGCGGCGTGGTTGTCGTCGGGCGCGCCAAAGCGTGGGTGGAGCGCGATTTTTCCTACGACATTACGGGCGGTGTGGATTTTATGGACAACATCGCAAAACAGGTTGCGGAATACAAGGACGGTCTGGACCAGAAAACGATACTCTCCGTGCTTAAAGGGGTTTTCGCGATGACGGGCGCGAAAAACGAGGAGTTTGTAAATAAGCACACCACCGTCATTGACACGCCTATGACGGCTACTACCCTTAACAGCGCGGTAAACAAGGCGTGCGGCGCAAACAAAAAGGCGTTTTCGCTTGTATTCGTTCATTCCGACGTTGCAACTAACCTTGAAAACCTCAATCTTGTGGAGCGGCTTAAGTATACGGACAAAGACGGCATTACGCGCGATCTTGACCTCGGTACCTGGAACGGAAAGCTGATCGTTATTGACGACGATATGCCCGTTGACGAGGGGTATTTCACGGCAACAGCCGAAACCGCAGGCGCGCTGAAAGTCGTTGAAAGCGGTTCGGCGCAGGACGGCGAAATTACGCTTGCAAACGTAAAGAAAGCGGCGTTTTTCCCTGCGGGCGTTAAGGCTGACGACTATGTTGTATCGGGCGTAAAGTATACGACTTATATTCTGGGCAAGGGCGCGATCGCGTTTGAGAATATCGGCGCAAAAGTTGAGTACGAGATGTTCCGCGACCCCAAAACCAACGGCGGTATGGACACGCTTTATACAAGACAGCGCAAATGTTTCGCGCCTTACGGCATTTCTTACGAAAAGACTTCGCAGGCGTCTAACTCTCCTACTGACGCGGAGCTTGAAAACGGCGCAAACTGGGCGCTTGTACACAGCGGAGAGTCGTCGGTATCACAGCGTTCCTACATTAACCACAAAGCTATTCCGATCGCGAGGATAATTTCTCGCGGTTAATTTTTAAGGGGGACAATATGGTTGTTTTTGAAGATGTTGCGGCGCGGCTTGCAATGCTCGGTCTTACCGTAACCGAAGAACAGCGCAGAGCGGTTGAATACGCAATAAATCTGGCGTTTGAGCGGCTGACAGCGGCAATAAACCGCCCCGAAATCCCCCAAACAATGCAAAGCACGTTTGTTGATGTGGCGGCGGGAATATTCTTGCAAAATCAGCGCGGCGGGAATATGCTGACCGCCGAAAACGACGACGCTGCGGGAAAAGCGATAAAGCACATTACCGAGGGCGACGTTTCGGTGGAATACGACACCGCGGTGGCAAGCGAAAACACTACGTACATTAACTCGCTTATCGAGAGGCTTGCAAACCCGCCTATCAGCGTTATTATCCGACACAGGAGACTTGCGAGATGAACTACGATCAGGATATCAGGAGTTTGTGGCGCGGCAAATGCACGGTTACGGTGCGAAAAAGCGTCCTCGACAGCGAAACTTCCCGAACGGTACAAATCGAAGAACCCGTTTACACCGACGAGCCGTGCAGAATAAGCTACGCCGCCGAAGTCCCCGCGGAGCGAACGGACGACGGCGCATACCGCAAAAAGCAAAGCATTGTGTTGTTTATAGACAACGCGCTTTCAATCCCGCCGGGGTCTAAAATCACCGTTACGCAAAACGGCGTGACTGAAGATTACGAGATGAGCGGCGTGCCGTCCGTTTATTCGCACCACCAGCAAATAAATCTTGAACTGTTCGGGGGGTGGACATAATGCCCGGAAAATGGGGACACGCCGATTACAAGGAACTGAAAAAACTGCAAGACAGACTGCTGCGGCTTGAAAATAATCATTTTGAGGAGTTTTGCAGCGCCGCGGCAAAAGAACTCGCGGCAAGGCTTTTGGCTCTTGTTATTCCCGCCACACCGGTAGGCAATTACCCGAAAGAAACGGGGAAAAAGGGCGGCACATTACGGCGCGGCTGGACGGGAAATGCACAGGTCGACGGAAAGACTTTCGCGCAGTCGCTGCCCATTGAAAAGCACGGAGACACCTACGTTATCACGGTTGAAAACACGGTGAGTTATGCAAGCTATGTGGAGTTCGGGCATCGACAAACAAAAGGGCGGTATGTTCCCGCAATCGGCAAGAAGTTAAAAGAGGGTTTTGTTTACGGACAATACTTTTTGACGCATGCAGAGGAGGCGCTGGAGCGCATTTCCCCCGCTATCCTGCAAAAGAAACTCGATAAATTTTTAAGAGAGGTGTTTTCGGGTGACGGGACTGACGTATAACGACATATTCGACGCTGTTTGCGCCGCGCTGCACAAGACCTTTCCGAACGCGCATATTTACGGCGAAACCGTAAAGCAAGGAATTGTTCCGGGTGATTTTAACGTTCTGCCGATAACGGCATCGCACGACAAGGAACTCGGAGCGCGTTCAAGGCGGTCTTTGACCTTTGATGTGATTTACTACCCTAACGGGCAAAACAGCGCGGAGGAACGCGCGGAGTGCTTGAAAATCGCCTTGATTTTGCCCGAAGTGCTGAATACTGTTCCTACGCGCGCAGGCTGTAATGTGGGGTGTACAAGTTTTGAAAGTACAATTACCGATGATGTTCTGCATTGTATTGTGAAATACCCGCATTTTGTCTATACGCCGAACGATATGGACAAAATGGAAACTTTGGCTATTAAAAACTGACAGGAGGCTAATTTATGAGCGATAAAAAGGCTACGGTTGAAACAGAATTGGGAGACCGCGAGAAAAAATTCGCGCGATTTACAAAAGCACAGCTTTTGGCGTCGCAGAAATATGCGGGGCGGCGCGATTTGCTTGACGCGCTGCTTGACGGCGAAAAGTCGTATACTTCGGCGGAGGCTGACGCGGCGATCGACAAATTTATGAAAGGGAGGGCTTAATAATGGCACTTGGCGGAGGCACATGGTTGACGCAAAACAAGATTTTACCCGGCACTTATGTGAACTATTCGAGCGTTTCAAAGGCGAGCGCGGCACTCTCGGACAGGGGCATAGCCGCCGCGCCTTTTGTGCTTAACTGGGGACCGGAGGACGCGGTTTTTGAGGTAAGCGCGGGCGATTTTCAGAAAAACAGCAAAAACATTTTCGGGTATAATTTTAACGCCCCGGAAATGCTCTTACTTCGCGAAATCTTTTGCCGCGCAACAACGGTGCTTTGCTATCGTTTGGGCGTGGGCGGAAAAAAGGCAAGCGCGAATTTGCCCGATACCGAAAAGGCGTTTGCTACGGCGCGTTACCCGGGAACGCGCGGCAATGATATAACGATTGTTATCGCTGTAAATGTTGACAACGAAAGCGCATTTGACGTCAGCACTTACGTCGGGGGAGAATTTTTTGACCTGCAAACTGTTGAAAGCGCAGAAAACCTTGAAGATAACGATTTTGTCGTATTCGACAAAAAGACGACGCTCGCGGCAACGGCGGGACTGCCTCTCACGGGCGGTGAAAACGCTGAAATTACGGGCGGAGCGCACCAGTCGTTTCTTGACAAAATCGAGGCGTATTCTTACAACGCGCTTTGCTGTCCGTCTAAAGACCCCTCGACCGTTAAGCTGTATACCTCGTTCTGCAAACGCGTCCGCGACGAGGTGGGTTTGAAATTCCAGCTTATCGCGTTTGGCGCAGAGGCGGATTACGAGGGCGTTATCAACGTGATGAACGAAAGCGCGGACGACCCCGAAAATCCCGCTATTGACTGCAATGCGCTGGTTTATTGGGTAACGGGGGCGCAGGCGGGAGTTAATGTAAATGCGTCTCTCACAAACGCCGTTTATGACGGTGAATTGTACGTCAATACCGACTTCACACAGACGGAGCTTGAAAAAGCTGTTAAGGCGGGCAAATTCGTATTGCATTCCGTAAACGGTACAACGCGCGTACTGCGCGACATCAACAGCCTTTTAACTCTGACCGACACAAAGAGCGAGGATTTCCAAAGCAATCAGACAATGCGCGTGCTTGACCAGATCGCAAATGACGTGGCGGTGCTTTTCGGAACGCGGTATGTCGGTGCTGTACCGAATGATACAGACGGACGAAATGCGCTGTGGAATGACGTTGTGGCGTTGATAAAACAGCTCGAAAAGCTCCGCGCGGTGGAGAATTTCGACCCCGACACGCTGAAAATCGAAGAGGGCGACACTAAAAAGGCGGTAATGCTTACGATGAACGGGCTGTATATCGTGAACGCTATGGAACAGCTTTATGTTGCGATTATTATTAGATAACGGGAGGTAGAAAGTATGTTTGACCCCACAAATGTGATGCCTGCGGAGGACGCGCCTGTTGCGAAGTATGCGAATGTTTTTGTGACTATCGACAATCAGCGTTATTCAATGCTTATGTGCAAGGACTTTGAGGCGAAAGCGAGCATTACAACGCAGGACGTTCCCAGAATGGGCTCGCTTATTACAGGCAAAAAGGCGACCTCGCTTGAAATCTCGTTTACAATGACGATTTACAAATGCACCGAGATCATTGACGACGTGGTTGACCGCTTTATCAACACGGGCGTTATGCCTAAATTTGAAATACAGGTATCGAACGAAGACCCCAACACTTCAATCGGACGTACAACAAAGGTTTATACGGACTGTGTGCTTGACGGTGATGTGCTGTTGTCAATGGCAGGTTCGGAGGACGATTTTATCGAGCAGGAAATCAGCGGGTTCGCGAACGGCTATACACGCCCCGAAAAATACGCCAACCCCGCGTATATGTAATTTCTGACAGGAGGATTATTCATTATGGCACAGAATTTAAGCGCGTTTTTTAAACAGAACGCAAAGCAGATTGAAAACCGCAAGATTGCCGTTTCAGACCGTTTCACGGGTGAGGACGGAAAACCCGTGCTGTGGGAGATCACCTGCATTTCCGCGAGCGAGAACCAGAAAATCCGCAAAAACAGCATGAAAAACAAGGTTGCTGCGGGTAAACGCGGGCAGTATACACAGGAGTTTGACGCGGCGGCGTATCAGGCGCGGCTTGCCGCACAATGCGTGGTGTTTCCCAACCTCAACGACAAGGACCTGCAAGACAGCTATGGAGTTATGGACGCGGAACAGCTTATTTCCGCGATGCTGACCCCCGGCGAATTCGACGATCTTATTCTCAGCATTACCGATTTGTGCGGTTTTAAGACTGAAGAAGAGCTTGTTGACGAGGCAAAAAACTGATTTTGGAGGGTGACGGCGAAGCAAACTACGCCTACTACGCCCTCCACAAATTCCACTGGCTGCCGTCTGTTTTTCTTGAACTTGACCCCTACGAGCGCGCGTTTGTTATCGCCGCGATTGACGTTAGGGTTGAAAATGAAAAGAAAGAGGCGGCAAAAATCAAGGCTAAATCAAAATCGGGAAAGAAGAGATAAGCGGGTGAAAAGCCCGCTTTCTTTGTGCGGAAAGGAGGTTCAGCGTGGCGGGCATTACTTCAACTTTGAGACTGAACGACATGATGACATCCGTGCTGCGAAGAATCAACCGTTCAATGAGCACCACGATTGACAGCCTTGAAGCGGTGCAGCGCGCGTCCGGACAAACGTTCAACGATCAGAACATACTCGCGGCACGGCGGGAAATCGACCTCGCCAACCGCGAATTAGACGCTATGGCAGATCACTACAACCGTGTTGAAAACAGTCAAGAGCAGTTTAATCGTAGTGTGGCTCATGGCGGATCTGCGGTTGACGTATTGACATCAAAACTCAAAGGCATGGCGGGAGCATTCTTCGGAATTGCGGGCATCAAGAAAGCGCTTGATCTATCGGATACAATGACATCTACCACAGCCCGTCTGTCAATAATGGTTGATGACGGCGATATTGACGCGTTCCAGAAAAAGATCTTTGTTTCTGCGCAGAATTCGCGCGGTGCGTATCAGGCGACTGCCGACAGCGTTGCTAAGCTCGGTCTGATGGCTGGAGAAGCGTTTACCTCCAACAATGAGATTATCGCGTTCGCCGAACAGGTCAACAAGCAGTTCGCGATTGCGGGAACAGAGGCGTCGGGTATGGACTCGGCATGGCTTCAGCTTACTCAGGCGATGGGTTCAGGCGTTCTTCGAGGTGAGGAATATAACAGTATCCTCGAGCAAGCGCCGAATATCATTCAATCCATAGCGAAATATCTTGATGTTCCTAAAGGCAAACTGAAGGATATGGCTGCGGAAGGGCAAATCACCGCTGAAATTGTGAAGAACGCTATGTTTGCGGCGGCAGATGAAACAAACGCAAAGTTTGAAAGTATGCCGAAAACCTTTTCGCAAATATGGACTTCTTTTCAAAATACCGCATTGATGGCGTTCCAACCCGTACTTGAACGGCTGAATGAAATTGCGAACAGCGCAGAGGTTCAGAAATTTGTGTCCGGGGCGACAAATGGTCTCGCGACTGTCGGAAATATTGCGTTGAATGTTCTTAACAAGACGCTTAAAATTACGAGTGCGGTATATAATTTCTTTGCGAAAAATTGGTCTAAAATCGCGCCAATCATAGTCGGCATTGTAACCGCGGTTGCTGCGTACAACGCCGCTCTTTTGGCACACAAAGCGTACCTTGCGGGTGCTGCGGCAATACAGGGAATAAAAACTGCTATTGAATACGCACACGCTAAGGCTATTATGAAAACTGTTGCAGCTATGGGAGCAGAGGCGACCGCGGCACAATTAGAGGCGGCGGGGCTTACCGCTGAGACCGTTGCCTCGGCGAGTGCTACTGTCGCGCAAACCTCGTTT
>CANQNY010000087.1 GCA_947625335.1 uncultured Clostridia bacterium | reverse complement strand
ATTGCAAGATCGGCTGCCCGCTGTTCAATGATCGCCCACTCGTCAAGCGAATAGATCACTTTCTTCTCTTTGACCTGCTTGTACTTGCGCATAGTTAGTTCCTCCTAATAGATTTTATAGTCGTGCGCTCCTGCGCGAGTTAGTAGGGGATAACGAATTTTAGGGTGGTGGATTTCCTAAAAGTTTTCGAGGGGTTATTCCGATGAGTGGGAAATGTTTGGGAAGTATGACCCCTCAAAAATTTTCTTTAGCGTTGAACAGCCGATTGTCTTACCATATTATTTATTAGGAAAAATACTGAGGAAATTAGGGGAAATAAAAAATTTTCTATCTCTAATAAATGGCTAATTTTTCATATAAGTGAAGGGCAAAATTCGTTAGTTTTTGGAGAGCATCCCACGCGGTGCATGACATAATGTTCATCTCGTTTTTAAGGGCGGTAAGGCATTGAAAAAAGTACACACTATCGAGTAAGAATGACTGAATAATTTTTGAAAGACTATAACAAATGAGGTCGTTAGTGTGAGATCAGTAATTTACGCGCGGTATTCTTGCGATAACCAGCGCGAGGAGAACATAGAGGGGCAGTTGCGTGAGTGCCGCGAGTTCGCTATACAAAAGGGTTATATGCTCGTTGGCTCGTACATTGACAGGGCGGTTTCAGCAAAGGCTGACAATCGCCCCGAATTTTAAAGAATGGTCAAGGAAAGTTTGGACGGACTTTTCAATAACAAAAATGAACTTAAACAACCTTTGTGGGGGGATAGAACAATGTTTCTATACTACAGTTGTCGTTAGCGATTTGAAAACGTTGCTTGAAGGCAGAAAGGTAAACGGCATTATTTTCACCACCATGCAGAAATTTGAGGAAAGCGCGGAAACCCAGTTTTGACCGCCCCTACAATCGTCCTTAAGAATTTATAAATTAAATATAAGACTGATTTTTAAAACGCCATCTTTATATTCAGCCGAGATTGTCCCTCCCATTTCTTCCGTGAGCGTTCGAGCTATCGACAAGCCGAGTCCCGTGGAATTTCGTGCGGTTTTTACGGTGTAAAATCTGTCGAAAAGATGTTCTATCTGTACGGGAGACAGTTCTTTTGCCGTATTTGCAAAAACAATTTCGCCGCTGTCCGAAAGCGTTATCCGCAAATCGCCGTTGCTGTATTTTACGGCGTTATTAAGCAGATTGTTAAAAATTCTCGAAAGATAATCCTTATTTAATTTTGCAAAAATTTGCTTTTCGGTAATTTGTATTTTCGGAGAAATTTCCTTTTCCGTAAGCACCGCATAATAACCCATAATGCTATCTTCCAGCACACGATTTATAAGAATTTCCTCCGTTTTCAGCTCCGACTTATCCGAAAGGATTACGGAATATCTGAACAATTCTTCCGTAAGCTGTTTCATAAGCTCCGCGCGCTCTTTGATAATCGAAACGTATTCGTTTGTTTTAGCTAAATCCGTATTGTCCTGCATTAGATCAAGATAACCACAAATAGCTGTCAGGGGCGTGCGAATATCGTGGGAAATGTTTGTAATTGCCGTTTTTAATTCAATATCGCCCTGCCTGTACCGAAGATATTCTTTCCGAAGAATTTTAAGCTGCTTGTTGATATTGTCGGCAAGCTTTTTCATTTCCCTGTCGTTGCCCGAAACGGTAATGAGCGAGTTTGTATCGGTTTTCAGGATTTCTTCAAATTGTTGGGAAATATCCCTTGCAGTCTTTTTCATCATCACGATTTTTACCAGCAAAATTATTATCACAACAATCAGAAAAATCCACAAATACCGCATTACATTACCCCTTATTTCAAATCCTTTTTGCGGAAAATTAAAATTCCCGCTCCCGTTGTTACCGCAATTACAGCGCATGAACGCGGAATAAAATCGGCTCTGCAAGCGGCGTTATTTATTTGCATAATCTGGTCGGCAGGGAGCGTATCATGGAAAAATTGACAAACCTCTCTCTTAATTCCCGATAGATATTTCGGATTTTCTACTGTTGGCTGTTCAACTTCCTGTTCTGTTCCGTCATCGCTCATAAACGAAACATGATACGGCATAATGTACTCCGGTGCAGAAAGCCTGTAATCTACAGAATTTGCAATTACAATCATAAATATCGATAATACCATCGCCGTAACAACTCCCGCCGATTTTTTCGGAATTATCATTGAAATAAACAACATCATTGCCGAAATTGCAAAAACAGACGTCAAAATTACCCATGCCATTGTCCCGGCGGGCGTTACTATTTCCCCGATAATTCCAAGCGCGGAACATCCGATAATCACGGCAATAAACGCAAGGTGCATAATAACCGCCGCTGTTGAGCAGACAATTAAATTTGACAAATACACCGCTGTTTTTGAATGTCCGATGATAATTTTATTCCGAATTGTTCCGTTGCTGTAATCCGTACCGACAAAAATGCCTATGACAATTGCGATAACAATTCCGGCGTAATTCGCTCCCGCAAAAACAAAGTCGTCCGACGAAAGTAAAAAATCGGGATTTCTATGTATGTAGTCCCAGTTAGTGAACAGCAAGAACGCCGCAAATCCCGCCATAAACAGCACTCCGAGCCAAAATATTTTGTTTTTAAAAAGCCTTGAAAAATCCGCCCTCAAAAGTTTACTCATGATTTGCACCTCCCACAAGATTTACAAAAAAGCTCTCTAAATTTTCGTTGTGCTCCTCCATTGATACAACCTCGCAGTTTTCTTTTGAAAGGGCGAGGGTAAGCTGTGTGAAATTTGGTTTTGCATAAACCTCTGCGGTGGTATCATCGAGAATTTTGTACTCGATTTTCATGCTGTCCAGCACCATCGCAAGGATTTTTGTGTCCGTCACGGTCATGCGGGTACATTTCCGGCAGGCTTGTTCGAGTTCTTCCGCGCTCATTTCCTTCACAATTCTGCCGTTGTCAATAAACCCGTAATGCGTGGCGAGTTTTGAAAGCTCGTCAAGAATATGGCTTGAAATCAGAACAGTAATCTGCCGTTCACGGTTGAGTTTCAAAATCAGTTCACGGACTTCGATAATTCCTTGCGGGTCAAGACCGTTTATAGGCTCGTCAAGAATAAGGAAATCGGGATTTCCGCAAAGGGCGATTGCTATCCCTAAACGCTGTTTCATACCGAGAGAAAAATTCTTCGCTTTTTTATTACCCGTATTTTCCAGTCCGACCAGTTTCAATAATTCCTGTATACCGTCAAAACTCGGCATACCGAGAAGACGGTATTGCATTTTCAGATTTTCCTCAGCCGTCATATCAAGATAAATCGACAGAGTTTCCACAACCGCTCCCATTCTGCTGCGGGAGCCCGCAATTGCCTTGTCGGTATTTTTCACGCCGTATAATTCAAAATCTCCGCTTGTCGGATATTGCAGCCCGCAAATCAGCCGAATAAGCGTGGTCTTGCCCGCGCCGTTTTTCCCGACAAATCCGTAAACCGCGCCTTTGGGAATGTGCATTGAAAGTCCGCAAAGTGCCTTGAAATGGCGGTATTGCTTGCAAAGGTTGTTAGTTTTCAGAACGTATTCCATAAAAAACCTCCTATTGTTTCTGAAAACATTATACCACAGAAAAGTCAAGAAATCGGTCAAGAAAACGTCAAAACTTCGTCAAGATTTCATTTTAAAACCTATCCCGTAAACCGCCTCGATATAGTCGTTTCCGTCAACCGCCTGCAATTTGTGCCGAATATTGCTGATGTGCTGTTTTAGGGAACGTTCCGTGCAGTCGGGCGTATCATAGCAGATATTTTCAAGAATTGTGGTTTTCCCGATAGGCATTTCGGGATTTTGCATAAGCAGTTTCAAAATTGCACATTCTGTCCGCGTCAGACGAATTTCCGTGTTGTCAAGTACGACTGTCAATTTATCAGGATATAGCGTTATATTCCGATATTTTAAAACGCGGTCGTCAGTGCTTCTTTTTCGCAGCTGCACGGCAATTCTCGCAAGCAATTCGTGTATGTCAAACGGCTTTGTAACGTAATCCGCAGCACCTCCGAGCAAAAGTCCGACTTTGTCTGAAACATCGGCTTTTGCGCTAACTACAATCACGGGAATATCTTTTATTTTTGGCAGCAATTCCTCACCGCAAAGTCCCGGCAGCATCAGGTCAAGCAAAATCAGGTCGGGCTTATTTTTCGACAGCACAAGCAACGCCTCTGTTCCCGAAAACGCCTTGTCTACGGCATACCCCGCCTTTGTAAGCGCCTCTGTCAAAAGCGAGCTTATGTGTATATCATCATCTACAACAAGTATTCTGAACACAGTTTTCACCTCCGAATAAGTATTATTTCTATTATAGCACAATGATATGTTTTTACTTGTAAAAGAAGAAACCGACTATCGTCTGTTCGGACGGCGTATTTATATCTTTTTCAATTCTGCTATGGCAGCATAATGCAAAACATCAAATTCTTCGGGAGCAATTTCGGATAAAAGTTTCAAATGTTCCTGCTCCCAAGCATTTACCTCATCTTCCGATAAAGACGCTCCAACCCCTCGGCAGGCTTTCATTCTGCCGTGCCAGCTTTCGCGTGTAAAATGTACGTTTGTGGGAAATTCTTCGTGGTAAACAAGCTCAAATTTTTCCTTATAACATTCGGGAATAAATATCGGGTGAATTGTTTCTCCTGCACCGCTCCAATCGGGACTGTATTTTAACACAAGCGCCTCGCTGGCGTTTGCAATTCTATCTTCAAAAGGCAGCCACGCCATATACAGCACAAGAATTCGTCCGTCGGGTTTAAGCATACGGTAAATTTTCGGCATAATCTGCTCGTGATTAAAATACCAAAAACATTGACAGGCAGTAACGACATCAAACGAATTGTCGGGGAATTGTAAATCCTCTGCCGACATTGTGTAATAATCAATGTCCATACCTTTTGAGAGGATTACAGCCTGTTCAATCTGCTTTTCTGAAATATCCGTTCCAATCCATTTTGCGCCATACCGATACATATTTCTCGGCAGCACGCCTGTTCCTGTGCCAATATCAAGAACGGTCTGACCTGCAACGCAGAGCTTGCGTTCTGTTATTTTATCATAAAATTCCTGTGGGTAAATATCACGAAATTTTGCATAATCTTCTGATGTTCTGCCCCAATCAAACGGTTTCACGCCGTCTATGTTTTGGTTTACGATATTCATGTTTGTTTCCTCCAAATCACGTTTTTCACTCTTATTCGTTTCTCGTCAAACGGAAATTTGTCATTACGCTCATTTTGCCATCAAATAGCTTTCATCAACTCTGCGGCATATTTCGTCCACCGAAACCGTGCCGTCCAAAATTATCGTGTACCAGTGTTTCTTATTCATATGCCAACCGGGGAAAAATCGTGTGTTATCAATGATGTTTTCTATTTCTTCAGGCGCGGCGCGCAGGTCGATAATCTCCACAATTTCATCAGATGGGATGCCGAGTTTGCGGCGGGAAACAGACAGCAGCGCGCCGTACCATTTTTTATTGTCTTTACGACGCCAGACAGCATTATCGGGAAATTTATCCCATAGAAATTCAAGTTCATCACCATATTTTTCACGGACATAAGCAATAAGCGCAACGGACTGCTCTGCCTTAAAAACCGCCGTTTCATAACAACAATCGGAGATATCCTGCAAGATGTTTGTTACAGCCGTTCTGACCTCGCCGACAAATGTACCGGCAGCGTCTGTTTTGTAAAGAACATATTCCTCGCCGGTTGCAATTTCAGTCAGTTTCGTATCAGGCACTATTCCTTTGCCGATTGTGATCTCCAACGCAAAGGCATTGTCAAGAATATTCGTGCTGTATCTGTAACCGCTGCGTATTTTCTGAAAGCCATAGGCGTTCAGCTTTTCGGAAACAGCCTTTTTTCGCAGAAAAATATCTTCAAACATGATATCGTCACCTCCATAAATCCCGATATTTCGTGTAAATACCTGTTAGTTATGATTATATCATAAAGATATTGATTTGTCAAATTATGCTTGCTAATTAAAAATCCTTATTCTCTTTAGTCAAATATCAGATATTTTCATCTGATTTACCGGAATGTACGATTTTCCGCGCCTTTTCAGCCTCTCCATTTGGCGTATTTTTTGTATAAAAAATAAGAGGTTAGAACTAAAATTCTAACCTCTTACATCTTAAAATCCTCACAAGATAATGTACCGCGCAGACAAACGTTTACAAGCTGCTCGATAAAATTAACGTTCTTTTCCGTTTGCAAATCCACGTAAGTGCCGTAATACCGGCATGACCGTTCATCTGCAGAAAATATTTTATATAGTCGTAGCAGAATTCCGACCATGTTGTGATCGAGTCTAGCGAAAACCCTACGAAAACGCGGTGATTGTTCGAGGCTGCCAAATTCTCCGCGCTTGTGGAATTGTTCGGAGAGCCGTGTTTTTCGGTTTCAAATTCTCACAAATTGTCGCTTAGTTTTGCCTGCGCGGAAATCACTTTGCAGCAGTCGATAACGCTCCCGCCACCGATCGAAAGAATGGAACAACCTCTTAACCGAAAGACAATCTAATCGCGCGCAGCGCGCCTTGAAATCTAACTTCTTACCTCTATCTAACCTCTGGCATGCAATGCTCGTACAAAATTCGGGTCGAAGTGGTCAACTATTTCGCTGTGCCCGATGTCCATTTTTGCGATTGCAGCCATATCCTCGTCCGAAAGCTTGAAGTTCCAGATGTCTATATTCTGCTCCATGCGCTCGCGGTGAACGGACTTCGGGATAACCACAACTCCGCGCTGAACGTTCCAGCGCAATACCACCTGCGCCGCGGATTTTCCGTACTTTACGCCTATCTCGGTCAACACGGGATTTGTGAAAATGCCATGCTTGCCCTCGGCAAACGGTCCCCACGCCTCAGGCGTTACCTCGCATTCTTTCATCAGTTTCAGAGCGTTTTCCTGCTGAAAAAACGGGTGGAGTTCAACCTGATTGACAGCGGGAATTACCTCGACGGTTTCGCAGAAATCCGCTAAAACGTGCGGATAGAAATTGCACACGCCGATAGCGCGAATTCGCCCCTCTTTGTAGAGTTCCTCCATTGCCCGCCATGCGCCGTAATAGTTGCCCATTGGCTGATGAATAAGATACAAGTCGAGGTATTCAAGACCGAGTTTTTTCATTGAAGTTTCATACGCCGTTTTTGCCTTGTCGTAACCGGCGTCCGACACCCAGAGCTTTGTGGTGACGAACAAATCCTCACGTCGCGCACCGCTTTTTTTTATCGTCGCGCCTACTGCCTCTTCATTCATATAAGCCGCCGCCGTATCGATCAGTCTGTAACCCGTACTTATCGCGACCAGAACCGCCTGTTCGCATTGCGCGGGGTCGGGGACTTGAAACACCCCAAAGTCCTCCATTGGCATTTTAACGCTGTTGTTTAATACTGTGTAGTTCATAAAAGTTCCTCCTCAAATAATATTATTATATTTCTTTTTTCGCCCACTCGGCGATTGTCTTCTCCGATTTCGCCGCGTCCGCGCCATGCACCGCAAGACTTTTCCCGAACGCCGCGCCAGAGCAGATTTTCCTCAAATCGCGCTCGCTGTGTCCCATGCCGCTGCCCTCGTGGGTCATCAGCGGGTAACTTTTTGCCCGAAAAATCAAGCCGTTCAAGCAGAGAAAAAACCGCCATAGGAAACGTTCCCCACCAGCACGGACCGCAGACGAAAATGTTGCCGTACTGCGAAATATCCTGCAAATATTTTTGAAGTTTCGGGCGGGCGTTTTAGTGCAGTTCCCGCTTTGCCTGTTCTATGCGAACGTTGTAGCTTTCGGAATAAGGCGTTATAGTTTGCACCTCGAACATATCCCTGCCGACGGCATTTTGAATGAATTCCGCCGCAATTTCCGTGTTACCCCGGTCGAACATTTTCAAACTTCCGTTTACATAATTTTCGCCCTTGCGCGAGTAGTAAATAATAAGATTTGCCATTGCAATTCCTCCTTAAACATTGTATTAGAAATCTTGGTTCTGATTTAATTATACAAAAAAGAGACCTCGTGAGAAGTCTCAATTAGTTTATCAGTTGTAACTTTAGATTATAACCACCTTGACCGCCTGCAAAAATCGCTCAACAGTGGGCGACGGCTCGTTTGAATACAATACTCCAAACGGGATTTTGTAATCCCAGTCCACGGGAATTACCTTTAACATTGGGTGAACGCAGTTCCAGCTTTTTATCACGAGCAGCACGTTCTTTTCCTGTTCGCAGCGGTTTAAAATGCTCATATCGTAAAAGTCGAAATCGGTGATTTTTATATGCTTGTGTTCGGTAAGTTCGTCGCGCAGTTTGTCGACATAAGTGCTCCAGCCGCGGTGCATTAAAAGCAACTCCTCGCCGTACAAATCGCTTATCGACAGCTTGTCCTTTTTTGCAAGCGGGTGATAGATCGAAACCGCGCAACAAAGCGGTTCGCGCGTTATTTCAAACCCCGCGCATCCGCGAACTTCAAGCAGCGTGTCATCGAAAAGCCCCGTCACTACGTCGATATTCTGCCCGAGATTTTTCAGAATTTCCCGTGCATTTTCGGGCGTATTTTCAAACGGCACAAGCTGAAAGCTGATGTCCGAACAATGCTCGTGAATTTTCGACCAAAGATCTGTGAGAATTTGCGCAGGGGTCATGGGCGAAATGCCTATGCGGATAACGGCGCTTTTTTCGCGACCCGCGTTTCTTGCGCGACGCACCGCCTCCTCGCTGTAGGACACGATATATTTCGCGTCGGTGTACAGCGATTCGCCCGATTTGGTGAGTTTCAAGCCGCGGTGAGTGCGCTCGAAAAGCTGAACACCCACTTCGTTTTCAAGAAGATTTATCTGCTTAATAACGGCGGTTGAGGTGATAAAAAGTTCATCCGCCGCCTTGTTGAAACTCCCCGCCTCGACGATTGCGATAAATGTTTCAAGGTTCGTTTTGTTCATGGCATTGCCCCCTTTTGGGTATTGTAGCACATTTTGGAGGATTTTGCAATACAGATTTTCGGTCCTGTCTACATTTCAATCAGTTGTAATTTTAATGCCGTCTGAAATCAACATCCACAATAATTTCGCCGCGCTGATGATCGCTGCCGTCTATCGCGAAAATTTTTAATGCGTCTTTGAAGTCGTCGGCAAAATCCTCTTTACCGTTAAATTCTGTTTCATACTTTGAAATTGACCATTTAATCAAATTTGAATTGGGA
>CANQNY010000086.1 GCA_947625335.1 uncultured Clostridia bacterium | reverse complement strand
CCTGCGCGGGGAAAAGGGGTATGCTGTCCACGGAAACCCGGATATTCCCACTAATATTCCTACGGATTTTGGCAGAATTGTTGAGGGCGGAATATATAAATTATACGACCGCACTAAAGATTCGGCTATTATATCAAAAACCAAGTCTGCTATTTTACAGCTGATAGATGGAAATCCCGTAAATGTTTGGGTCGCATTTATGATTATAAGGCGGCAGCTTTCAAAATACGATAAGAGTCATGCGCCTTTTAATATGGTGGATAACGATATTCTTTCTTCGCTGAATAATGCGTTATATGCAAACGAAAAAAAACTTCGCGAATGTAAACTTTTTTTGGGTGCAAACTGCGAAAACGGCTTATGGCAGGATATAAACAGGATCGACCAAAATTATAAAGAAGATATGGGAATTAGTGTGTTATAGGTAATTAAAGCAGGAAATATTGACGAGGAGGAAAACCATGGACATAAAAGCGAAAGTGTCGAACGAGGAACTGCTTGCTCTGACAAAAAAGGCGTTTGACAATGACGAAGTCACCGAATTCCTGTGTGGGGAAAAGGGGTATGCTTGCCCGCTTGACCGCTTTGTTCCGGCAAATGTTCCGACTGATTTCGGGAGGATTGTGAATTTAGGGGTCTGCCGTCTTTATACGGAAACTCAGAATGAAGAGATCGTTGAGAGGTTTAAAAAGGCTGTTTTATCTCTTCTCAACGGCAACGCTGTTCAAATATGGGTCGCATATTCCGTGTGTTGGAATTTGATGTATAAAAGAATTCACAATAAGCCGACAATTGTTATTTCAGATAATAATTTTTGGGAAACAGTCAGATCCTCTGTTCAAAAAAACGAGGATAAACTGCGTTTATGTAAAGAATGGCAGGGATTTAATCTGGAAAACGGCTTATGGGAAGATATTAAACGTATGGATAAAAACTTAACAGCCGATGGCGAGGGTATACTTTAACAAGGAGGACACAAAATGATTTGGCGGCGCGGAAACTACAGCGAGAACACAGCCGAGATGATACTCAACCAGATAAAATACGGCAGATATTTCGACGGGGATTTCAGGTGGTATGCGGGCGTTACGGCGAACGCTGTCCAAAGCCTTACGGCGCACGGCTTCACGAAAGAGGAGATCTACGGGCGCGGACGGGAGCTTATGTGCTGGGATATCCGCAGCGAGGACGCTCTGCGCTGTAAAAAAGAGGCAATTTCGCTTTACAACATGCAAAGCGACGATGAGAGCGATTTTCTGACGGAGGAATTCCCGAACCTGTACATCTACTTTTTTAAGATAACCGACAACCGCAAAACTCACATTGATACAAGCGGCTTTACTCCCGCGAAAGCTCTCCCCGAAGTGCCGATTTGGGTGACGGAGAAACTGCGAGACGGCAGCGTAAAGCGCGAGCTGTACGACCACAAGCTCTCGGCTGATGAGCTGAAAGAGCTGTTGGAGCATTTCCGAGAGGTGTTCTTAAACGGCACGCTGAAAACGCTTACTATTCAGCACAGAAGCGGCGAGGAGATGTGGTTCAATTTCGGCGAGGAGTGCTGTCGGATAAGCTATGACGCACACACTTCGCAGGAGGGCGGTTATGCGAGCTGGCGGAATGGCTCTAAGGCTCGAAAGCCCGTGCCGTTTTTTGAGGGTGAATATCCCGCGTATATGGTCTGCACGGACGTTGAACAGTATATGGCGGTGCTGTCCTACTTTCTCGAAAAGGACAAAAAGCCCGGCAAGCGGCAAAACGTGCAATGGGCATGGATAAAAGAGGAGAAGTTCCCGATGAATAAGTAAAAATAATCCCCAACCACAATGGTTGGGGATTATTTTTATTCACCATTCGACCTCGCTTAGTCTCAGCACCGCGAAATCCCCCTCTTCCAGCGTGTACGGCGGATTTGCGGACTTGAATTCTTCGCGCGCGGCAAGATATTCCCGAAGTTCCTCCTCGGTTTGGAAAAGCTCGTTTTCGTTGAGCTTGAACTGCGGAAATACAAACGGGATTTCGTTATACACCGCCGAATAATTATCTCCCCGAATATAAGCGTAATCATGCCCGAGAAATCTTGTTTTAAGCTTCGGAAGCTCGGCGGCAGGTTCGGGAATATCGCTCTCGACCAGCAGTATTCTGAAACGTATCCCGCGCTTTTCGGATTCCTCAACATACCTTTGAATGTAGCTCATATCCGTGCAGGCGGCAACGCGCGTGTGATTTTCAAGATTGTAATAGGTGAGATTTATATTCTCGTCATAATACGGTTCAAACACCGCCGAAAGCTCTTTGTCGTCATTGAAATACCAGTTTTCACCCGTATTTTCGCTGAACCCGCTCCCGTCAATGCCCTTGTAGGGATTATCAATGTATTTCTGAATTACCAGTCCGTTTGTGTACATAATTCTTGATAGATTCACACCTTGCAATAAACAACCGCATAGTCGAACGGTGCAACAGTCACCTTCCCGTCCGCTATGCCCTTGCCGAAACGGTCGAACGCAGGCTCAAAATCGTAGAACATCGCCGTTTTTTCGGTCTTTATCTCAAACGTTCTGCCGCGGGTGGACTTGTTGAGGAAAATTATCGCGGCGTCGCGCGTTATCCTGTCAGACCGCGCG
Organism: uncultured Clostridia bacterium; assembly: GCA_947625335.1. Lineage (GTDB taxonomy): Bacteria > Bacillota > Clostridia > Oscillospirales > Ruminococcaceae > CAG-115. Next base: position 6,732 of record CANQNY010000086.1, on the reverse strand, counting down.
AAAACGCACACATTGTCGTCGCATTCGATAAATTTCATCTCGCCCTGCTCGAACGCTCTTGTTCCGTGCCGTACCTTAGCAAGCTGTTTTGTAAACTCGATAAGCTCGGTGTTCTCCTGACCCCACGGATAGCAGCGGCGGTTGAACGGGTCGCGGTAGCCCTCCATTCCCGCCTCGTCGCCGTAATAGACCGACGGAATACCGGGCAGGAAGAATTGCAGCACCATCGCGCATTTCAGCAACGCCAGTCCGTAAAGATACTGTGCTCCGTCAAGGCGGCGTTCGCTTTGCCAGTCCTTGTCGTGCCAGCCGACTTCCTCGCCGCCAAGCCGCGTCAGAGCGCGCTCGGTGTCGTGGGTTGAGAGGAAGTTCATCAGCATATCTATCGCGGGTTTCGGGTAGTGGTCAAGGATAGTCAGAATGCTGTCCTTAAACATTCTTGCGTCGGCGTATTTTACATAATTCAAAATTGCCTCTTTAAACGGGTAGTTCATAACGCTGTCAAGCTGCCCGCCGATAAGATAACGCCTGCGCACGCCGTAACTCTCTTTATTCGACGCGTCCTCCCAGACTTCGCCGTAAATTATCTTGTCGCTGCCCATTTTCTTTACGGCAACATTCAAATTATCAAGAAATTCATCGGGAAGTTCGTCCGCAACGTCAAGCCGCCAGCCCTTTGCGCCCAGTTTTATCCATTTCTGGAGAATTCCCCCGTCCCCGCAGATATAATTCGTATATTCGGAATTATTCTCGTTGACGTTCGGCAAAGTTGAAATTCCCCACCAACTGTCGTAAGTATCGGGATAGCCGATAAACGAGTACCACGGGAAATACGGGCTGTTTTTGTCGCGGTAAGCTCCCGTATGCTCGCCGTAACGCCCGAACTTGTTAAAATAGACGGAATCCGCGCCGGTATGCGAGAAAACGCCGTCAAGGATAACATCTATCCCCATTTCCGCGGCTTTTTTGCACAGTTCTACGAAATCTTCCTCCGTTCCGAGCAGAGGGTCGATTTTCTCGTAATTCGCGGTATTGTAGCGGTGGTTTTCGTGAGCCTCGAAAATCGGGTTGAGATACAAAATAGTAACGCCCAGACTTTTAATATAAGGCAGCTTTTCAATAATTCCCTTAAGATCACCGCCGAAATAGTCGTTGTTGCGGACTATTCCCTTTTCGTCGGGTCGGTAATAAGGAGTGCCGTACCAGTCCTCCCGAATAATTCTGTCGGTCGGAACGCCCTCGTGTTTTTCGCCGCTTTTGGCAAATCTGTCGGGGAAAATCTGATACATAATACCGCCGCGTATTGACGCGGGAGTGTACAAATTCTCGTCGAAAACAGTAAGCTGAAACAGCTCCTCGCCCTCAAAAACTCCCTCGCTTGCACCGCGCCGCTTGATATAACGCCGCCTGCCGTCAAGGATACAGGTGAAGTAGTAGTGATGTACTCCGACATTATTCGGTGTAAACACGCAGGAGTAGATGTTATCCTCGCCGCTTTCGTCCTGGAGCGCAAGCTCGATAAATCTCTCCTTATATCCCGGTCGGAACATCACCAGCGTCAGTCCCGTCACCTGCATTATCTTCGGAATTCTCACATTGAACATCGACGGCTGACCGCGCCTTATCGCTCCGAAAGGGTGCTTGTAACTGGTATCAAAGCAGTCAAAAAGAGGCAAGTTCATAATGCTCCTGTTCTCCTAACGTGAAATTTATCCCCTCACCCGCCCTGCGGCAACGTCAGCGCTGTGGCAGTAAAAATAACAGTAACAATGCGCTTGTAGCAATTTGAGCATAACAATAAAACGGAGATTTGAACCCCTGCGTTTGCTCCGAACGCGACCACCCGAACTTTTCCTCGTTCGGAAAGGCAGCGCTCGCCCGTTACCGCACTCAAAAACGCTTAAAGAAGCTCCGTGTTCCAGTTAAGCGTTTGAATTTTAACGTCCGTTTCCCGAAATTCCTTTTCCAGAGCGTCTACCTGTTTTCTAAGCTCCGCGACGTTTACCGTGCTTAATATTCTTATCTCCGAGCGAAGTCCGCGCGGGACTTTCTTTGACGCCGCGTCAAGAAAAGCGCGCATAACGTCTATCTTAGTTCTAACGCAGTCTTTGTGCGCGATAAGCTCGGTAAGCGTTTTCCCGTCAGAAACGGTCTTTGCGTTTGTGAGATTTATCCGCCCGACAAGCTCCTCTTGCTGAATTATAAGCTCGTTAAGCTCTAAAAGCAGGTCAGCGGGGTTTTCGGCGGGCTTTTCGCCCTCTTGGCAGAGCGCGTTGTTCTGAAGTCGGACATTCAGCTGCGCCGTTCTCTTTGCAATATCCGCTCTTAAATTAAGAGCCTCGGCAAGTTTCAAAGAAATTCCTCCCCATATAAATCTTCTCTCCCCCGTTTTGCAGGGGGAGAAGACCTATTAAACTAAGGAACAAAAAAGAGTTTACTTCAAATTCCAGATGTCGCGCGCATAATCCTGAACCGCTCTGTCCGCGGAAAATCTTCCCGCGCCCGCGATATTCATAAGCGACTTTTTATTCCACTCTTTCTGGTTTTGGTAAACCTGGCTTATATAAGCCTGCGTGCCGCGGTAGCTGTCAAAGTCCGCAAGAGCCATATAGTAGTCCTTGTTTTTGATAGAGTCCGCAAGCTCGTTGAATGTCGCGCCGTTTATGCCGTTGTACATTCTCTGCATAACGTCTCTTATCGTGGGATTATCGTCGATATAGTACTGCGGATTATAGCCCTTTATCCTGAGTTCGTTTACCTCGGGCGTTCTCATACCGAAAATGAAGATATTGTCCGTGCCGACAGCCTCGTGGATTTCGACATTCGCGCCGTCGTAAGTGCCGAGAGTCAGCGCGCCGTTCAGCATAAGCTTCATATTGCCCGTACCCGACGCCTCAGTACCTGCAAGGGAGATCTGCTCGGAAATTTCCGCCGCAGGCATAAGAATTTCGGAGAGCGTTACTCTATAGTCTTCAAGGAACACAACCGCCAGTTTTTCGCGCAGAACGGGATCGTGCTTTATCTCCTCGCCGATGCACCAGATCATTTTAATAATCTGTTTTGCGATATAATATCCGGGAGCCGCCTTAGACGCGAAAATATACGTTTTCGGAATGAACGGCGCAGCGGGGTTCTGCTTAAGATAGTTGTAATCCGCGAGAATGTTCATAGCGTTAAGCTGCTGACGCTTATATTCGTGCAGTCTCTTTACCTGAACATCGAAAATCGAATCGAGATTGAGCTTCACGCCCGTCGTCTTCTCGACATAATCGGCAAATTTCTCCTTATTTTCGCGCTTTATCTTGCCGAGACGGTCAAGCACCGCGCTGTCGTTTGCGAACACTTGGAACTTGATAAGCTCCGCCGCGTCCTTCTTAAAGCCCTCGCCTATACATTCCGTCAGAAGATCGGTAAGACCCTTGTTGCTTTGCAGCAGCCAGCGGCGGTAAGCAATGCCGTTGGTGACGTTTTTGAACTGATAGGGCTTGTCGAGATACTGAAGGTGGAAAACGTCGTCCTTGATTATCTGACTGTGCAGCTTGGAAACGCCGTTTACCGAGTGCGACGCCGCAACGCAGAGGTTTGCCATATGAATTTTGCCGTCTTTTACGATAGACATCTTGGAAACCTTGTCGCTGTCGCCTGTTCTGTTCTGGAGATCCTCGCAGTAACGGCGGTTTATCTCGCAAATAAGCTGATAAATTCTCGGCAAAATCTGCTGGATAAGCGACTGATCCCATTTTTCGAGAGCCTCCGCCATAACGGTGTGGTTTGTGTAGGCGAAGGTGTTTGTAACGATATGCCAAGCCTGATCCCAGCCGTAACCGCACTCGTCAAGCAATATTCTCATAAGCTCAGGGATAGCAAGCGTCGGGTGAGTATCATTGATATGAATAGCAACCTTCTCGTGAAAGTTGTTCATGCTCCCGTAAACTTTCATATGGCGCATAACAATATCGCCTATAGACGCCGCGCACATAAAATACTGCTGGCGCAGACGCAGAGCCTTGCCCTCGGCGTGGTTGTCGTTGGGGTAGAGAACTTTCGAGATAGAGTGAGCGATGTTGTTCGCGCCGAGCGCGGTAGCATAGTCGCCTGTATTAAACGCTTTCATATCGAAAGACATTGCCTCCGCGCTCCACAGACGGAGCTTTGAAACGCCCTTTGAGTCGTATCCCGAAACGTACATATCATACGGCACAGCGTTTACGCTGTTGTAATTAACGTGCTGGAGCTGGTGATAACCGTCCTCCCACGTTTCGTTAATCTGACCGTCAAAACGCACTTCCACCGCCTGGTCGGGGACTTTTACAAGCCACGCACCGCCGCCGGGGAGCCAGTTGTCGGGCTGTTCGCTCTGCCAGCCGTCGACAATCTTCTGCTTGAAAATGCCGTACTCGTATCTTATCGAATAACCCGTCGCGGGGTAATCGCAGGTTGCAAGACCGTCCATATAGCAAGCCGCAAGACGTCCCAAACCGCCGTTTCCGAGACCCGCGTCGGGCTCTTCCTCGTAAATTCTGTCGATTTTAACGCCAATTTCCTCAAGAGCCTTTTCGGTCTCGTCCTGCATACCCAGATTATACAGCGAGGTCTTAAGCGAACGTCCCATAAGGAACTCCATAGACAGATAGTAAATCTGCTTTCTGCCCTTGGAATTGCACTCGTGCATAAAATTATGACGTTTCTCTTTCATAATGTTTACAACTATCGTGGAAAGCGCGCGGTAGATCTGCGTATCGGTAGCGTTTTTCGCGTCGGTTCGATAGTCGTACTCCAGAATGGCGGTGAGCTGCTTTAAAAGCTCGTCTTTGGATATCGGTGATTTCATAGGTTAAAAACCCCTTTCAAAGTTTGTATATTTGCATAAAACATACCTATATTATACACCATTTTTTTGCTTTTTTCAAGATACCCCCGCAATAACTGTAACTTGCAACAAATTTAACAGCAAATATTCGTCATTTTTCACAATTGTGTATATATGTTTTATAGTGAGAGTGAGTATTTTGCATAATTATCACAATAATCAACTGTAATTATATGTAAATTACTAAGGCTGTAGAGAAAGTCCCAGTATGCACGCATTATCCGCCTGCGGCGGAAAACGCTGAAACGCAGCTGCGGCTAGGCTTTGTGCCTGCCGCAGTTGCGCTGACGCCGCAGATGGGGCTTTATCGACAGCCTTTATGTAAATTACTGCTTTCGGGCAAGGTAATAGTCGTCCGTCGGGTCATAGTACGGGCAATCGCGGTTTGTGCCGGTAAGAAACCTGTACATTTCGTCCTCGTCAAGGTTTACCATACAGCACCAGCAGTCTGTTTCCTCGTCGTAAACATAGTTCGAGCAGTCGTCGCAGTTGCTCATAAAATCATCTCTCTTCTTTCTTTTCAACAGCCTTTTGGTAAACCTCCGCAAGTTTTGCGCCCGTCACCTTAAGACTTCTCGTTTTCGCGGTCTCAAAAGCCGCCTCGGTAAGGTTCGGGAGCTTATTTTCAAGAATTCCCCGCGCCAGTTTTTCAAATTCCTCAACATTGTTTGCCATATAACAATTCTTGTTGTTTTCAAGCCAACCCTCGTATACGGGAATGTTTCTCAGCAGCACGGGGATCTTCATTGCCAGAGCCTCCAGCACGACAATGCCCTCGGTCTCCTCAAACGACGGGAACAAAAACAGATCCGCCCCGCTTAACGCCTCCTGTATCTGCGGCTTGTTTGCATATCCCGCAAAAATCAAATTCGGCGGAGCAGCGGTCACGGCTTTGCGGACGTCTTTTCCCACCAGCTTTAAATTCGCCGTGCCAAACCATATAAACTTATATTCGGGCATACGCCGCGCAAGCTCTGCAAAATCAGGAACGCCCTTTCGCATCATAAGCAGCCCTATGGACATAATTACTTTCTCGTTGTCGGCAATGCCGTACCGTTCGCGGAATTTCCTCCCCTTTTCCTCCGTAGGCTTATAGTCGTCAAGGTCAATGCCGTTTGACACCGCGAAAATGGGCTTTTTGATCCCGTAACCCGTAAGCAGCTTTTTGGAGTATTCCGTCGGGGTTATTATAACGTCGCCCAAGTTGTAACAATACTTTATCCATTGCTTGAAAATCCCCGAAACGAGGTTTGCGCCGATATACGAATTTCGGAAATCCTCGCGGGTGGAGTGCGCGTGATACGCCACGGGGATATTTATTTTCCGCGCTTTCTTCGCCATTCGCACCGCGTCGGGGAACACCGTGTTTATATGTATAACATCCGCATTATCAAGGCTTGAAACGCAGTTTATCCCGTTAAGCTCCGCCGCCTTAAGCTGGTGATATAGCGCGCGTCCCACGCCGCTTTTCTCAACTGTTTTCTGAGTTTTGGCATTTACATAGTATAAAACGTTCATTATATCTCCTTTTCTGCAATTTTAAGCTTTTCGGGAAGTTCCGCAAGAGAGTTCAACACAAAATCCGAGCGGCTTGCCGTCCCGAACCCGTAAGCCGCGTGAGCGAACTTTGCCCCCGCCTTGTACGCGCTGTCGCAGTCGCCCTGGGTATCGCCGACGTAAAGAGCATTTTTGAGGTTGTTTCTTTCGATAATAAGGCGGATATTCTCGCTTTTTTCGAGAGAATTGTCCCCCCAGCAAAGCTTGTCGGAAAAGAGCCGCGAAAGGTTGTAAAACTCCAAAAACGCCTCGATATAGCCCGCCTGGCAGTTGCTGACGATAAACAGCGGGTACTTTTCGGAAAG
>CANQNY010000085.1 GCA_947625335.1 uncultured Clostridia bacterium | reverse complement strand
TGGATTGAAATTTAATCGCTTTGTAGCGATATATACCGCTTGTGTCGCTCCGCCTCGCGCGGAGCGTGGATTGAAATAAAAAGCCTGTTCTCGGCGGTATGTCTGCAAAAGGGTCGCTCCGCCTCGCGCGGAGCGTGGATTGAAATTAGAACAGCTGCACAACAGAGCAGAGGGAAATGGTCGCTCCGCCTCGCGCGGAGCGTGGATTGAAATTGAATATCCGCTACAAAGCCGAGTATCTGCGAGCGGGTCGCTCCGCCTCGCGCGGAGCGTGGATTGAAATACGTTGATCGTGCCGTAATAGTCAGCGGGCTTATGTCGCTCCGCCTCGCGCGGAGCGTGGATTGAAATTGCGGTTCGGTGATTAGTAATGTGAGCGGAAATGTCGCTCCGCCTCGCGCGGAGCGTGGATTGAAATAAAGGTTGACGATGGCGCTTCCAGCATGACGGAAGTCGCTCCGCCTCGCGCGGAGCGTGGATTGAAATGGGCGGGTTGTGGCTCTATAAATTTGTCGGTGACGTCGCTCCGCCTCGCGCGGAGCGTGGATTGAAATGGGACGGAAGAAACGCCGACTGTTGAGAAACTGCGTCGCTCCGCCTCGCGCGGAGCGTGGATTGAAATAGGCGTCAACGAAAAACGAGGACTTAAAGGCAAGGGTCGCTCCGCCTCGCGCGGAGCGTGGATTGAAATCCTGTTGGTGCTTTCGTTTGGCTCTAGGAGCGGGTCGCTCCGCCTCGCGCGGAGCGTGGATTGAAATAGATTTTGACATTGATGAAATTATAGCTAACGCGTCGCTCCGCCTCGCGCGGAGCGTGGATTGAAATGGCATATCCCTTTGAATGCCGACTTCATTCTGCGTCGCTCCGCCTCGCGCGGAGCGTGGATTGAAATATCAAGGATTTGCCGTTATCGGCGCTTGGTGAACGTCGCTCCGCCTCGCGCGGAGCGTGGATTGAAATAATAGTTGCTACAAGGCAATTAGGGAGTGGCTTGGTCGCTCCGCCTCGCGCGGAGCGTGGATTGAAATAACTTAATTCCGACCATTGTTGAAAGCGTGATAGTCGCTCCGCCTCGCGCGGAGCGTGGATTGAAATCTGACAGCTTTGATAAAAACAGCAAAAAGGCTGTCGTCGCTCCGCCTCGCGCGGAGCGTGGATTGAAATCTCCTTAAAAAATCAAGTTGCTTAAATATCCTAAGTCGCTCCGCCTCGCGCGGAGCGTGGATTGAAATATGCAAACAATCGTCTAAAGTGTCAAGGTCGAGAAGTCGCTCCGCCTCGCGCGGAGCGTGGATTGAAATTTGAGCTGTTCTTCCTGCTCCTCAAACGCTTCGAGTCGCTCCGCCTCGCGCGGAGCGTGGATTGAAATCATATTTCTTGGATAACTGCCTAAAATTAGTGCCGTCGCTCCGCCTCGCGCGGAGCGTGGATTGAAATCTTGACCGCTACTCTTATTAGTTCCGCAAGGCTTTTGGTCGCTCCGCCTCGCGCGGAGCGTGGATTGAAATTTTGGGGAGTTCCGATATAAGCGCATATCCTATAGTCGCTCCGCCTCGCGCGGAGCGTGGATTGAAATTAAAATCAACTGTACCATATAAGCACCTCAACGCTGTCGCTCCGCCTCGCGCGGAGCGTGGATTGAAATCTTTATTAGAAGCAAAAAGAGTTCACCACGCTGAAGTCGCTCCGCCTCGCGCGGAGCGTGGATTGAAATACTGATGAACAGTTTGCAGTGATAGTCGCTGAGACTGTCGCTCCGCCTCGCGCGGAGCGTGGATTGAAATAAGCATTTTGTCAGAGATAATAGACGGTATACAGTGTCGCTCCGCCTCGCGCGGAGCGTGGATTGAAATGCTATATCGGCAGTCGTGTTTCTTTCGTTTACGATAAGTCGCTCCGCCTCGCGCGGAGCGTGGATTGAAATACCACGTTGTAAACACGTGGTGAACGGTATCGGGTGTCGCTCCGCCTCGCGCGGAGCGTGGATTGAAATACGATAAGTTTGCGGAACGTGAGAAGGCTGGCGGTCGCTCCGCCTCGCGCGGAGCGTGGATTGAAATCGTTTCATTGTACTTTTCAGCCGTCTTCTTTACTGTCGCTCCGCCTCGCGCGGAGCGTGGATTGAAATACAGGCAAACCTTATTGCATACGCAAAGTAAACGGTCGCTCCGCCTCGCGCGGAGCGTGGATTGAAATAAGAAAAGATGAAAATATAGATTTTACCGTTAACGTCGCTCCGCCTCGCGCGGAGCGTGGATTGAAATAAGTCAAAAATAGCAGTAACCACAAATGACCACGGTCGCTCCGCCTCGCGCGGAGCGTGGATTGAAATATAGTGCTATCGGACTATTCGACACCTACATAGGTCGCTCCGCCTCGCGCGGAGCGTGGATTGAAATTTTTTAACATAACATAATTTATATCGTGGTCATTTGTCGCTCCGCCTCGCGCGGAGCGTGGATTGAAATGACTACATAACAGTCCTTGATATTATGCTTTTAGATGTCGCTCCGCCTCGCGCGGAGCGTGGATTGAAATTCCATACTTTGTTATAAGGGTTTCAGCAAGTTCTGTCGCTCCGCCTCGCGCGGAGCGTGGATTGAAATTTCTAAGGTTTCCTTTGAATAAAGGTCGCCATTGGTCGCTCCGCCTCGCGCGGAGCGTGGATTGAAATTTTTTCCAATAGACCTCAATAGACTTTTTTTTGGTCGCTCCGCCTCGCGCGGAGCGTGGATTGAAATCTATGATAAAAGGTGCTTGGTGTAATTCAAAATGTCGCTCCGCCTCGCGCGGAGCGTGGATTGAAATCGCTATAGTAATACGGGGGCGCAATTACAAGTAGGGGTCGCTCCGCCTCGCGCGGAGCGTGGATTGAAATAGTGCGGCAAGCTGTTGCAGAGCTTACCGCACTGTCGCTCCGCCTCGCGCGGAGCGTGGATTGAAATGCGGCATAAAAAGCAGGCACGCAAGCAAGCTGCAACGGTCGCTCCGCCTCGCGCGGAGCGTGGATTGAAATAGCTGCGATGAACTGCGAGAACTATTCCAAGTAGGTCGCTCCGCCTCGCGCGGAGCGTGGATTGAAATGCCTATGCCAGATATGCCGTGGGCGGTGCAAGTTGTCGCTCCGCCTCGCGCGGAGCGTGGATTGAAATGCAGGATATGTTGCGCGGGGATACGCAAGCGCGCGGTCGCTCCGCCTCGCGCGGAGCGTGGATTGAAATTTCGGGAATTTCCGTAAGAAATTTGTTTTTGCCCTGTCGCTCCGCCTCGCGCGGAGCGTGGATTGAAATCTCGGAGACTTTGTACAGCCTAGCAAAGACAGCTGTCGCTCCGCCTCGCGCGGAGCGTGGATTGAAATACAAATACAAGTTGAGTGAGCAGAAAGAAACCGTGTCGCTCCGCCTCGCGCGGAGCGTGGATTGAAATTAAAGTATCGCAATTCGCAGATAAACTTAAGAGCGTCGCTCCGCCTCGCGCGGAGCGTGGATTGAAATATTCAGGGCAAGTATCAGATTTCCACGGGTGCGGTCGCTCCGCCTCGCGCGGAGCGTGGATTGAAATTCATAACCTAACGCCTCACATAAAACTGTTTGGCTGTCGCTCCGCCTCGCGCGGAGCGTGGATTGAAATTTGGATATTTGCGCTAACTCGGAAGATTAAAAAGTCGCTCCGCCTCGCGCGGAGCGTGGATTGAAATTTTATATCGGCTTATCATTGATTTCAAAAAATCAAGTCGCTCCGCCTCGCGCGGAGCGTGGATTGAAATAGAGAGCTAACAACATCGTTAAGCCCAAGATGCGTCGCTCCGCCTCGCGCGGAGCGTGGATTGAAATGCTTTCATAGCCTCTGTGGGTTCGGGCGGCGTTTCGTCGCTCCGCCTCGCGCGGAGCGTGGATTGAAATTCGCGCCCTCGATACTGCGCCAGCCGCTCTTATGTCGCTCCGCCTCGCGCGGAGCGTGGATTGAAATATATTGTCGGACATATCAATAATTGCTTGGTCTGTCGCTCCGCCTCGCGCGGAGCGTGGATTGAAATATATACAATTCCCGTTGCTGTACCGTCATTCTTGGTCGCTCCGCCTCGCGCGGAGCGTGGATTGAAATGTGCCAGACTGCCCCGAGCTTGCAGCGAGGCTGGTCGCTCCGCCTCGCGCGGAGCGTGGATTGAAATGAATGCTATGGCGGTAGAGGGATAAAAGTCTGCGGTCGCTCCGCCTCGCGCGGAGCGTGGATTGAAATTTGATGACGGTGCGGGAGTTGACTTTGCCGCTGGTCGCTCCGCCTCGCGCGGAGCGTGGATTGAAATAGAACTCGCGAGTTAACCACAAAGTCGGGCATAAGTCGCTCCGCCTCGCGCGGAGCGTGGATTGAAATATACTCTGTATGCTGTGCGGAAGTTTTTGATTCGGTCGCTCCGCCTCGCGCGGAGCGTGGATTGAAATGCGTACATACAGCGTAGTATTGTATACCCAAGCCGGTCGCTCCGCCTCGCGCGGAGCGTGGATTGAAATAATCTTTGCGACTGCGCCGCCGCGAACGGCGGTGTCGCTCCGCCTCGCGCGGAGCGTGGATTGAAATTGTTAGCGACATTATCTGCATTAAGAACAACGGCAGTCGCTCCGCCTCGCGCGGAGCGTGGATTGAAATTAGAAAAGTTAAAGCACCCAGCTAAAAGCCGAGCGGTCGCTCCGCCTCGCGCGGAGCGTGGATTGAAATTCGGCAAAAACCTGCGGTAGAGCGCCGTTTAACGTCGCTCCGCCTCGCGCGGAGCGTGGATTGAAATCCTATCTTGATATTTATATTTGACCGTCTATTTCGTCGCTCCGCCTCGCGCGGAGCGTGGATTGAAATGGCATAAGCAGCATAATTTGAGGTGACATATGGACGTCGCTCCGCCTCGCGCGGAGCGTGGATTGAAATGCGTTATTAAAAGGTTCTAAATCAAGCCAGCAGAGTCGCTCCGCCTCGCGCGGAGCGTGGATTGAAATATAAGTTCCGTCAAATCTCTAATTCCGCTCTGCTGACGCTCCGCCTCGCGCGGAGCGTGGATTGAAATGTCCCGCTGATACCACAACCGCGCCAGGCTTAGCGTCGCTCCGCCTCGCGCGGAGCGTGGATTGAAATACCCGACTGTGTTTGTGCAATTGCGACATTTAAGCGTCGCTCCGCCTCGCGCGGAGCGTGGATTGAAATGTTATAAGTGATTTGCGCTTTTGATAGTGCTTGGTCGCTCCGCCTCGCGCGGAGCGTGGATTGAAATACCTGAAACAATAAGAAGTACAACAACTAAAACGTCGCTCCGCCTCGCGCGGAGCGTGGATTGAAATGTAAAGGGCAAACTTGTTGAAAGAGTGCAGGAAGTCGCTCCGCCTCGCGCGGAGCGTGGATTGAAATTGTATACAGTATGGTCAACCGATATGTTGGTACAGTCGCTCCGCCTCGCGCGGAGCGTGGATTGAAATTGTTAAAGCACCGTCCGAAAAGTGCAATTTTGCTTGTCGCTCCGCCTCGCGCGGAGCGTGGATTGAAATGTTCCAGATTTATACTATGTCCTTGAGCGTATCGTCGCTCCGCCTCGCGCGGAGCGTGGATTGAAATAAGACAGCTCGGTAATCGACAACAATATGTTGTTCGGAGTCGCTCCGCCTCGCGCGGAGCGTGGATTGAAATTTCAAGTGCTTTCTCAATCACGCTCTGCGCGTCTAGTCGCTCCGCCTCGCGCGGAGCGTGGATTGAAATAAAAAAATAAAAAAATTAAAAGGCACGCAGTTTCGTCGCTCCGCCTCGCGCGGAGCGTGGATTGAAATGCCATAAATTCAAATGCCGACGTCAACTGCGGTAGTCGCTCCGCCTCGCGCGGAGCGTGGATTGAAATAATCCACGCCCGCCGAAGCGGAACGGCACGAGGGCGTCGCTCCGCCTCGCGCGGAGCGTGGATTGAAATCTCATCGCGCAGCCTCTACTAAAATCGACCTCAGGTCGCTCCGCCTCGCGCGGAGCGTGGATTGAAATTGTAACAGCCATAGAACGTGTTGATGATTAACTGTCGCTCCGCCTCGCGCGGAGCGTGGATTGAAATTCGCCTGTGCCAGTGTGAGTGTGATACATCTCTATAGTTGCTCCGCCTCGCGCGGAGCGTGGATTGAAATCGAATTGACAATTTCTGCCAATAACACACAGACGTCGCTCCGCCTCGCGCGGAGCGTGGATTGAAATATCTTTCTACTATTTCTGGATTTATAACTAAAGTGTCGCTCCGCCTCGCGCGGAGCGTGGATTGAAATCCGGTGTTGAACAAGATCTTGACAATCTTATAAAGTCGCTCCGCCTCGCGCGGAGCGTGGATTGAAATAGCAGAAACTTATCAAGATTGCCCGTGACGTGGGTCGCTCCGCCTCGCGCGGAGCGTGGATTGAAATTGTTGTAAAAGCCTGACGAATCAAAAAGTTTGCAGTCGCTCCGCCTCGCGCGGAGCGTGGATTGAAATAAAGTAGTAAAGTCCGTATATACAAGAGATGATGTCGCTCCGCCTCGCGCGGAGCGTGGATTGAAATACTGTGAGTATGCGCCATATTTTTGGCAGGCTATGTCGCTCCGCCTCGCGCGGAGCGTGGATTGAAATATAGCCAATTGCACGAGTACTTTCAAGCATCGACGTCGCTCCGCCTCGCGCGGAGCGTGGATTGAAATGAGATGTTAGGCAAGCTCCCCGAAGTCGAGGAACGTCGCTCCGCCTCGCGCGGAGCGTGGATTGAAATGGGATAGTCAAAATAGCGTTGCACGCCATCAGCGTCGCTCCGCCTCGCGCGGAGCGTGGATTGAAATATCAAGGTCTCCGCTTTCAAAACCTTTCTGATAGGTCGCTCCGCCTCGCGCGGAGCGTGGATTGAAATATCGCCATTTCCGTCATCTTTTCGGGAAGATACAGTCGCTCCGCCTCGCGCGGAGCGTGGATTGAAATGTTACAGGAATGCGCGTAAAACACTTGAACGCCGCGGTCGCTCCGCCTCGCGCGGAGCGTGGATTGAAATATTTAAGCCCCTTAAAATGTGGACATTAACTTTGTCGCTCCGCCTCGCGCGGAGCGTGGATTGAAATTAAACCAATTACTCATACTAAACGAAAACGAGATAGGTCGCTCCGCCTCGCGCGGAGCGTGGATTGAAATAAGCTGCGGTTTGTGTGTGGGCTGTCTTGGGGGCAGTCGCTCCGCCTCGCGCGGAGCGTGGATTGAAATTTACTGTCGTCATCATTCAGAGCGTGAGGATTGCAAGTCGCTCCGCCTCGCGCGGAGCGTGGATTGAAATATTGAAAATGTTGATTCGGAGAGCAAGGCAAAAGCGTCGCTCCGCCTCGCGCGGAGCGTGGATTGAAATGTTCAATTGTTCCGTGAAAGCAATAATTTCTTCCGTCGCTCCGCCTCGCGCGGAGCGTGGATTGAAATAAGGATCTGGAAGGTTTTCTGACGAACTAAACCCGTCGCTCCGCCTCGCGCGGAGCGTGGATTGAAATAAGGTCAAACACAAGTCCTCTGAAAGTGTCGTCGTCGCTCCGCCTCGCGCGGAGCGTGGATTGAAATAGACCGTCAAGCGTGTTGCTGTCCGACGCCAACGCGTCGCTCCGCCTCGCGCGGAGCGTGGATTGAAATATCTTCCTCGCGCATTATTATTTCTGCGAGGTATGTCGCTCCGCCTCGCGCGGAGCGTGGATTGAAATTTAGGCGTTTTCTTGCTCTTTCCGATAAAAAGTTAGTCGCTCCGCCTCGCGCGGAGCGTGGATTGAAATAACTTTAAATTGACTTGTCGTCATCAGCGCGCAAGGTCGCTCCGCCTCGCGCGGAGCGTGGATTGAAATACCACAATTCGCGCAAAAGACAACAAAGTCGGGGGTCGCTCCGCCTCGCGCGGAGCGTGGATTGAAATGCCGAGCCGAATCTCCCTAACGAGCCGACGGAACGTCGCTCCGCCTCGCGCGGAGCGTGGATTGAAATGCGGAACGTGAGAAGGCAGGTGAGGAGCTGCCTGAAGTCGCTCCGCCTCGCGCGGAGCGTGGATTGAAATATATAATTGAGGTTTGGTACGATAATCGAGACCTCGTCGCTCCGCCTCGCGCGGAGCGTGGATTGAAATAGCAGTATATCCGCTTTTTCCGAGGACTTTGCCGAGTCGCTCCGCCTCGCGCGGAGCGTGGATTGAAATAGGAGCCCTTGACTTTTAAGGTAATTTGCGGTGCGGTCGCTCCGCCTCGCGCGGAGCGTGGATTGAAATTTCTTTTTGGATTTTCGGCGGCGGCGGCGGTCGCTCCGCCTCGCGCGGAGCGTGGATTGAAATGCTTGAGCTTGAGTCTATAATCTGCTACCAGAAGTCGCTCCGCCTCGCGCGGAGCGTGGATTGAAATATCACCCCGGAGGGCTTCCTCGAAGATCTCGCGGCGTCGCTCCGCCTCGCGCGGAGCGTGGATTGAAATACACGCGCTTTGCTTTCGTCCGGCGCAGATTTTTTGTCGCTCCGCCTCGCGCGGAGCGTGGATTGAAATCGCATATCGTAAAGAGGTTTTACGACGAGAAAGGTCGCTCCGCCTCGCGCGGAGCGTGGATTGAAATGAGCAGCTTGGAATATCTTCGGCAAAAGCTATGAGTCGCTCCGCCTCGCGCGGAGCGTGGATTGAAATATACCTGTCGTGCCTATCACCAACATTGTAATTGGTCGCTCCGCCTCGCGCGGAGCGTGGATTGAAATAAAATATCTTGCAAAGTTTGTTAATTTTTTGTAGTCGCTCCGCCTCGCGCGGAGCGTGGATTGAAATCAACAAGTTGGGGATTGACAAACGGAGCGTCACAGTCGCTCCGCCTCGCGCGGAGCGTGGATTGAAATCCGCCGCCGATATACCCGCCGGTCGCTCCGCCTCGCGCGGAGCGTGGATTGAAATGATTATAAGGCGATACCACAAGAAGAAGTAGTATGTCGCTCCGCCTCGCGCGGAGCGTGGATTGAAATGCGCTGGAGATGGTTCGGAACCGACAGAGCAAAGAGTCGCTCCGCCTCGCGCGGAGCGTGGATTGAAATAATTCTGGCTCTATTCCGTTATCAAGTCCCTTTGTCGCTCCGCCTCGCGCGGAGCGTGGATTGAAATGACTTGCTACCGCCTCTGCTCCGTCAGCCGCCCGCCGTCGCTCCGCCTCGCGCGGAGCGTGGATTGAAATGCGGTCAACGGGAGAACTTGTTAACGCGCTCGGGTCGCTCCGCCTCGCGCGGAGCGTGGATTGAAATCGATGAGCGACCGCCGCCGTTCCGGCTGCCGCCCGTCGCTCCGCCTCGCGCGGAGCGTGGATTGAAATAGTTCATGGACGGAAGTAAAAGAAAGTCAAAGGAGTCGCTCCG
>CANQNY010000084.1 GCA_947625335.1 uncultured Clostridia bacterium | reverse complement strand
TACTCTTTCGGGGTCTGCGGGGGCGATGTGCTGCGGATATTGCCGCAGCTGTTGTTGGTGTTCCTGCGGCGGGCGGGTGTTGGTCTGAGGGCGTGCAGAGGCTTCAAAAAATTCCCAATATTCAAAAAACGCTGAATTTTGCGTTTTAAGGGGCTTTTACCTCTTGGGGTAAAGTTATACTACCAAAAGCAAAACGCCCCAAATCGGGGCGTTTACGCTTGAATTTAGGGGGTGTTTGTGGCTTTGTGGATGCCTGCGTAAATGCTTATTATATATTATGATCGTCAAAATATGCCTTTACTTTTTGTATTTTTTGGCGTATTTCCTCCACGCGCGCGGCATCCTCTATCATCCACAATTTGCTGTCATCATCACCATATAATTCATGACATTTTTTACTGTCTTCAAGCCTTTTTTCCGCTTTTTTCAGTAACCTGTACCAATCGCTCAAGGCTGCGGCTCTTTTCTGATAATCAATTTGTGTAAGTTTTTTTCCCATTTTATACCTCTTTCCGCCCGTATGGGCTTAATTTGTTTTTTGGCTTGCCTGCCGCCCGTGTAAGTATTAGAGAGCGCCGAATGTATCGTATTTATAGAGCAATATTGCAAGCTCCTGCGCCGTGCCTGCTCTATATGATGTGTAATCCTCCGCTTGATGTACCCACGCGGCGCGGGTCTCATTTTGTACCAAGTACAGCCCCTCGCGCATCTGGTTAATGTGCTGCGGATTTTCGGCGCACCATTCAAGCGCCTTTTCTGCTTCGGGGCGGTAGCTCTCCGCCGCCGGTTCAAATATTCCGCTTTCGTACCGCGTGAATACATAAGTATTCACGCCTGCGAGGATTTCGCCGCTTACCTCGTCGTAGTCCACCTCTTTATATTTGCGGGCGATATTCTCCACCGTTTTTATATTTACCGCGGCGTTTTTGATTGTAATATATATTGCTTCATCGTATGTTCCCGTCCGCGTCCTTACAGACACGCCCTTAATACCTGCCTTTTTAAGTTCCGCGCGGATCTCTGCCGCTTTTTCCGTTGCTGTTTTGTACATTGTTTTATCCTCCTGTTTCAGCTTTTGCGTCCTCCTTACATCTTCGCGGGTATTGTCCGCGCGTCCAGCTTTAAAGCAATCTCAATCACTTTTTCACGGGTTGCCGCGTTGGTGTGTACGCTGTGTTTAAATTCTGCGAGTTCTGCGGCGGGCAACGGTGCTACACTTGCGGCGATGTCTGCAAGGCGTGCGGCGGTTGTGTTGTAGAGCTTTTCCGCTGCGGTGACTGCTGCGAGTTCTGCGGCACATTCGCGCTCGTAATCCTCAAGCAGTGCATCAAATGCGGTCTCGTCAAGGTCTACCGTCCAAATGTACTCGCCCTCGTAGCCTTTACGCGCCATAAATTCGCGTTCTGCTCTCTGTTCGTCCTCTTTCGCGGTATCAAGCGCCGCCTTCGCGATCAGGTACGCGTTCCGTGCGTTCAAAAATTCTCTTCTTGTCATTGTTTTTTCCTCCTTGCCTCTCGGCTCTGTGTTCTGGGCTCTCGCCCTCCTTGCAATTTTATTATAGCACGCTAGCGTGTATTTGTCAAGCGTTTTTCGGGTAAAATGTTGCACAAATCTAGCGTGTAATTTTTGTACATTTTGCACGCTAGCATTTTTCACGCGTGTGTGCTATAATGTTTTTATATGGGGGTGATATTGTGCCAATATCGGACAAAAAGCGCGCCGCAAATGCGCGCTGGAACGCCAAACAAATACAAATAGCAATTAGAGTCCCGCCCGCGGCGCGTGATACTATATACAATCACGCCCGCGCACGCGGTGAGAGTGTCACGGGGTTTTTGGTTCGCGCCGCTCTTAATCAGATAGAGCGCGACGGCGACGCGGGCGGCGATACGCCCAGCGGCGGCGACTAGACCCCCGAGCAGATCGGAGCAGTTCGGCGGCGGGTAACTTCCCCGCGGAGATTTTCGCGGCGTCGGACAGGTGTCGGACGGGCAACGCCCTGCGGAGATCGGCGGCGGGTTCGGGGCGGCGGGAAAAGTCGCGAAAGTCGTTAAATAGTCGTAAAGCCGCGAAAGTCGCTAGAATTTTATAGTCGCAATAGTCGCGAAAGGAGAAAAAACCATTGCGAATAATGTTTTCAAAGACTGCAAAGAAAGATATTGAAAAATTGCCGAAAGACTATAAAGAGCTTATTCACAAGGGCATTCTTGATTTAACAAAAATACCTCCCGTGGGAGATATAAAGCCCCTTCAAGGTTCAAAGAACGGGCAGCAGCGTTTGCGAATCGGTAAGTATCGCATATTATTTCAGTATATTGACGACCCCGACGGGGAATATCTATATATTAACGCTGTCGGAGTTCGTGGTGACGTATACAAGTAAGAAAGGAGCGTGTATTTTTAGTATGTCAGAACACACAAAAGAACTTTTTCAACTCGTTGATACCTTACCCGAAAGCGAAAAAAAACTTATTGACGAAATTATTCAGCGAGTAATTCTCGCGTGGGATCCTGATTTCACCAAACTCACTCCCGAAGAAGCCGATATACTCAAAAAGTCGGAGCAGGAACGCGAAAACGGAGATGTTTTCACGGAAAATGAAATCGACTGGAATTAACACAATAGTCGTAAAAGTCGCAAAAGAAAACCCGCCTACTTGGTGGGTTTTCTTTTTATAGTCGCTGGATAGTCGTAAACTTTACGCGCTTTTTTATTCATCATATTGTTTCAGCTGCTCCAGAATGCCGTTGATGTCCTCCGCGGCAGGTTCGGGTTCTTCCTGCGGCTTGCGTTTGCGCTTTTTGTGCTTAAAGTTTTCGTCATACCACAAGCCGTTTCCCCTTTTCTTTTTGCGCTTTTTCCCTTTAAGCCTGTCTCTTTTTCGGATAAATTCCATTAGAGAATCTTTGTATATCAACCGCCTGTTTCCTACAACGACAGTTTCAAGTAAAGAGTCGTCGCCGTAGGCGTGTAATTGCATAGTGTGTAGACTGCAGCCGTATATTTCAGCAGCTTCTCGCGCGGTCAAAGTCTCGCGCCCGTTCATGCTCTTAAAGCGGTTAAGATATGCCTGCACGCTTTCGGGGTTCACATACACTCGGTTAAGCCCTTTCGCGCTCTCAAATTCGCCGTTTCGGCATTTTATCTGTAACCTATGTTCGGTAAGTCCCGTCAGCTCGGCGGTTTCTTTAATCGTCAGCCACTTCTCGCCGCCCTTTTCAACGCAAGCGGAATTAAGGTCTTTAAGCGCTTGACAGGAACTTAGCGTACAATAGCGGTATTTCCCCGCCTTAAACGTTTTAATGATGTTGTTGCGTATGTAATAATCAAGCGTCTGTCTTGCCACTCCCAGAAACTCGCGCGCCTCGTCTTTCGTCAATGCGCCCTCGGGGATTTTTCGGGCGTTAGGGTGTCGCGCGTTCGGTCTTTCTTTCGGCATTATGTTTCCTCCCCATTATGATTTTCTTCAGTTCCTTGTAGCACTTACTGCACAAATCAACGCTGAACCCGAACTCGGAATTAGCCTCTGAACCGCTTATTTTATAGCCCTCAATGGGGGTATTAAACCCGTAACTGTAAAAGTCCCCGCACCTGTCGCACTTTATGCCTTTCATTCTCCGTCAAGCCTCGTCTTCCTTGAATTTTATAAACATTGCATATTCGCCGTCGTTGAAATACAACACCTCCCCGTGCAAGAGTGAATCTAAATCCTGCGCGGTTATCTTTACAAATCTGTTTCCATATTGCGACAAATATTCATCTACTTCGCTTTCTGATATTGCCGCGAAAGAGTCGCCGCCCTCAAAATTGCGCCGCCTGTCCAGCTTTTCCCGTATCGCCCGAGATATATCGCACATTGTCTATCAGTCCTCCTGTTCCGTGCATATCGCCAAAAAATCGCCTTTGCATTTCGCAATGATTTCTTCCCGGAGTGCTTTGCTTGCAAACTCGTGTGTAAAAACGGGTCTGCCCAGCTTGCGCTCGATATACTCGTGTACATCTGCGAAGTCGCACATCAAAACGCCCGTATACGCGCTTACAACGATCTTCTCCTGTTTAGTCATATTTGTCCTCCCCTATCTGAAAAAACTTTAAAATTGCCGCATGCTTAAACCATTCAAACCATTCAGGAGTAAAAATTTTGCTATGCCCGAATGTGCCGCCTTGAATTACAAAATACTCTCGCATATGGACAGCAAAGCCATCCAATTTTCGCGCTGCTCTGCGTCCCAAAAGCATCCCTATACTTTTGTACACGTCGAATTCATCGCCGTCGTTTTCTTTTTTAAAGGTTTCAACATCAGTCGCCAGCACCTTTTCCCAACAATCGCCTAATATGCTGGGAACGATATGTTTGAGTATGCGGATTTTTTTCTCAACCAAAATCGCGCATAAAATGCTGTTTTGCTCTGCTTCTGTGATAAGCGTTTCCCAAAAAGCCAAGCAATTCGAGGCAATCAAAGTCGATAAGTTTTGCTCGGATGAGTACTCGCAATGCTGATTGATTACCTCCGCAATTCTCGGCGGTCTGTCTTTAAACTCCACTACTTTCAACCCTTTCTTGCAGTTTTTGGCGGCATATTGCAGTCCTGCCCTGCTTTAGCACTTAGAGGAAATGTCCCCTTCGCTTGCTGTGGTCTCCCGAACGTCGGGCGCCTATATGCCGTATACGCCGCGAAATCTGATACATTCACGGCATTGAAAAGCTGTCGTTATTCAACATTTTCCTCGTATTCGACTTTAATCCCCGCGCGATATGACGGTGGAGGCATACTTTCGCCGTCTGCGGGTTTAAACATACCGCACAGCGGTTCTTCCGATATGCTTAAAATTATAGATTTCGGGGATTTTGTCGTAACCCTTAAAACTTCTGTTAAGGTTTTATCTGCCCACCTCATTGCGCTGTCAAAAGTTTCAATGCCCTGATTTTCCGCAGTATAAACTGTATTTCTTGTTTCGCTGCTCATTTTTCACACCTCCCGAAAAATCACGTCGCCGCCCCTGCAGTATTTGTCTTTAAGCAGTTTCCGTTTGATTATGTAGTCTTTAGTCTTAAAGCCTTTGGTGTCCTCGATAATCGTTGTTTTGCCCTGCTTATAGACAAAATCCGCGATATAGACAATCTCCCGTTCGTTCGGCATATTCTCATATTTCCTGCAGGGCAGGAGCGTAATTTTCTGCTGTATTTCAAGCTCCGAGATTTCTCCCGCTCTCTGCAAAAGTTGCAGCTCGTTGCACCGCTGCGCTTCTTTTTTGCTGTCGTGGATATGCCCGCAACGGCAATTACATTTCCTGCTGTGATACTTCGTTGACATCTTTGTTTTTCCTCCTATTATTTCATTTTAGGGTCATAATTCCTAAAATCCGGGCAACTTCTAAAAATCAGTCTGTTGTTGCACCACCTTTGCAAATACCGCATTTCTTTCGGAGCGTCGCCCTTTTGGTATATCATCACATACGGCGCATAGCCGAGGTCACGCAACGTATAAATTCTGTACAAATCCTCGTCTATTGTACTGCCAAAATTTGTGAGAACATATACCGCTTTCCGAGCATAATCTTTGATTGACGTGTATTCTTGAAATTGCTTGAAATACTCCGTCAAATCGTCTTTGGGATTATCCCACGCGAAATGCAGCCGCTTTACCTTTATTTGATTTAATAGCGTTATATTGTCGGGATTTGTAAGCCTTATGTCAATGCCCTGTGTGAAATCTATCAAGGCTTTACTTTCGATAAGGGCTTTCAACAGGTTTTCGTGTTCCCTGCAAGCCAACAAATTCGGGTCAAGCAGTTTTATTTCCTTTTGCCCGCGCCAAAACTCTGATAATTCCGCGACTTGATGGGAACAGCGTCCCTCTTTCTTTCCTACAACGCAAAATTCACAGCCCCTCGGACAGCCCCGCGTTAAAAATCCCGCCGCAAAATCGTATTGCGGATATAGTGCATAATCGGGATAAATATGTTCTATTTCGTTCGGTAAAGATGTATTTTTTGAATTATCATATACTTCCTTGCCGTTTTCGACAGAAATGCAATATCCCGTACCGCCTTTAATGACTTCATCAGCGTTTACTCCGTATGTGTCGTCAATATCTTTTGTAAAAGAAAACACTTTAGACGCATAAACTTTGTCATAACGCTCTAACGGCATATACTCCGAAACATCATCACCGATAGACTTATGATAAGCCGACAATTTCATCAGCGGTAAAGAGGGGAAATTGTGGCAATCGCTCCATAACCCTATTCTCATTTTTCACCCCACAATCAGCTAACTTAGCCAATCTTAGCTGATGATTTAACCGACAAGCACCACTCAAACGGCTTTGTTACGCGGTTTTCCTTTAGCTAAACCGTTCAACCGCGATTTTATTTTTAGTTAAACCACCTTACAACGGGCGGTTCGGTGTTGCCTTTCTCCCATATGTACCAACCGTAGGCGATTGCTGTGCCTGTTCCGCTTTTATACTTCTTAAACTCGCCGTTTTTCGCGCATTGAAGGCGGTGAGTTGATACGTATATCACTTTCGGTGGGTATTTGTCAAACAAAACCCTCCGTTTATAGGTTTCCAAAAACGTAAGTTTCAGAAACATCGCCACTCTGTGACCGTCCTGGATAACGTCTAACGCCTTTTGCGCAAACTCTGTCGCTATCGAATAAGGCGGGTTTGTGATTATATCCCCGTTCCATTTGCCGTCGTATTGCAGAAAATCCAGCGTTTCAATTTTCCCGTTATGCAATCTGTCGACAATATCGGAACTTCTCACGTTATACCCGCGTCTCTCCAGCACATTGGACAAGTGCAGCTCACCGCACGCACACTCCCAAATGCTTTTGTCAAACCGCTCCAAATCAAGCAATAATTCAAGTGCTTTCGGCTCTGTCGCGTAATAATCAAGAGTTTCTCGCTCGCCGTTGGTGTGGTTGGATGCACCTATGCAGACAAACGCAGATTTGTTGTTACCCGTCCAATCTTTTTTTGTTGCCACAACATCACTTCCCCGTACTACCGAAGCCGTTTTTCTTAACGAGCTTTTTGAATTCAGCATAATTTCTTTTCGCTTCATATATAGCGTCAAGAATTAAAAAGAACGAAAAGTCTAACATTCCCCATTTGCTTCGTAATTTTCCGTCGTTATAAGCCCATATAAGTTTTTTAGCCTCTTGCAAATGATAAATTATCGACTTTAAACGCGCATCTGTTTTTGATATATCTTTCAACATCTGCTTTTGCTCTTTCATAGTAAGCGGCAATATGATAAATTGCGCAATTATGCCGCCGCTCTTGATTTCTACAAGTTCCTTGCCATTATTATACAATCCAAGCTCAATTGCCCCCGTATCGCCCATAAAAACAAATTTATCGCTCGGAGCTGAAATTTTCACGTTTTCCCCGCACATGCTTGTCAATATCCCGACCGTGTTCGGCTGAAGTTCAAAACGCACTCCCGTTCTAATCCATGCCGTCCCGTCGCGCGGAGAAATTCTAACGTCTTTCGGCGTTTTCAAAACATATCCCTCTGTGTTTGGTATTACCTCTGGCGCGTATGCGCCCTTTTTAAGCGTTATCCTCATTCTTTGCCTCACTTTCTTTCACCTGTGTAATGCGCCTCAATGCGCTTGAAAACGTCCTCGGCAGTTAAATTCCCTACAACAGCACCGCCGCCGTTTAGTTCATCGCCTATTATATATTCCAAATTTAGGGCAATAATTCACGCAGTCAACCAACAAATATGTTAAATTGTCCGCCCGAATAGCGGGAGCGGGAAATTCATATCCGCACTTTTTGCACTTCACCAGCTCCCAGCATTTTCCGTTAACCGAATTTTCAAGGCTTATCATCTTCAACCTCGCTTTCTTCTAAGAATAATCTTGGAGTTTCTCTCAAGTGCTTTTGCGTATCGTTCCAATGCTTAAGTGCAAGATATTGTGATTTGAACTGAAACATTGAACCACACCCACATTTAGGGCAAAACGCTTCCCAAAATTCGCTATTATATGTGACTTTGAGTTGCGGCATTCCGTAATATATAGAGCCGTTATCCTCGCTGTCGGGGCAGCATATACAACGCAGTATTTTGTCAACTTTCATCTTCTTTAACCTCGCTTTTTAACCATTCTTGCAATTTTTTAATACAATCATAAGGCGGGAATTTACTGCAACTCAAAACCATAGGGCATTTTATACATTCCATATGCCGGCTTAAAAACTGCGCCATTTTTTTCGCGTTCATTGCCTTGATTTTCTCAAAATTTGTCATTTGTTTCACCCCCGAAAAACTTGCAATTAAGTATTTCGCCGCTTTTGCAAAGGTAGTAAATCTGTCAATCCTCCCAAAATCCACGCGATAACATCAACCGTCCAGCCGTTGCCTATGCATTTGTACCGCTGTGTGTCTGAAATTCCCTCGGTATAATTGTCGGGTAAAGTTTGCAGGCGCTCTGCCTCTATCGGAGTGAGCTTGCGGATTATGTAATCTCCGTCAGGCAGGTCAATTTTATACAAGCCCGTTTTCGCGCCCGCACCGCCGCCTTGCCCGCATAGAGTGACCGACTTGCCTTTGACGCTATAAACTCTCCATTGCTTGCTATCATACGACTTATTCCCGCCGTGGTCTACTGTTCCTATGCGGACGGGTTCGGCAATACACGTTCGCTTGTCCACTTCATTCCCTATCAAATTGCGTATTCCGTCCTTATCCATTGATGCACGCAAGGTTTTTGACTTGCCGTTTATGTCGTTTAACAGTATCGGTTCTGCAACCATTGTCGCGCCCAAATTGTCACATCTTGCGGCATTTGCAAGGCTCGTGTGACTGTACTGAGCTTTAATGGTTCGGGATTTGCCGTTTGTTTCGGCGTTCAAATCTACTCCGCTCTCCAACACGTCTTTCAGTAAAATTCCCTTATCCTCGGGTTGAGTGACGTTCGGGATATTAGTCCAATAGCACCGCTTCCTGCTTTGTCCCGATACAAGAGCCGAGTTAATCATAATCGGATCAACACCGAGTTGCTCGGATATAAAAGCTTTGATATTTCTGTGTACGGAATAATTATTCTCATACAAGAAATATCTGCACCCGCTCTCTTTAAGGGCGCGGACGTACTGCATAAACAGCTTACCGCCTATGCCGTCAGGCGTGGTTTCTCTGCCTGCTTTGGCAATGCTCCAATAAGTGCAGGGCGAGCCGCCAATAAGCAAATCAAACCCCTTAAACTGCGTGAAATCGCCCTCGAAAACATCTCCGTGATGAATTATATCGGGGTAGTTCTTCTTTGCTATCTGTATAGCGTATTTGTCAATTTCAAAAGCGTGATATTCTTCAACGGGTATGCCGGCGCATTCGAGTGCCACACGTCCGCAAGCTATCCCGTCAAAAAGTGACAAAACTTTCATTCGTCCTCCTGTTCCAAATCCTCAGCATATTTTCCCGCCGTGCTTGTACGGTCTGCTTTTGTTGTACTCGTGTTTTTCGAGCATTGCCGCCTCGATATCTATGCCCGCCTCGGCACAATAATCAAGTATGCGTATTATGCAGTCCGCGAGTTCGGACGGGATTCCCTCGGGCTTTTCGCCGTTGTAATATGTTTCTGTAGGCTGTTTGCC
>CANQNY010000083.1 GCA_947625335.1 uncultured Clostridia bacterium | reverse complement strand
TTACGGTGCGAGTTCGGGGAAATTCCGCGAGCTGTACCCGAATTATTTAATGCAGTGGGAGATGATAAAGTGGGCGATGCGCGGCGGCTGCAAGATTTACGATTTCGGCGGAATTCCGCATTACAAAGAGGAAAATCACCCCGCTTACGGGTTGTATAGATTTAAAAGAGGTTTCGGCGGCGAAATTGCGGAATATGCTGGAGAATTTTCAAAGTTGTACAAAAAATTAGCTGCAAAGCTTTTTAGCTGCATTTTATTTTGACAAAAAACCGCCCTCTGCAAAGCGCAAAGGGCGGTGATTTAATATGCGGCTGTCAGTAAGAAATAGAAACAGGAAATTCCGCGAAAATTTTCTCGTCATACTCGCCGTCGGAATTTTTAATACTGTTTACAAGAAAACCGTTTTCGGTCTTTTGGAGGTTAAGCGAAAGGTCTCTGCACGACGCTTCGCCGCGCGCCGAAACGCAGAATAGTCCGATATTTATTTCATCGTCTGTTTCGTCGTATTTGTGAATGTAGTAATTGCATTTATAATGGTCGGATTCCGGACAGCTCTTGTACAATGCGCCGTTAGCCTCAAAATACGGTTCTGCGGGCTCGTTGCGCTCGATAAATTCCTCGGTGAAGTATTTCGCACGCTCGGCATTGAACTTTTCGAGAGTATTCACCTTATCGCCCGTATACTTTACAAACGCGGGAGTTGTAAGACCCTTTACGATTTCTTCGGGAACGCCGTCGGTGTTTGTTTCGTTTATGGAAAGAGTTTTGCAGTCGTAACCCGTGTCGTCGAACTGCGGAAGATAATCTTTTCCCATATCAAACCCGTTGTAGAAAAACAGCAGAGCCATTTTCGCATAGTCCTCAAAAACCGTGTCGATAAGAGCTTTTTGCTTGTTGGTAAGCTCGATAGTATAGTCGTTACGCTCGATTATTTCCATTACTTCGTCTGACACGGGAACTAAAACCCCGCCTATGTACATTCGTATGCCCTGCGTGCTTTCGGGGAGTTCAATGCTTTCGTAAATTTCCGAGTTTTTAGAGCTTTCGGAGCTTTCCGAAACTTGATTATTATCCGCGCAGCCCGCAAAAACAGACGCTGTAAGTATTAAAGATAACGCTGTGATAAGTACTTTTTTCATACAAAAACCTCCAAAAACGCTTTTCGATAAATTCAGTATAATCGATTTTTTCCGCGCTGTCAAGAGGTTTTTCAAAACTGTAACCATTTTGTAACTATTTGTAACCTTTTTGTAACTTTTTAAAATACCCCTCCGATTAAAACATATTCTCCGCTTGCATGCCCCTCGTCGTCCGCCTGAGAAATTTTTATGTAGGAAATTCCGACGAGGTCGTCGTTTTCTAAATCGGCATGCCGCACCACAAAGCTGATTAAATAGCCGCATCCCGCGTCGGTTTTTATCGCGCCGCGCGTATGCACAAGGCTTTCGTACAGCACCGTTTTTCCGCTTTCCGCCGACTCCTGCCCGCTGCTGTCAGACCAGTCAAATTCTTCAATAAATTTCCCGTCAATAAAATCGATAGCGGCTGAAATCTCCCGTTCAAGGTCATGCAGATTTTTCGCTCTTTCGCAGAACAATTCAGCTGGTTTTGCGGGGTCGCATTCTCCGTTTAAACAGCTGATTATCGTGTTTTCGCACTCAATATTTTTTAGATGAAATTTATTTCTGTCGTGCAGATTTTTTAAAATTCCGCACCCCGACAAAACGGTTACGCAAAACGCGGAAATTAAAATAATCGAGATAATTTTTTTCATATAACGCCTCCCGAAAACGCGTTTTTGTATATTCAGTATAACCGATTTCGGGCGCGTTATCAAGCGGATTTTTTATAGTGTGAAAGTTTTAGGAAAATTTGCAAATAATACTTGACAAATCGGGGGTGATTTGGATATAATATAATTAGAAGTTACTTTGGTAACTGTTGATAAATTGCCTCAAATTTGCCTTACAGAGATTAGCGTTCGGCAAAAAGGCGCATTATTTTGGGAGAAGGCAACATTGTTGCAGGAGGGGATAATTTTGAAAAATACGGGACAAGCCGCTGTTGATATTACAAAGCGGTATTCGCTCGGCGAGGAGATATTTAATTCGGTAACGCACGGGGTAGGCGGGCTGCTTTCCGTCGCGGGAACGGCGGTGCTTATTGTGTTGGCGGCTCTTTATTCCGACGCGTGGGGCGTGGTAAGCTCCTGCATTTACGGCGCGTCGCTTATCGTGCTTTATACCATGTCGACGCTTTATCACGCGCTCACAAACCGCCGTGCGAAAACGTTTTTCCGCATAATGGATCACGACACGATATTTTTTCTGATAGCGGGAACATACACTCCGATAACGCTTGTTCCGCTGCGCGGCGCGCTCGGCTGGACGCTGTTCGGCGTGGTGTGGGGAGCGGCTGCGCTGGGGATAGTGCTGAATTCCATCGACCTTGAAAAATTCCGAAAACCGTCGGTTGTCTGCTATATCGCGGTGGGCTGGGTAGTTGTTTTCGCAATAAAGCCGATGATAGAAAAATGCTCGTTTTTGTCGCTGCTGTTTTTGCTGATAGGCGGCGTTTGCTACACCGCGGGAATTGCGTTTTACGCGATGAAATCCAAGAAATATTTTCACTCGGTCTGGCACATTTTCACCGTCGCGGGGAGCGTTTTCCACTACTTTGCGATTATGTTGATGATATTAAATAAGTAAAAATTATTTGTTAATCGGGAGCTTTTCTGCTCCCGATTTTTTTGTATAATTTTCCCCTTTTCGGATATGATAAATTAAACAATGCGAAAGGAGTGACAGAATGGAAAACGAGGCTGTTCGCACGAGAATTTCGCCGACTTTGCCGCTTTCGGACAGGCTTTCGGATAATCTCAAAAATGTTAAACTTATCACCGATAATTCGTCCGATGTGATAATAAAAACGGGAATGGTCTGCCAAAATAAAATCGCCGTGCTAACCTGCGAGGGTATGACCAGCACCGATACGCTTGCGGAGCTTATTTATAACAAGTTAAATTTCATCGAAAATAAGGACGCAAAATCTCCCGAAATGCTGCTGACATACCTTTTCGAGGTGTATCTCACCGCCGCCGAGCAGATTGAAATTAAGACCCTCGGCGAGCTTATTTTAAAGATGCAGTCGGGGTTTGCAATTATCCTTATAGACGGCATTGTAAAAGCGATTGCGATAGGCATTCAGGGCTACAAATCGCGCGGCGTTGACGAGCCTTCAAGCGAGCTTAACGTGCGGGGTTCGCGCGAGGGATTTACCGAGGTTATCCGCACAAATATGGCGCTTATCCGCAGACGAATTAAGTCCCCGACGCTGGTTTTTGAAATGCAGACGATAGGCGAGCGTTCCAACACGGACATTTGCATTTGCTACATTTCTGACAAGGTGTCACCGAAAATACTCGAAAACGTCAAGCGCAGAATTCGCTCCGTAAAACTCAACACGATACTCGAAAGCGGCTATTTACAGCCATATTTTGAGGGTCGCGGAGGCTGGTTTTTTTCGGAGTGCGGAACCTGCGAACGCCCCGACACGTTCGCCGCGAAACTCTACGAGGGCAGGGTAGGAATTTTAGTGGACGGCACGCCGTTCGCGCTTATCGTCCCGTTTTTGTTTATTGAAAATTTCCAAACTCTCGACGATTACACTCAAAAACCGTTTTACGCGTTTTTTATAAGAATAGTGCGGCTTTGCGCGTATTTTATAACGCTTTTTCTGCCCGGAGCTTATGTCGCGGTAGCGTCGTATCACCCGGAAATGCTCCCCACGCCGCTTATTCTGAACCTTGCCGCCGCCGAGCAGACCGCGCCGTATTCGCTTATGGCGGAGTGCATTTTCATTCACTTTATGTATGAAATTCTCCGCGAGGCGGGAATTCGTCTGCCGCGCCCGATAGGTCACGCAATCGGCGTTGTGGGCGGGCTTGTAATCGGCGATATAACGGTATCCGCGGGGCTTGTCGGCGCGCCGATGGTGCTGGTGGTGGCGTTGTCGGGACTGTGCAGCTTTGTAGTTCCCGCAATGTATGAAAAAGTCGTCGTGCTGAGATTTTTGTATATTATCGCGGGCGGAATTTTCGGCTTGTACGGATTAACTCTTTTCGCGGGCGCGGTAACGATAAAAATGTGTTCGCTTTCCACCTACGGAATTCCGTATATGTCGCCGATTTCGCCGTTCTCGCCGAAATCTATGCGGGATATGCTGGTAAGAGCGGGTTGGCGAAAAATGGCTGAAGGCGATGTAACATTACAAAGTTTGAACGGAGCGATAGAAAATGATTGAAAGCAACAATAAAATAAGCGCGCAGCAGCTTTTCTGCATACTTTTGCTGTCTCGGATAAGCTCCGAAATCGTCTATCCGAGGAGCTTTTCAGCGTCTGCAGCGCAGTCGGTAACGGCGGTTGTAATCGCGGAACTTGTACGATTTTTGCTGGCTTTGCCGCTCATAATTTACTCGTTCAAGGGCGACAGTTTCCACGCTGCAGTCTTAAAAAAGAACCGCTTTTTCGGCTGGGCGGGAGCGTTTATAGCGGCGGGATTGCTGGTTTCGGCAGCGCTGAGAACGTTGTTTTTCTCGTCGGAATTTGCGGTAAAAAATCTGCTTGTCGGCGGGTCGATGTGGGCGGTGTTCACCATCTCGGCAATATTCGCGGTGTACGCCGCGGCAATGGGCGTGGAGGCGGTCTCGCGCGCGGGCGCGATAATTCTGATTGCGGCGACGCTGATAACGGGCGCGGTGGTGCTCGCGGACATTCCGTATATGAGGTTCTCCGCAGTCGAGTTTTCGGCGAATATGAATTTTAATGATTTTTTGGGAGAAATTTTCGAGAGAATTCTCCGCGGCGGAGATTATCTGATTTTTTCGGCGCTGCTGCCGTTTGTCGACCGTGAAAAATCGAACGCAGCGGGAAAAAGCGTGTTGTGGTTTGCGGGGATTTCAGCCGCCGCGTCGGTATTTTTGTGCCTTACAAGCATATTCACTTTGCGGGAGATGTACGGGCTGACGGAATACCCGTTTATCACGGCAGCGTCCCTCTCGGACGTCGCATTTTTCAAGCGTCTGGACGGCGCGGCGGCGGCAGTATGGCTGCTGTGCGCGGTGTTCCGCGGCGGGCTTATGCTGCTTTCGGCGGAGCGCGTGATAGCGCAGGTCGGACGCGCGGCAAGATACCGTTCCGCCCCCGCAAACGGGGAATAATTTTCGTTTAATTTTTGTATTTTTGTAAGCGAAAATTGCGCGAAAATTCGCGTATTATTTTAGCATTTTCACAAGCGAAAATTGCCCGAAAAACCGCGTATTATTTTAGCATTTTCACAAGCGTAAATTGCCCGAAAATTCGCGTATACTTTCCGCATTTTTGTAAGCAAAAATTGCACAAAAAACCGCGTATAATTTCCGCATTTATGTAAGCGAAAATTGCGCGAAAATTCGCGTATTATTTTAGCATTTTCACAAGCGAAAATTGCACGAAAAACCGCATTCCCAAACGGAAAAATTCTGCGAAAAGGAAACATCATAATGAAAAAGCTGATAATGACAATTTTTGTCGCGGCAGCGGCGGCAACGCTTTCGGGGTGCGCCGACCCGACGAACCTCGGAAACCGCGCTCTGATACAGGCTGCCGCAGTTGATTACGACGGAGAATACCGCGTGAGCGCGCTGCTTTTTTCAAGCGGCGGCAGCGGCGGCGACACCATTGACGCCTCGCAGGAAAACGTCATTATGGTGTCCGGCACGGGCAGAACGCTTTCGGAGGCTGTCGACAACGTTTCCCTTATCGACGGCAAAAAAATTTATATGAACGAAACCCGTTTGCTGATTTTCGGGAGCGGCTTTGAACGCGCGGATATTTCCGACGCTCTCAACACGCTGTATTACGAGCTGCGGTGCGGGCTGAACACCCCCGTGTGCTGCGCCGAAGAGGGTTCTGCGCTTACCGAAATTCCGTTTACCGAGGGAATTACTTCCGCGGAAAAACCGCTTTCGATAATTCAAAACGCGTTTGATCTGGGAGTTTCCCCAAAGACAACTTTGCTTGATCTTCTCGCGGAAAACGAGGGCGAAAAATCTTCGCTCCTGCCGATGTTTGCAATAACCGAAAACGGCAGGGGAGTGACTTCCTCCGACGACGGAAAAACCGCAGTATTATGCGGTTCAAGGCGTATTGAAAACGGCAGATTTTCCGAAACGTTCGACAGCGCGCAAACGGCGGGGCTTATGCTTATCGAGGGCAGAACGCGCAAAATCACGCTGAATTACATGTACGACGGCGCGGAAAAAACCTGCGAGGCGTACAACATAAGCGTGTCCCCGAAGGAGAGCGGGGAGATCGTCGTGTCGGCGAAATTCCGCACCCGCAGCGGCACGGCGTTGTCCGACGGCGAACGCCGCGCCGCATTAAAAACGCTGTCGGAGATTATCAGCTCGAGCATTTAAGTAATTAAAAAAATCCCCGAAATTCATCGGGGATTATTATTTTTCTGAAATTCCTCTAAAAATCGTCTGATCTTTCCCGTGCACACGTCCTGCGCCTCGGTCGCTCCGATACGCGTTTTTATCTCGGACAAAATTTCCCGCGCGGCGTTTTCGTCGGTGAATTCAATTTCCAGCTCATAGTCGGTTTTTGAGAAATAAACGCTTAGATCAAGGTCGATTTCCGCCCCGTCAAACCGCTTTACAGAGCGTTTCGTGAAAAGCTGCCCTATGCGTTTTACATCGAAAAGCTCCCGCCCCGACAGCTCGAAAAGCTCGTTTTTTGAGATAATTTCGGGCAGCGACGGCAGCTTTTCCGACAGTTCCACGCGCGAAAATTCCCGCTCGGCAGGCATTTTTATCTGCAAAAAAAATTCCCCCGCAATCTCCCTCACGCGGCAGGTCACGCGCTGCTGCGACAGCCGAAGATCGTCCGTGTCGTAGTAGTGATTTGTCTGCTCGATGACCTCGTCCCAATTGTACATTGAAAGCAGTTTTTCGTACTGCTCCTTGCTTAACATTATCTTAAATTCGTTTTCAATCATAAAACACCTCAAATATAGCCGTTCTCGCCGCGCACGCTGACTTCTCCCGAATTTACCTCGAAAATGCCGTTTTCGCCGCGGCAGACAAGAAATCCGTTTGCGGAAATATCCTCCGCAGTCGCGGTTATCTCGCCGTTTTGGGAGATTATCCTCACCTTTTTTCCGAGGTTTACAAGCCGTTTTCGGTATTCTCCGCGGCACTCGGAAAACGGCTGTTTTGCGCGGAGAATTATACGTTCGGCAGCGTTTCTCAGCAGCTCCTCGCGGTCGGGAGCTATGCCCGTCTGGGTAAGCAGAGACCCCGCATGCGGGAGATTTTCCGACAAAAAATAATCCTCGCTTTGAGAAATATTTATCCCCACTCCGCAAATTACGCAAACGCTGTCACCAAAACACAGACTCTCGCATAGAATACCACAGACCTTGCGATTTGCGATAATTATGTCGTTTGGCCATTTTATACCTATTTCTGGGGAATTTCCGCAAAAATCCGCGATAACCCCGCATATGGCAAGCCCTGCCCGCGCGGTAAGCGTTTCGCGCTCGATCGGATTTTTCAGCAAAATCGAAAACGGCAGCATACCTTCGTTTGCGGACCAGCCGTGACCGAGCCTGCCGCGCCCTGCCGTCTGAATTTCCGCGCTTACTACCGTGCCGTCGCAAAGCTCTTTACAGCGGGTTTTGAGGTAGGTGTTGGTGGAATTTGTTTCCTTTAAGAAGATGAAGTTCGCCATTATTTATTCTCCACATCGATTATTTCGGGGAAAATCTCCCCCGAAGAGGATATTGTAAGTACAGCGTATGACGGAGGGTTTCCGCCGCGCGGACAGTCGACGCTTCCGGGGTTCAGGATAAGCACGCCGTTTTGCGTTTCGATGCGTTTTACGTGCGTATGCCCGTACAAGGCGACCTCGCAGCCGTTTTGGACAGCCGCCGCCGCAAGCAAGTCCCTGTTTTCGCGAACGCTGTATAAATGTCCGTGCGTGCAGAATATTTTTCTGCCGCAGGCGGTGACAATGTGAGTTTGCTCGTGTTCGCCGTAATCGCAGTTCCCGCCGACGTAAATCATCGGCAGCAGCGGGTAGAGGTTTCTGATATCCTCAAATTCGTATTCCCCGTCGCCTAAGTGAATCAGCATATCCGCGTCGGGGACGCTGTCAACAGCGTTTTTCAGCGCGCTGAAATTGCGGTGAGTGTCCGATATAACAAGAATTTTCATAATTTTCCTTTCGTTTAAATTAACGTTTAAACCATCGTTTTTATTATAGCACATTCTCCCGCAAAAAGAAAGGGCATTTTTGAATATTTTGTAATATTCTGCACAAAGGAGGAATTATTTATGAACGAAAGCAGTTTTGCAAAGCTGCTTGAGGCAGCGGGTAAAAAGCTTGGAACGTCTCCCGAAAATCTTCGCCGAACGCTTGAAAACGGCGATGTTAAGACGCTTTCTCAAAGCCTTTCAAAGCAGGACAAGGAAAAGCTGCGCGCTGTTCTTGCAAACGAGGAGCTTATGAAAAAGCTGAAGAGAGCGTCCGACCCCTCGGAGATAATGGAAATTCTCGGGAAAAAATGACCGTCTGAAAGGAGCCGTACATGGATAATATCGAGGACATTCTCCGTGTGCTGGCGGAGGACGACGAGGAAACTAAAAGCGAGAACTGCGACGGCTGCGAGAACTGCGGGGAGTGCTCGGACAAAACCGAACAGCCGTGCGACGGCGCAGACTCCGGCGGATTGTTTTCGGGGCTTGACCCGCAAATGCTGTTGAGTCTGCTTGCGGCGTTTGAAACGCTCAATCAGCCCGACGACAACGAGCGTTTTCTGCTCGCGCTCAAACCCTTACTTCGTGAGGAAAACCGCCGCAAGGTTGATTCTGCGATAAGGCTTATGAAATTGTTTTCGCTGCTGCCGCTTATTCGCGATTCGGGAATTTTCGGGGAGCTTATGTCATAAGGAGGCAAGGCTATGGTGTACGACAGCTCAGAGTCCGCGCTTTACAGAGCGGTGAGACGATATAACGGCGAACGCACGGAAAATCCCGCCCGCGAAACGCTCTCGGATAAAAACTGCGCCGTCGACGAAAACGGCTGTTCAAAGCATTCCGAGAGGCACGAAAATTGCGAAAATCGCGGGAATTGCGGGCGTTGTGAGAATTACAGCAATTGCGGGAATAAAGAGCATAGAGAACATAAAGAGCATAAAGAGCATTTCGAGCATAAAGAGCATTGCGACAGCCCAAAGCGCGGTTTTGCGGATAACATCTTCTCCGACAGGGATATGCTGCTTATAGCGGGGCTGATTTTCGTGCTGCTCTCGGAAAAGGCGGATAATAAGCTGATTTTGGCTCTCGCGCTGGTGCTGTTAGGTTAAAATGCACAAAAAATCCCTCGGCTGCAGCCGTTTTTTTGGGAACGAATAGATTTGCTTTTTCGGCGCGTCTATGGTATAATATAAAGGGTGCATTTTGCCGTTTAGTTGCACACATTTCAACGTTAGGTTAAGGTCAACATTATTGCCGTGCAAAGAGCCGCATATGTCAACGTTCGGTAATATGCCACATTATTGCCGTACAAAGAGCCGCATATGTCAACGT
>CANQNY010000082.1 GCA_947625335.1 uncultured Clostridia bacterium | reverse complement strand
TCGTCGTCGGTAGCCTCGGAATTTGCAACGACTGTCTTAGAATATTTACACATTTTTCATGAATTTATGGAAAATACAGGTAAATAATTATTCGTGCACTATAAACCGGTAAGTTGGGATATACCGTAGAGAGTCTTTATATGCTATTCAGTTTAACAAATACCATGATCAATGTAACAGGAGCAGTACAACAAAAGGTTAAGCCAAGAAAATTTGAAGAAAGTACCTGTTATAATACCCGGTACTCACTCTTTGACGCAATTAAATACTGCCATTCAGACTGTGTTATCATGCTGAGGTTCACTCTATTCTTAACCAATTATTTGCCAAAAATGAAAGCAACAATCCTCTCGCTTGCTACTTCTGTCGCTTTTTCAATGTCTTGTTTGCACCAATAAGGTTTCGTATCATTCTCATATTGCTTGACTAAAGCGGTTGCGATTGGAAACTTGCTGTCAATATATCCCGTCTTATCGGAGAGTTTCGTAGATATCTTAGTCCGAAACCACTCGTTGCCAATTGACCTATTGATTTTTTCTTCAAGGAGTATCTTATTACCAAGCTTATTTACTGTGTCATCAAACTCGTCCTTGCTTTTAATCCCGGCGTCTTTTCTTATAACATCAAGATTTGCACCGCTTTGCGGCATAATGTGTTCGATGTCATATTTATTGTCAAGGGCGAACGGCAGACCATTCTCCTGCGCGAACAGATATTCATTCAAATATACAAGCATATTTTTGTCGTATTCAGCAATATACTTCTTGATTTCTGCGATGTTCCATTTTTCGGAGATATGCTTATCAAAATCGGATTTAATTTCCTGCACGGTAATATTGCTATCAGCCATTTTTACTATCTCGCCGAAAAGGAACGTCTTGAATGTACTGCTTGAATAGCCTATGTCTACAAGTTCCAATATAGTAAACAGTCTTAACAAGCAAACTGCAATTTCATTTACAGCTTGATCTGATATTTCATCAGATTTAAAACGATGAAAATAACTTGCCAAAAAAAGCTTTGCATTATCATTAAATTTCAAAAGAACCTGTATCACGGGATAAGCAGACACTTCCTTCCATATCTTTGCTATGTTTATCATTTGATTGCATAGCCCGATAGGGTCTTTAAGAATCTTTTTGTTTTCTTCAGTAAAGTATCTTCTAAGTCCCGGCGTTGTAACATTTATAGAGCCAGTAGCCGTGACGATTTCATTATTTTCATTTTTTGCGCGTTCGTAGTACATTTGCTGCATAAGAACAGCATCAATATCAGCAATGCCGTTTTGTTTCAGCTCATCTATCAACTCCGTAAGCTCTTTCCATAACTTTTTAAAATCATCACTAACTTTGTTCTTTTCAGCTTCAGCATAAAGCTTTGCAGAGATAATATCCGAGTCATAAAGCGGCAGACCGTCTGAATTCAAGGAGTTGAACATGGTGATAGCCTGTTCAACCTGCCAACTTTTAATCTCAATAACTTCACAACTGTCTATAAGCGTTTTAGCAAAGCTGTTAAGCTGAGAATCAGAAAGTTCCTTTGCTCTATCATAGAAAAACTTGAAATTCTTAAAGAAATTTGTATATTTATTGTCTTTTTGCCTACGAGGAATTTTGATAACCTTAGACTCTGCCTCAGCATAGTCAACAGCACTTAATATAGTTTGTAATTCTGTCTTATAAAACTCGTTAATTGAACAATTCTCAATTAAAGGCTCACTATTACAGATAGACCTATCGACTGTTATATCGGGCTTGTCGGGAATATCTTCTGTTTCGGCCTTATACAGAATACCCATAATATTTCTTCTGCGTTCCTTTAGTCCTCTGCACAGGCTTTCAGAATCATCATCTTGACTTGTAGTGCCTATCGCTACATTTATACGAATTAAAAGAGCCTTCAGCAGCAGCAAAAATGTCGTTGTTCTTTGCTGTCCGTCAATAAGACCAAATACAGCGTCCTCGTCTTGACAGTTGATAATAATAGTTCCGAAGAAATACCTATCCTTGCTGTCACTATTCATAAAGTCCGTTATATCCTGCCATAACTTATCGCAGTTAGTGATGGACCACGAGTATGGTCTTTGATATTCCGGTATCGTGAATTTTGTATCTTCTTCTAATTTGAGATATGCACCAATTTTGCGAAGTTTCGGCTCAATATTCTTTGCCATAAAATCAATCCTTCTTTCTATTATTTCACCCTATTATACTTCCTATGGGCGATCTTGACATTACTTTGTTTCACCTTGATTTCTGATAAAATTCGTAGGACGCATTAACATCTCCTGCCACAATTTATTATACATCATTTTCACAAGAAAGTCAATCCCAAAATGAAATTTCATCAAACTGCAGGTACGACATTGACCACGATTATAAAAGCCCGCTGTTTATGGACGAGCTGAAAGACGCTCTCAATATTTTCGAGGGGTTGTTACGAGAAATTGGAAATATTGGGGAAGTATGACCCCCTCAAAATTCCCCTCAGCGGCGAACAGGCGATTGCCTTACCCCCTCGCCTATAAGTGAAAGGCAAAATACAAGGAATTGCACGGCAATTTCAATACGCTTAATGTAAGCGCTCCCTGCAAGCTGTACGGTCTGTGCAGAATCAGACGAAATACAGATAGAACTCGAAAGCGTTTCTTACGAGGAGGCGAGCGAGGACGAGGTGTAATTTTGATATTACCAACCGTTTGGAAAAACGTCTTGACATATCCGGTAAAATGTGCTATAATCAATATGGTTAGTGCTTGCTAACCTTGTTAATATAGGATAATCAAGGAGGTTCAGCGCCTTATGATGATAAACAAGCGTCTGATATCAACTATCGGGGACTCAAAAAAATACATCGCAGGGAACGTTGTCGTGCAGTGGCTGAGTTTGCTTTTCAACATCGTGATGATTTTTTCAATAGCGAATTTGCTCGGAAAACTCGCGGAAAAAACGCTGTCAAGCAGCGACGTTATTTTCACGGTATGCGCCGCAGTTTTGGCTGTTGCGGTGCGGTTCGTATGCTCGCGTTTGCAGGCGAAATTCAGCTTTCTCGCGTCAAAAACCGTCAAGAAAACCCTGCGCGAGATGATATACAAAAAACTGCTGCGGCTCGGGAGCGGCTATTCAAACGACGTCTCTACTGCCGAGGCAGTTCAGGTTTCCGTCGAGGGTGTGGATCAGCTTGAAACATATTTTGGCTCGTACCTGCCGCAGTTTTTCTATGCTATGGCAGCTCCGCTTACGCTGTTCGCGGTGCTGACGTTCGTCAGCATAAAAGCGGCTTCGGTTTTGCTGATATGCGTGCCGCTTATACCTGTTGTAATCATTGTAATTCAGAAAATTGCCAAGCGTCTGCTCGCAAAATACTGGGGGCAGTACACGCAGCTCGGCGACACGTTTCTTGAGAATTTGCAGGGCTTAACAACGCTGAAGATTTACCAAGCTGATGAATATAAAAACCAAAAAATGAACGAGGAATCCGAAAAATTCCGCAAGATAACGATGAAAGTGCTGACAATGCAGCTCAATTCCATAACGGTAATGGATTTGGTGGCATACGGCGGTGCGGCGCTCGGAATTATTATGGCGGCGACGGAGTTCAGCGCGGGCAACATCGGCTTTGCGGGGTGTTTTGCGATAATTTTGCTGTCGGCGGATTTCTTTATTCCTATGCGGCAGTTGGGCAGTTTTTTTCATGTGGCAATGAACGGAATGGCGGCAAGCGACAAGATTTTCCGCCTGATAGACCTGCCCGAACCCGAGCCGAAAAGCGGCGAAATTTCTCCCGAAAACTGCGGCATAAACGTCGATAGTCTCCGCTATTCCTACGAGGAAAACCGCGAGGTGCTGCACGGCGTTGATATTGAAATTCCGGAGCATTCGTTTACCGCGATTGTGGGCGAAAGCGGCTGCGGAAAATCCACGATTGCGGCGGTTCTTATGGGGCGAAATAAAAATTACGGCGGTTCGGTGAAGATTGGCGGCGGCGAGCTTTCGGAAATATCCGAGGAGAGCCTTATGAAAAACGTCACTTATATCGGTCACAACAGCTATCTGTTTAAGGGGACGGTGCGCGACAATCTGCTTATGGGTGATGCGAACGCCGACGATAACGCGCTGTGGGAGGTTTTGGAAAAGACAAATCTCGCGGATTTTCTGCGCTCGGAAAACGGTTTGGATACAGCACTTTCAGAGAACGCCGCAAATCTTTCGGGAGGTCAGCGGCAGCGGCTTGCACTTGCGCGGGCATTATTGCACAATTCGCCGATTTACATTTTCGACGAGGCTACAAGCAACATCGACGCGGACAGCGAAAACGAGATTATGGAGCAGATAACGCGGCTTGCCGAAACGAAAACTGTTATTCTTATATCCCACCGTTTGGCGAATTGCGTTTATTCCGATACGATTTATGCAATGGAAAACGGCGCGGTTTTGGAGCGCGGAACTCACGAAGAATTGCTTGAAAACGGCGGCTTGTACGCTAAACTCTGGAACGCGCAGCAGCGGCTTGAAAATCTCGGACGGGAGGCGGTTTGAATGAAAAAGCGCGGAAATTTGAATATAATGGCGCGGCTTATCGGGCTTGTAAAACCGCTTTTGGGATTTATGATTTTGGCGGTCACGATGGGCATAATCGGGCATCTGTGCGCGGCGTTTATCACAATTTTCGGCGGGTTCGCGCTGCTGGATATCCTCGGTGTGGGAAGTCCCGTCACGCTTAGGGCGGTGTTTGTCTGCGTCGTAGTATTCGCGCTGGTTCGCGGAATTCTGCGTTACGGCGAGCAGTCCTGCAACCATTTTATCGCGTTCAAGCTGCTGGCTATTATTCGCGATCACGTGTTCAAGGCGCTACGAAGGCTCTGCCCCGCAAAGCTGGAGTGCCGAGGCAAGGGCGATATGATTTCGGTCATCACTTCCGACATTGAGCTGCTGGAGGTGTTTTACGCGCACACCATTTCGCCGATATGCATCGCGGTCATTTTTTCCGTGATAATGTGCGTGTTTATAGGCTCGTACAGCATTGTTCTGGGTATTATCGCCGCGCTGGGATATGTCGCTGTCGGCGCGTTTGTCCCGATAATTATTTCAAAAAAGAGCGGCAGCGCGGGCGCGGAATTTCGCCGCGAGTCGGGGGAGCTGTCAAGCTTTGTGCTGGATAATCTTCGCGGATTGAAGGAAACTATCCAGTACAACAACGGCGAAAAACGACTTTTGGAACTCAACCGAAAGACAGACGAGCTTTCCGAAAAGCAGGCGAAAATAAGCCGCAGCGCGGGGCTTGACGCGGCGATTACAAACACCGTTATTTTGATATTCGACCTTGCAATGCTTGCCGCAGGCGCGCTGCTCTGTGCAAACGGAATTGTAGAATTTGACGGCGTTCTTATTCCGACAATCGCCATGATGTCCTCGTTCGGACCCGCAGTTGCTCTTGCTAACCTCGGAGTATCGCTGCAAAACACATTCGCGGCGGGCGACAGAGTGCTGGATATCCTCGACGAGAAACCCGTTACGGAGGACATCGTAAACGGCAAAGACGTTGAATTTACAGGCGCGGAATGTGAAAAAGTGACGTTCGCCTACGGTGATGAAATCATTCTCGATAATTTGAACGTTGAAATTCCCAAAGGCAAAATCATCGGCGTTTCGGGGAAGAGCGGGTCGGGGAAATCCACGCTGCTTAAGCTGTTAATGCGGTTTTGGAATGTAGATGACGGCAAAATTAAAATTTCCGGCGTGAATATAAACGGAGTGAACACCGAAAGTCTCCGCGAAAACGAGGGCTTTGTAACGCAGGATACTCACCTGTTCCATGATACAATTGAAAATAATATCCGACTAGCGAAACTATCCGCGACGCGCGACGAGATAATTGCGGCGTGCAAAAAAGCGTCGGTTCACGACTTCATTATGAGCCTGCCGAACGGCTATGAAACGCAGGTAGGCGAGCTTGGCGAAACGCTTTCGGGCGGCGAACGTCAGCGCATTGGGCTTGCGCGGGCGTTCCTCCACAACGCGCCGCTTATCCTGCTCGACGAGCCTACAAGCAATCTCGACAGCTTGAACGAGGCGGTTATTCTGAAATCGCTTGCCGATAACGGCGGCAAAAACACGGTAGTTTTGGTGTCGCACAGGAAGTCTACGATGAAGATCTGCGACAAAATCTATTCCGCAGAGAACGGGAGAATGAGCTGAAAAAGCAGCAATTATTAATAATCAATTATTTCCTCATAAGTAAGCCATCTCTGCCGCCGTATCTCGACCGGCGCGCCGACTTTCTCGCCGTGTCTCCCACGAAAAAGCAAGTCCCGAAAGACCCTTCAAGGAGCGCCGCCCTGATCGGAGCGGCGCTCTAGCCGTTTCACATCGTGTTCAACAAGTTACATCGGCGATATTGTTCCGCACGCTATCTTCCTGCCCGAATTGCCCGACGGCTGCGTCGTGAAATCGTCGGGACGGTCGTGGATTATCACCACCCGCCCTATAATCTCGTCAACCGTGAACCTGTCGGTCAGGAACGACATCTGCGCGTATCCCTTGTTCCCGAACAGCGGCGGGAGATCCCCCGAATGCGACGGGTGATCACAGCCGTTCGGGTTATAGTGGCTCATCGCGTCCGCGAACGGATCGGTCTTGTCGCCCTTGCAGCTCTTCCCCACGTGGATATGAAATCCGAACACGTTCCCGCCGCAAGTTTCTCCCGAACGGAACGGCAGACCGCTTATATTTGCCGAGACCATCACACCCTTGTTCGTCTGAGTAAACTTTACTGTGCCGCGCACAGCGGAATGATCGCGGTCTCCCCTTATCAATGCGATTGCGTTTTGTCTTGTCATAGCAATACCTCCCTTTGTAAGACAAGACAGTTTATGCCGAAAACGTCAAATGTGTTTCACGGGGATAATCCGCGCTTTTATGCTCATACTAATCACGAGGTGATAATATGGATAAGTCAAAAAAGACGCAGCCGTTCTCGGCCGACAAGCCGATTTCGCCCGTCTACCCCGAGATAGACACCGATCTCGCACGCGACAATATTGAGAACAACATTCCCGAGGCAGATTTGCAGGATCTGTAAGGCGATTACACCCGCTCTTGACAAATCCCCGCAATTGTGATACAATGATAACGTCGGATAAGACCGCATACCAAGATGAGGTCTTATCCGGCGTTCTGTTTTGAATGAGAGGAGACAAAATGAAAAATAACGATTTTACAGACTGTGCAATTCTCCCAAAGCTTTTGAAATTTATGCTGCCTGTTCTGTTCGCGATGTTTTTGCAGGCGATGTACGGCGCGGTGGATTTGTTCGTCGTGGGACAGTTCAGCTCGAACGCGGACGTTTCGGGCGTTTCCACGGGCTCTCAGATAATCCTCACGCTTACAAATCTTATCGTGAGCTTTGCCATGGGAATAACCGTCGCCGTAGGGCAGAAGATCGGTCAGAAACGTCCCGATGAGGCAGCAAGAACCGTCGGTACGGGACTTATTATTTTCGCGGCAATCGGCGTTGTGTTCACAGCAATAAGCACAGCCGCCGCCGTGCCGCTTGCAAGGGTGATGAGCGCGCCCGAAGCGGCGTTCGACATTACAGTCGACTACATACGCATTTGCGGCGCGGGATTTATCGTCATTACCGCGTACAATCTGCTCGGAAGTATCTTCCGAGGACTGGGCGACTCCAAAACGCCGCTTATCGCCGTAGGTATCGCCTGCGTTTTCAACATCATCGGCGACCTTGTTTTCGTCGCGGGATTTGGTATGGGCGCAGCGGGCGCGGCGCTCGCAACGGTCATCGCGCAGCTTATAAGCGTCGTCATCTCGCTTGTCATTATTCGCAGGGTGAAGTTGCCGTTTAAGTTTACCCGAAAGGACATCAGGTTCGACCCGCCGTTCGCGGGGAAGATTGTCACAATAGGCGCGCCTATCGCGCTGCAGGAGTTTCTGGTGGGAATATCTTTCCTCGTGCTCCTTGCGATAGTAAACGGGCTCGGACTGACTCAATCCGCGGGAGTGGGCGTTGCGGAGAAAGTATGCGCGTTCATAATGCTCGTGCCGAGCGCGTTTATGCAGTCGATGTCCTCGTTCGTTGCGCAAAATCTCGGCGCAGGCAAGCCCGACCGCGCTGTCAAGGCGCTCAGAGACGGCATTGCGGTGTCGTTCCTGTTCGGCGCGGCGATGTTCGCCCTTACTTTCTTCCACGGCAACCTGCTTGCGGGAATCTTCTCAAAAGACGCGGCGGCTGTCGCGGACGCTTGGAGTTACCTTAAGGCGTATGCTATCGATTGCCTGCTGACCTGCTTTCTGTTTTGCTTTATCGGCTACTACAACGGGCTGCAAAAGACGAAATTCGTTATGCTGCAAGGTATCTGCGGGGCGTTTTGCGTGAGAATTCCCGTCGCGCTCCTAATGCAGCGAATCGGGGGCGGTTCTTTGTTCCTGATAGGTCTCGCAACGCCCTGTTCCACGGTTGTTCAGATAACAATGTGTTTCATCGCGTTTTTTATCTTCAAAAAGAAGAAATCCAAATTCACGGCTTAATTCAAGAGGTTGAATAATATCGCGTTTTTGCAAAAG
The DNA here is from genome assembly GCA_947625335.1 of uncultured Clostridia bacterium. Taxonomy (GTDB): domain Bacteria; phylum Bacillota; class Clostridia; order Oscillospirales; family Ruminococcaceae; genus CAG-115. The sequence goes on along the minus strand of CANQNY010000082.1, from coordinate 1,375 downwards.
TTACAAAATGGTTACAGTTTTGGCAACACTTACGGCGTGCAGCAATTCGCAGAATTCAGACAGATGGTTTAGAACAACGGAAAATCGCACAAAAGAGAGGCGAATGCGAACGTGTATTGTGCAATTTGGGGAATATGTCTGGGGTTAAGTGCAACACAAGCGGTCTGCATTTGGGAGATACTTTTGTGAAAGTAAAAGTCACACGGACGGTGTTACAGTCTGTGACGGCAATGTAAGTATTTTCTACAAAAGCATTGAAGTTCTTTAATTTGTGGGCATAAAAAATAATATGAGAAATCATCTCCGAAATTCTAACAGATAATTTTAACTCCGCCCCTTTTTCCTCGTTTATAAAGAAACTGCGCGCAAACCAAACGTTTGCGCGCAGCGTTTTGCTATGTGAATTTAAAATCTAATTAAAGCTGAGGTCCTGCGGGAACGAGAGCCTTACCTGCGGCGTTGCCCTCGTACTTGGAGAAGTTCTTGATAAATCTCTGCGCGAGGTCTTTCGCCTTTTCGTCCCAGTCAGCCTTGTTTGCGTAGGTGTCGCGGGGATCAAGAATGCCCGTATCAACGCCCTTAAGCTCGGTGGGTACTTCAAAGTTGAAATACGGAATTTTCTTGGTGGGAGCGTTATTGATGTCGCCGTTCAAAATAGCGTCGATTATGCCGCGGGTGTCCTTAATGGAGATACGCTTGCCCGTGCCGTTCCAGCCCGTGTTTACAAGATAAGCTTTCGCGCCGCTCTGTTTCATTCTCTTAACAAGCTCCTCGGCATACTTCGTGGGGTGCAGCTCAAGGAACGCCTGACCAAAGCAAGCGGAGAATGTAGGAGTAGGCTCGGTAATTCCGCGCTCTGTACCCGCAAGTTTTGCGGTAAAGCCCGAGAGGAAGTAATACTGCGTCTGCTCGGGAGTAAGAATAGAAACAGGCGGAAGTACACCGAACGCGTCAGCGGACAGGAAGATAACATTCTTCGCAGCGGGCGCGGACGAAATCGGTCTTACAATGTTGGTTATGTGGTCGATGGGGTAAGATACGCGGGTGTTTTCGGTAACGCTCTTGTCCTTGAAGTCAATCTTTCCGTTAGCGTCCAAAGTAACGTTTTCAAGCAGCGCGTTTCTCTTAATAGCGTTGTAAATATCCGGCTCGGATTCCTTGTCAAGGTCGATAACTTTAGCATAGCAGCCGCCCTCGAAGTTGAACACGCCGTTGTCGTCCCAGCCGTGCTCGTCGTCGCCGATAAGCAGACGCTTAGGATCGGTCGAAAGGGTGGTTTTGCCCGTACCCGACAAACCGAAGAAGATAGCGGTATTCTGACCGTTCATATCGGTATTAGCGGAGCAGTGCATAGACGCGATACCTTTGAGCGGGA
>CANQNY010000081.1 GCA_947625335.1 uncultured Clostridia bacterium | reverse complement strand
CGAGCTTATGAAGAACAGAAAATAAAAAAGAGCTAACCGACATAAAATCGGTTAGCTCTTATTTCATAGTAATCAAACGTTGCCAAAACGTTGCCATTTCGCCGTTGGCAGTCAAACAAACCGCACCGTTAAGCCATTTATTGAGGCGGGTGCGTTATTCCCACTCAATCGTCGCGGGCGGTTTGCTTGTAATGTCGTAGACTACGCGGTTGATGTTGCCGACCTCGTTTACGACGCGCACGGACACTTTTTCAAGCACGTCGTAGGGTATGCGCGAGAAATCCGCGGTCATAAAGTCGCTGGTGGACACCCCGCGCAGCGCGAGCGTGTAATCATACGTCCGCCCGTCGCCCATAACGCCCACCGACCGCATATCCGTCAGTACAGCGAAATATTGACTAATCTCGCGGTCAAGTTTCGCGTTTGCAATTTCCTCGCGGAAAATCGCGTCTGCGTCTTGCAGTATTGCAACTTTTTCGGGAGTAATTTCCCCGATTATTCGTATCGCAAGTCCCGGTCCGGGGAACGGCTGCCTCCAGACCAGTTTTTCGTCCAGTCCGAGAGTTGTTCCCAAAGCTCTGACTTCGTCCTTAAACAGCAGCCTCAGCGGCTCGATAATTTCCTTAAAATCCACATAATCGGGTAACCCTCCCACATTATGATGCGATTTTATCACCGCTGCATCGCCTGCTCCCGATTCGATAACATCGGGATAAATCGTCCCTTGAACCAGATAGTCCACCTTGCCGATTTTCTTTGCCTCTTCTTCAAAAACGCGGATAAATTCTTCGCCGATTATCTTGCGCTTGCGTTCGGGTTCGGTAACGCCGCGAAGTTTTCCGAGAAATCTCTCTCCCGCGTTTACACGAACAAAATTCACTCCCGAATCCGCAAACGCCGCCTCAACCTCGTCTCCCTCGTTTTTTCGCATAAGCCCCGTATCGACGAAAATGCAGGTAAGCTGCGAGCCTACAGCTTTTGCCATAAGCTTGCACGCCACCGAGCTGTCCACGCCGCCCGACAGAGCAAGCAGAGCCTTTCCCGAGCCGATTTTCTCGCGTATCTCGCGGGTAGCGTTCTCGGCGAATTCCTCCATTGTCCAGTCGCCCCTGCACCCGCACACGTTGTACAAAAAGTTCCCCAGCATGTCAAAACCTTGCTCGGTGTGATTTACCTCGGGGTGGAATTGCGTTCCGTAGAATTTCCTTTCGGGGTCTTCAATCGCTCCAAACGGGCATTTTGCGCTGTGCCCTATCGCGCGAAACCCTTTAGGAAGTGTTTCTATATAGTCGTTGTGGCTCATCCACACAACGGATTTTTCCCTCAGCCCCTTAAACAACAGCGAGTTTGTGTCGAATTCACAGTCCGTTCTGCCGAATTCGGCGGCTGCGCTGTCGTTGGCTTTGCCGATAGTCCCGCCCAGACCGTACACCATAAATTGCGCTCCGTAGCAGATGCCGAGGATAGGCACGCCAAGCTCGAAAATCTCCTTGCTCATTCTCGGAGAGTTGTCAAGGTACACCGAATTCGGTCCTCCTGTGAAGATAATGCCGCGGGGGTTCAGCGCGCGGATTTCCTCGATAGGCGTTTTGTAGGATTTCACCTCGCAGTAAATTTTATGTTCGCGCACGCGCCGCGCGATAAGCTGGTTGTATTGTCCTCCGAAGTCAAGGACTATCACAAGCTCGTGTTTCATAGCAATCTCCTTCCTTGTCTCTAACCTCTAATTTCTAACTTCTAACCTCTAAACGCGCATATCAAGCATCGAAAGCGTTATCCCCGCAGGTCCGAAACGCCTGAAAAAGTCGTTAAGCCGCTCTTTGGTTTCGGGAGTTTCCGCTATTCTGTCCGCGTAGGAAAGCATTTGGTACAGCATAAAAAACATTGCTCTCACGGCAATATCTTCTCCCGATTGAAAATACCTGTCGAAGTTGTACGCTGCGGATTTAAGCTCGGTAATTTTCGGTATAAGCACTTTCGGCACTTTCGAGTTTTTCGCGGTAACCTGTGCGAACGCTCTCGCCGAGTCCAAAAGCTTGTCCGTAAGCTCGGTTTCAATTTGCTCCATAGTAAGCTTTCCGCTCTCGCAAAGCTCCCGCAAATTGCGGCTTGCTTTTATGTAGATGTCGCCCCAGATAGGCTCAACGGTAAGCCCGCTTTTTTGCGTTTCTTCCTCTGGGACAGCCGCATAGTCGCTGATCGTTTTTATCGGCTGTTCCGCGGGGAGTTCGGGCGTTTCCTCGCGCGCTGCGGGAGCGTTTATCTCGCTTAGCGACTGCGCCAGAAACGACAGTGTCTCCTCGCGTGACATATTCTGAATATTCACGCGGTCCTCGGTTTCGCTTGTATTGGGGGTATTGTAGGGTTCGTTGTCGGCAGCTTTTTCCTGTTTCTCGACAACTTCAAACCCGGAAAATCTCGGCGTCTCGGGAGGCTCTTCAACAACAGCCTGACGCGAATTTTCGCTTTTCATTTCCCCGCTTAGCCAGTTTATTTTGTCCTCGGGGATCGGGTCGGGCTTGTAGTTTTCGGGAATAACCGTCTCCGAAATAAACGGCGCGCCCTCCTCGACGGGAATGTCGTCAAGCGCGTTTTCCTCGGCAGCCTTTTCCGCAAGATTTCTCGAAATATCCTCCGCAAACTTCTCGGTATATTCCCGCTGTTCGTGGGATTTCTGTTCGTCATCTGCAAGCCCGTTTTGCGCGTTTTCCTCGGCAGCCTTTTCCGCGAGATTTCTCGAAATATCCTCCGCAAACTTCTCGGTATATTCCCGCTGCTCGCGGGCTTTTTTATCGTCGGAAATAAACTCGCCCTGCGCGTTTTCCTCGGCAGTTTTCTCCGCAAGATTTCTCGAAATATCCTCCGCAAACTTCTCGGTATATTCCCGCTGCTCGCGGACTTTTTTGTCGTCAGCGATAAGCTCGTCAAGAAGTTTTTTAAGCTCGTGCTTGTTAAGCGAAAAATCGCTTATTCTCACTTCTCCTCCGCTGAAGGAAATTAAAAGCTCGTCGGTAAAAGCGTCCTCAAAGCTGTCTATCACGCGGATATTTTCAATATCGCAGTAACGAACGGCGCGCGGCGTGCCGTCGAAATTCAGTATAGCCGCGCCGCCGAAAAACACGATCCCGCGCGAGCCGTTCTGCCCCTGCGATGTGTCGATAGAACCCAGCGCGTTTTCGGTCTCAACAAATCGGCAAACGCAGTTTTCGGCGTAATTCGCGCAAATATTATGCAGACTTGCCTGTACATTTTCCCGCGTCATTTGCGGTCATTCCTCCTCGCAGCGAATATTATTTTTTCGCTCAAAATTTCTGCCGGTTGCCGGTAACTTTTATTTGCCGCGTCCAACATTTTTCTAATCGCTCATTTTTTCTTTCTCTCGAAATTTTTCTGCCAGTTTTCGATAACTTTCATCTGCCCGCGCTCCACCGCAAGCGAATTCGGCGGAACCTCCTTCGTAATCGTCGAACCCGCCGCCGTTGTGGCGTTTTCTCCGATTTTCACGGGAGCTATCAGGTTTGTGTTGCAGCCGATAAACGCATGAGAACCAATTTCCGTGCGGTATTTGTTTATTCCGTCATAATTTGCGGTAACGCACCCGCACCCGAAATTCACCCCGCGCCCGACGTCGCTGTCGCCAAGGTATGTAAGATGCGCGACTGCGGTATTTTCGCCGATGTCGCTGTTTTTTATCTCGACAAAATCGCCGATCTTCACGCCGCGCCGTATTATCGTCCCCGGGCGAAGCTGCGCGAACGGACCGATTTTCACGTTATTCTCAACCGTCGCGGAATACGCCTGCACGTTGTTTAAAACAACATTGTCGCCGATTACGCAGTTTTCAATATGAGAATTCGCGCCTATCTCGCAGCTCTTTCCGATAACAGTTTTTCCGAGGATAACCGTATTCGGGAGAATTGTCGTATCGCAGCCTATTTTCACTTCGGGCGAAATAATTATCCCGTCTGTCGAAATAAAACTTACACCGTCATCAAGCAATTTATCAATAACCATCAGCCTTGCTGTCTCGTTAAGCTCAAGCAACGCTTTTCTGGAGTTCGCGCCAAGCACGATTTGCTCTCTTTTGCTTTTATAAGCGCAAACGGGCGAATTTTCTCCAATTATTTCAACGCAGTCGGTAAGGTAGAATTCCCCGCCCGCGTTGTTGTCGGTAAGCCTCGGCAGCGCGTCAAGCAACGCCCCGCTGTCAAACCAGTAAGCTCCGCTGTTCACCTCGCATATTTCGAGTTCTTCGGGGGAACAATCCTTTTGTTCGCGGATTGCCTTGAAAATACCGCCGTCGCGGATAATTCTCCCGTATCCTGCGGGACAGCTTATCTCTGCGGAGATAACCGTCGCTTTGGCGTGATTTTCCTCGTGGTATTTAAACGCCCCACGGAGAGTTTCCTCGTCAATAAACGGCGCGTCCCCGCACAGCACGCACACGCGGTCTACGCTTTTTATAAGTTCAACTGCTTGTTTTACCGCGTCGCCGGTGCCCTTCTGTTCGGGCTGAAAGAACAGGGAAATATTGCCCCCGCGCGACGCGACGTATTCCTCGGTAAGTTCGCGCCGAAACCCAGTCACTACACCTGTAGTGTCGAACCCGAACGCCTCCGCCGCGTCCAGCACCCAGCCGATCATCGGCTTTTTCAGCACCTCGCACAGCACTTTCGGGCGTTCGGACTTCATGCGCTTTCCCGCCCCGCCCGCAAGGATTATACAGCCTGTTTTCATAAAAAATTACCTCTCAAAATAAAGGATCTGCCATGGGATTTATTCTGTACTTCATACTCCGCAAATTGTTTGTAAAACTCGACTTTTCACAAAACAAACTTCGCCTTGAAAAGGGGCTGATTTTAAAGCGCGTTTTCGTCCTGCCGTTTTCCGCGGCAGTAAGAATTTCGCGCAGAAAAACCCTTTTAATGCGAATTTTCCGCGCATGGGAAGTTGAGGTTTACACGCTCGGCGGAAAGGTTAAATTCTACCTAAAAAACGGCGAAACTCTCCCGTTTTTGGAAAGCTTTCCCCCGACGGTAAAAACCGCTCCCGCCGAGCAGCTTTTCGGAGCGTTCGCGGCAACCCGCGCTCTTGCGGGAGTGACGTTTTTTGTCGCCGTAATGCGGAGAATAGGTTCGGTATTCGGCAGCGAATACTACGACCGCGTAATATCTGTCTTTTTCCGCGCCGCTGACAGCATAGGAAAGCTCCTTCAGTTCCTGCACATAGCCGTCCCGCGGATAACCGCCGCCGCGGCGATATTCGCCGTTTCGGCGTGGACGTTGGCTTTTCTTATGAAATTCGCGTCGCTCGCGCGGTTTCGCGTCGGACGCCGCCGTGATATTGTCTATGTATCAAGCGGATTTATCACATTATATGAACATACGCTTGTCCGCAATTCCGCCGCAGCGGTGTCCTGCTTTTCGCTTGTTTCGGTAATCTTTGACCGCGCGCCGCTGTATCTTCGGGGAGTTATGATCCACCCCGCCGTATCAAAAGCCTGCCGCCGCAGAATGCTGAAAACTCTCTGCGGAATACAGGCTGCCGAACACGAGAAAGCAACTCCGCCCGTAAAAGCGTTTTTCGGGTACTGCACCGCGCCCATTCTGTCAACCGCAGTATTCGGCGCGGCAGCGGCTTTGATTAATCTCTCCGGCTACAAATACGCCGAGCTTATAAAAACCTTGCTGTATGGCGGGCTTGCGGTAAGCGTCTATACAACGGTTGTGTACCTTGTGTATATGCGCCGCACGGGGATTGTATTTTGTAACGGCAAAATCTCCGCGATTTCCGTAAGGCGCAGAATGCGGCTTTACACCGCCGTTCTGCCGAGCGGCACGGTAAGCGGCGCGGTGGTTTCCCAAAGCGTTTTTCGCCTGCTTTCGGGGCGTTGCGACCTCGCGCTCAGCACCCGCGAACATGCGGTTTTCAAGGCTCGTCAGCTCCCGCTCTCCCGCGTTATCTCCAAGCTGTAGCCCCCGCATTATCTCGCAATTACAGAAACCTGCTTTACGCCGTAGATTTTCAGCGCGTCAATCACATTGTGGTCGAAAATCTCCCCCGGCATAACCAGCGGCACTCCCGGCGGGCAAGTCGCGCAAAACGACGCGCAAACCTCTCCGCGCGCCTGCTCCGGAGCGACAACGCGCCGCGGCTGGAACATTGCCTCCCACATGGGCATATTCGCCGTGGGCTTTATAATGGGGAATTTCACCGGCGGCAGCGGAGAGCCCATCGGTGAGAAAAGTATCGCCATTTCCGCGCGTTCGCAGTCCTCCAAGGTCGTAACTGCCGAAAACAGCAAAACGACGTAATTCTCGTCCGCCATTTCGCACTCAACGCCGTTTGCGCGAAGTCCCTGCGCGTATTCCGTTCCGCTTTGACCGCACTCGCGGGCGTTAATTGTGATCCTCAGCGGGTCGCTTTTCACAAGCGGAATACCCGAGCTTTCAAGCCTTGCTTTCAGCTCCGCGACAGCCTCGCAGGCATTGTTTACCATCTGCACATTGTCGGCAATCATTGAATTAAACCTGTCAAGGCTTTCGAGAATAAGATACGACGGACTTGTCGTCCCGAAAAGCGACATCATCTCTTTCGCACGCGAAAAATCCACGCCCTCCGAGAAGTGGAGATAACCGCCCCCCGTAAGCACAGGAAGAGTTTTGTGCGCGGATTCCGCGCTCATCAGCGGAAATCCCAGCTCCAGCGGGTGAAGATATTCCGTGCCGAATTTGCGCTTATCCACAAATTTAAGATACGCCCCGTGAGCGTTGTCTATAAGTGTCGGGATCTTCGGATTTACGAATTTCCACGTCCCGCCGTAGTAATCGATGTTCGGAATGAAAATAGCGTCGACTCCGCGCACCGCCGCAGCGTCGTATGTAACATTCGCGGATAAATATTCATTCGGGTACAGCCATTTTATGTTCATGTGAAGTAAAGCTGCCGCCGATGCCAGCGCGCGGTGAGAATATCTCGACGCCGCTATCGTTTTGCAGCCTTGGGCTTTAAGCATAGCCAGTCCCGCCTGAATTCCCAGCGTCGAACCCTCGCAGGAATAGCAGGTCTTTTTCGCGCCGAAAACCCCCGCCGCAAGCGTTTCGGACATACCGATTATGCCGCCGCTTTTATCGGACTCGTAAAGGCTGTCCGCGCCGTCGATTTCCGTTATATCATGCGAAAACTCGCCCTTATGTCCGGGCATATGAAGTCTTAATTTGTTTTCGTTTGTGTACTTTTCAAGAAAGTTGCAAATCGGTGTATTCATAAAATCTCCGTTCCCGCGGCGGTTTCACCGCGAAAGTGCCGTTTATTCCGCCGTGCCGATATTCAGTTTTTCGCTGTCTGTCTGATAATTAAATTCCGCGGTCCATTCGTTCAGCTTTTTGTTAAATTCCGATTGTCGGATACTCGCCAAAGCTGTTTGAACGTTCTCGTCCATTTTTTCCTCGGTAATTGTCGCCGCTCCCGCATAAACCAGTATATGAACTCCGCTGTCGTCGGTGTATACGGCGGTCTCGCCCTTTTGCGCGGGAATTGACAGCGCATTTTCAACGAACTTCTCGTCATACCTCGTGTCCTCTGGGATTACCTGATAACCGTCGGGATAATACGACGCTGCCGCGGAATTTGAGCCGTATTGCAGCAGCAGCAAGGAATACTCAATTCCGCCCTCTATATCCGCCAGAACTCTCGCTTGCTTTTCCGAAAGCTCCTCCGCCTTTTGTGCAACCAGCGCGTCCGCCGCCGCATTGTCGCTCTCCCGCAGGGAGGTTATCTGCAACGTCGCGTCCTCGTCGAATCCCAAAAGAATGTGCCAGACTTGTCTTGCCTCGTCGGGCAGCCAGAATTCCGTACATCCCTGCGAAATATAGGCGTTTTTGTCGTCGGCGTACAGGGTTTTGCATTGCTTGATATACTCGTCGACCGTGTTTTTTGCGCTTTCCTCGGTAATTGCGCTTACAATGCTGTCCGTGACCTTTGCCGCGATGTTGTAGTTTTTAAGCCACTCGAACAAATCGTCCCGTGTTATCCCACACTTCTCAAGCGATATATCCAACGCCTCTGCGCCCGCTTTTGCCTTTTCCTCGTCGGAAAGTTCGACGTCCGACGCGCTTTGAGCAAGTTCGGCGTAATATTCCTCGCGGGAGGCAATTTGCTCGTCTAATGTCTTTTGTACCGCCGCAAGTTCTTCCTCGGTCAGCGTATCAAGCCCCATTTCCTTTGCCTTTTGCAGGAAAATCCGCTCGGTGATCATATTGTTGATTATGCTCTGCCGCAAATTTTTGCATTCCTCTGCGACGGATTCTTCCTCGTCGTCCTCAATGCCGTAGCTGTCGAGCATATAAGCGTATTGTTTCGCAAAATCCTTGTAAGAAATTTCCATTTCCGCCGGATAATTTTCTTTTGTAGGCTTTGCGACGATGTCCTTGTCTTTGGGGTTTGTCCCGAATTTCACCGAACAGCCGCAAAGCGTCACCGCCGCAAGCGCCGCCGCAGCTATTGCTTTTATTGCTTTCATTGTTTCTTACCTCTTACTTCTTATCTCTTACCTCTAACAATAACTTACCAATTATATTATAACATAAAAAATTGAAAAATGGAACATTATTTTAATGTTTTTACGAAATATTTAAAAAAAGTGATGATTTTTTTTTTCAAATATGTTATAATTACTATAGAGTGTTCTGAAATTCACAATTTCCGATACTTTGCGTATAATTTTTGGTAATAATAACAGGGGGTTATTTACATATGCGATTAAACTTTAAAAAAATACTTGCCGCGGCGGCTGCGGCGCTTATGCTGGTAAGTTTCACGGGCTGCAACCGAGAGGGCGACAGTTCAAGCGATTCGAGCAATATTGAAGAAAACGTTCTTCCCGCAAGAAAAGTAGGATATATTTTCCAAGGGGACGCGGGCTCTTTCGGGTTTACGTCGCAGTTTTGCGAACAGAGGCTCAAAGCCGCGAACCGCTGCTCTATGGAAACGTGTTATATCGACCATGTGACGGTGTCTGACTTTGAAAAAGCGGTTAAAAAGCTCTCCGAGGCGGGCTGCACCGATATTGTGTCCTGCAACGCCGCGTTTTCAAACGTTCTTCTTTCAACCGCGTCAAAGTATATGAACCTTAATTTCATAGGCTACGGCACGACCGGCGGTACTGCGAACGTAAGCCCGTATACCGAACATGTTTTCCAAGGGGCGTATGTTGCGGGAATGGCTGCGGCTTTCAATTCAAACGCCCGGAAGATAGGGTTTGTCGGCGATAAGAACCTTATCTACGTTACTCCCACCGTAAACGCGGCGGCTTTGGGCATGCAGATAGTCTATGCCGAGGCTGATCTTTACTGCGCGGAGGCTACCGGGGAGAACGAGGTTCGCCAGGCGGTGGACGAGCTGTGTTCTAATGGCTGCGATGTAATTATCTGTTACACCGCGACCGATGTTGCCGAAAAATATTGCCAGCAGCGCGGCGTGAAGTTTATAAGCAATCTTGATATGAGCGGGCGCGAGGACGAGTTTTCCAAAATGCTTATGTATTTCTACTGCAAGCGCGACAGTTATTTTCTCGCGCAGTTCAAGCTTATGCAGAGCGACAAATGGCTTGCAGATTCCTATATCGGCACTTTCGGAAACGGCATTGTAAACATCTCTCCCGCGCTTAATGCAAAGGACGGCACTCAGAAAATCATGGACGCGCTTGTTCCCAAGGTCGCAAGCGGGGCTGCTCCGATATTCAGCGGACAGCTTATCGACAACAACGGCGTTGTACGGACAATGCAGACCGATATTATGTCCGACGACGAGGTTTACAGCATGGACTGGTATGTTCAGGGCGTGGAATATGTCGGCAGTTTCAGAAAGCCTCAGACCGTGTCGGGCGAAAATCCCCTTGAAATAAAGTCTTAGGCTGTCGATAAAGCCTCATCTGCGGCGTCAGAGTCTTGATCGGCAGCCAGAAAGGCTAGCCGACAAGCCTCTTCCTAGCACCTAAGGCTTTCTCGGCAGCCTGAGAGAT
>CANQNY010000080.1 GCA_947625335.1 uncultured Clostridia bacterium | reverse complement strand
CAGTGCCCACATGTGTTAAATAATGCGTGTCCAGAGGTAAAAGCGTTGCGCTGCTTCGTACGTGCTTTCGTTATCGTAATATATGCGCCCGTCGGCAAAGGCTTTTTCTATTGCCGTAAAATAGTTGCGATGCACGCGCTTGGTCAATATCTGCCGTCGCTTATATTGTGTGGTGTCGTTATCACAATAAACATTGCTATTTACGTCAATTTTGGAGTCCATATAAAAGCTGGCGTCTTTGTACCTTATTCGTAAAGGCGCGCCTTTTAGGTTGAATTGCGCGTATAGCTTTGAATCTGGCGGCGCTGTGCCTTTTTGTAGACGTATTGCCGTTTTATATGCTCCGTTATACAAAAATTCGCCATAATCGGTGCCCCTGAAAAGCTCATTAACTTGAACGTCATAGGTGCTTTTTGCTCTCTTTTGTATGTCGCGCTGTTCGACGACGATAGAGCCGCCGCGATAGCGTTTAAAGCCTTGATATTCCTTGGGAATGTAGGGGATTTTGAAATAGGCAAAATACGGATTTAAGGCCACCTCTTTATTGCCCAAAAAGAAGCACCGCACTTTGTGCTCGCGTTTTACAGATATGAATATATCCAAAAAATCATTCACTTCGTTGCCGCGATATTGCCGGAGCTTTGCCGGGGTGGTCGTGTATTCGTCAAAAATGATCGTGTCTAAATCGACGTCGTCAAAGCCGCGTAAGGCGCCCACTTCGCCTAAATGTATGATTTTTAAAAACAAATACCACTCGTTTTTGCGTCTAACGTAAAAATTTCGGCCGACCTGCTTAACGTTGCCAGACGGATTATCTTTATTCCAGAGCGAGACACCGCAGAAGCTCGCTAACTTTCGATTTGTAAAAAAACTTTCGGCGCATTTGTTTGCTTCGTTGTCGAAGCGGCGGACCCATAGAGTCTTTTTTCCTTTTTTTTGACCTCTTAAAAATTGCCGCTTTTTAAAGCCCCAAGTCTTTCCGACATTTCTCGTAATGTCTATAAAAGTAAATACACCATTTCGCGAGATCGCCGGAACCGCGTCATAGTATTCTTCAAGCATTATTCATAAACCTCAATCCTGATACCGGCAAGTAGGGCGGCCTTTATCTCCGCCGCCGCGTCTTCCGGGATATCGTCAATCGCCGCATTGGATATGCTTACATAAAAAGGCGCATTTTTATTGAAAAATAAATTGTTGTTGAATGGCGGCTTAATTAAGTCGGCTTTAAAAATGTCGTAAAATTCTTCGTAAACAATGTCGCATGCCGCGCCTGCAATATTCAAGCGGTCAATATATTTGGTTTCGTCAACCTCGTTGTAAAGCACGCCGATCTTGTCATAGCTCGTAAATTGTTGCGTCGTCTTGCCATTGTAGAGTTCGTCGCGCCATGTCCACAAGGCGCCGCCGCCACTTACGAAAGTACCATTGCCCTTTTGCTGAAAAGCACTATTAATCGCTTGGCCAATCTGCAAAGGGCCGCTTACATAGCCGGCGCCGCCGGAGGCAATCTGAAAGGCGCCGCCTGCTATCCCACTTATAACGCCTAACCACTTGGCCACACTTTCTTGCGCGTTTAATGTGCCCGTATTGGCCACGCCCTCAACCTCAAATTGGTCGGTTAGATCTAACATTTCCCCCGTCGGCCCTTCGACTGTTATCTTTATTTCTTTTTCGGTTAAAAGCGTCTTTACTGATATGGACATTTGTCCCACAAAATTGGAGAGCTTTAAATAATTATACGGAGTGCCGAAGCCCCGGATATTTTTTCCAGATAAATAGACCGTATTGGCTACGTTTGTGCCCGAGGCGTTGCCGTTGTTAAAAATGTAATAGAGCTCTTCATGATTAGAGTAGCGTTTTAGCTGAGCCTCAAATTCACCACTCTCTATAATTTGCTCGGAATACTTGGTCTTCGCATATTTAAATTTCTCTTTTTGGTCAAAGACCTCCGGCATGGCCACGTCGGATATCCACGCCGTGGGAATGATATATACATGCGATACCTGCGCTGTACCGCCGCTCTGGCTTTCGTAAATTCCAAACACCGATAATATTGTATCTGCCAGATCTCCGGGATTGGCCATGCCGAAGTTAATCACTCCAACGGCTTGATCGTAAATTTCTTCGCTGATTGATTTGGCAGATTGAAATTTAACAACAAAGCATACAGAAATATCACCTCTTGAAGTATCATATGCAATGTCGCGCGCGGTATTGGCTGGCTCAAATAGTTTATTCGAACCTTTGGAATCAATCGGATAGTCGAAAGTATAGAGATAGTCTCTGGACGAGCTGTACGGCGAGCCGTTGTTGTGAGCGGCGGCATACCAAATATTCGTTTGCGTAAGATTAACTTTTGTAATTTTTGCGTTCGGAAAATAATTTGCAAATTTATCTTCGCGCACATAATAGCGCAGCCGGCCGCCGCGGATTTCGAAATTTGTAACAAAAAAGAACAGCCATTTATGCGCCATATCGCCCTCCGGATTACCGGCGCGGCCGAATGTATACGGGGGAGTAAACGACGTGCACATATCAACGGCTAAATACGTTACATCCCACGGCAGAAGTTTGTTTTCCGCGTTTGCGCCGGCGTTGAGCGGCAATTCAATAAAACCATCGTCGTAGATTCGATAATTAGTCGTATCGGCCGTATATGTGTTTAAGGCTTCGTCAACGCATTTATTTAAAAAGCCCTCTCCGCTTATATCTGTTGCGCTTGCAACGCCGGAGCGAGGTATATAAAAAATGCCGCGATCGCTGTTGGGCGTAAATTTTGTAAACAAATACACATTGTTTTTGACACCGAGTTTATTTACCATTAATACACCTGCATAAATATATTGTTGAATCTGCTTAACAGCTCATTTTTTAAATTGCGAATATTGCCGGCCAATGTCTCTATCTGATTCAAAGCCTCCGAGGGCGTAAGGCCGCTTTCCGTGTCGGTAACATTATTGTAAGCCTCACTGTCGGTGTGCTCTTTGTCGGTGTTTACGCTGGCCGGGTCCGAAAATCCCGTCAAATCCTCGCGGTCTTCTGCCGCGATATTAACTGCTGGAAGCTCCGTTCTACCGGTCGTAATCTCGCCATATTTCCGTAATATCTCGCCCGTTTTTATGCGCGTTTTTGTCGGATTTTCGAGCTTTTTATAAAGCTCTTGTAAACTGTCTATTCGGTCCTTATAGACGGGAATCCAGAGCTCCGCCGCTGCGTTAAATTTCATGGCAAACAATGCCGGCGTCTCAAAGCCTATTTCATGATCGCAAAAATGCGCAATAAATAAGTCTCCAAATCCCTCTATATTATCAAAGACGGAGGGGAGCCCCCCTCCGTCTTCAAGCCATTCGCTGAAAAGCTGAGTGTACTTAGCCATTTCCGGCCTGTACCTCCTCTTCATGAATGGCGCCGCTGGAGACATTAAACGGCGCGGAGGTATTCGCCGTAATGCTTCCGTCAGTAAGCGTGTTTATAAATTGCAAAAAATCACTGATTCCGTCAAAGCCAAGAGCTTTGAGAGTATCGACAATACCTTTGGCGGCATTTTGCGCGACGCCGGATATTGTCGCATTTTTGGAGCCTTTTAAGGCTTTTAAAACACATATTAACAATATTGAATGAAATATTGTTAATATTAACCAGACTGCGCATATTATTATTTGTGTTAAAGTCATTTTTTTTACTCCTCTTCTATGCTCGCATATATGATAAGCGCGCCGCTATAATATACGTCGTCGGCGCCGCGGCCAAGAATCCTTAATTTTTTATCGCCGCCTGTAAAATCGAAATCGCTCTTTTTAACCGTGATATCTACCATTGCTGGTGTCTGGAAAAAAGTGCTCCCAATAACCTCTTGCGACTCCTCGTCCTTTTGTGGATTGATTGTATTTTTTACTTGGCCTGAAAAAATATTGTAATTGCTCGTCGTTGTCGGCGGCTCTTTATCCAGGTCTATAAGCACATTTTTTACCACCGTCAATGGCGAATATGGGCCGGCGTTGTCAATATATATCGTGCCTTTTACATGAAGTGTATTATAAGCGGCAGGAATATTTAAAGTCCACGTAGTTAATCCGGCGTCATTTGAGATATGCTCGAATTTAATATATTTAAATGGGACGACGGCTCCGGGCGTGCCCGTGTCTCCTTTTTCGCCTGTTTTTCCAATCGGCGATAAAAAGTCGCCGGCCGAAATAGCTTGACCGTCCGTTAGGTGTACGGTGACATTATATGTTATTCCCTCGTCCGAAGAGCTCCCCGGAGTGACTTCGACGTCCTTAACGCCGACGCCCTGTTCGCCTCGCGGTCCGGTCGCGCCCTCGGGACCTTGCGCGCCTTGCGGAACGGTCACGGGATCCGATTCAATGAATGTGTCGTCCGCAAAAACCGCACGAAAAACAATAGTATTGGGCATTGGGCCGTCCACGGCGGTAAAATCTTTCATGGCGCCTTTTTGAAGCGCGTCTTCGACTTTTACAAGCCACTTTAACAAAGTGCCCTTTTCGTTAAAAGAGCTTAAAAGCGTTTTTAAATTAATCATTTATACACCTTCGTTTTCTATTTCTCCGTCGGCGGAAACGCCGGAGAGCTCGTCGGCTATGCGGTCCAGATAATTATTTAGGCTCGCTGTTAAACGCAAATTAAACGGTATGCCGTAGGTCTTAAATTGCTTATTTACGTTGTCAATGAACGTAAATATATAATCTTCACATTCGCCAATTTTGGCGTTTATCTCGCCGACCTGCACGCGCTCTCGCTTTTCCGTATTGGCCGTGACGATCGATATTGCATTAAGTGCTTTTGCCCGGACGCTGTCTTCGTATTCGTTTAAACGGTCTACGAGATAGTCTGTCACCGTCGGTATTCCTTTAAGGGCGTCTCCAACGTCCGGAGACGCTATAATAACCGGCTGGCCAGCCTGCCGCTGTTGTATAGCCTGCTCTACCGAAAGGCGAATATCGTCGTCTCGCGTGACGACAATAAACGGGGTGCGTGTAGCTTGTAAATTTTGATAAAGCGCACTGTCGGCGTCGGCTATGCGTTGACAATACCGCATCAGGATCGAATAAAAAGATATACCGGCCGGTAAGCCCTTAATCAGGTATGCCCCCCATGGGTTAGCGTCATAGCTTAACTTTCGCTCATAGCTTCTATACGGCAATATAAATGTCGCTTTCGTGGCATTATAGTATTCATTAAATACACCGTTGCCATACGCTCGCATAAAGCGGCCAATGAGCTTGTCAAAGCCGATAATATTTGTGTCGATAAGCTCATTTAACATAAATGCCTCGGCTTCGTAGTCAAGGCCTTCGACCTCTATATTTTTGATTAAAAGCGCTTTGAACTCTGCGTAAAGGTCATTAACTCTCGCCGTTGAATATGGGGGCAATGGCGATATCGCGCAATTTCGATCGCGCGCGATATCGCGTATTTTTTTTGCCTTGCTTTTTTCCATTAGTCGGCCGCCGTAATCAATTCACTTTTCGCGGCTTTCGCGGCCGCCGAACAGTCTATCCGCAACGCCTTAAACAACGGCGAGTAGAAAAGCGCGCGCGAGACGGTTAAATAGTAGTTGATAAAGCGGCCTTTGCCAGATTCGTCAGTCGTTACCTCGCGTATACGCGTTGAGCGGCCCATGGCGTGACGGTCATATACAATGACTGTATACTTTTTCGTGTCGTCCGTTATATCCTCCGAGGGGATCGAGACAATCTTGCCGAAGAGCTCTTCTTTGCTCATGTTGAAAAGCGAGGCGAGCTCTACAACGTCAATCAGATTAAGAAGGTCGTCTGATATGGCTATGCGTATCTCGCTTTCGGGCGCCGAGGAGACAACGTCTGTCATGCCGGTGCCTAATTTATTGTTGTAGCGGATAGCTTTGTACATTCTGCGAAGCGTATACAATACGCCCTTCATGTTGGTAGGGACGCCGCCCAACGTTGTGGAAAAGTCCGGGACATTTTCGTTTAACAGACAATCTCTTTCTTTGTTAAAATAGTAATTTGATTCGGCTTGGGTCATTGTGTCCAACACGGCCGCAGCCGTGTCTTCAACTGTCTGGCCTTTATTGGCAGTGATCGCGCGTATATCGTCGCGGCGGAGTGTCGCGCTAAACTGCCGCTCATCATAATTGTTAAAATATCGTACATGCGCTTTCGGATCTGTGGGCGCGAACGAAAAGTCATCGCGGTTATAGGCTTGGTCCTTCGCATACTCCAATACAACCTGTTCGATTACTTTGCCATTTTCTACGCTATAATCCCAAAAGGCGTCACGCAATACGCTTGCACTTTTAACTGATTCGATAGACTGAACGGCAAGCGTTTCGACGGCGGCAATATATTCGTTTGCCGTGGCCGGAAAGTCTTCTTGCCCGTTTGCTGGTGTTACCATTTTGTAATATTCTCCCGTTTTTTATTTATTTTTTCGGCGATCGTTAAAGGCTTTCCGCCCTTATAATCTTCTCCGGTGATAAGGCCGCGTATAAGGTCGTCTCGCTCTTTAACAGCCGCTTCTAAATCTTTTACTTGCTTTTCATACTTTGCGTCCAGCTCTTCCCTTACAATGTCCATGACGCTTTTAGAATCGTCTGGCTTCGGCTCTGGCTTCGGCTCTGGCTTCGGCTCTGGCTTCGGCTCTGGCTTCGGCTCTGGCTTCGGCTCTGGCAAAGATTTTTCTTTTTCTTCCATATCCATAACCTCCGTATTTGCCGCCGCAGACTCTGCGTCGGCGGCGGCTCTTGTTGTGACATAGCGCCCTACAATGTTTGCGGCCGGAGGCCCGGGTATGACTCAATCCAATTTTCCACATGAATTGGGTTCGCGCAAATGTATCGTAATGCTTCGTCAGTTTTATTATATAAAAAAAAAACAAAATGTCAATCTTTATTAACATTTTGTTGAAAAAATTTTTTAATCGTCTGATTCGAAAATGCGTTCAACGGGGACCTTTACCGTGGCATATCTGTTGCCGTTATTTGTGCGGTCGGGTCCGGAAACGCTTGCCGTTGGCGTTTGCGAAAATCCCGACTTAAATGGCACATAGCAACGGATATATTCGCCTCCTGTATTTGTATTTTTTCGAATGCTTAAAATTATACCTTTTCCGCTTTTGGCAAAGTAAAAATTAGATATATGCCATAAAGCAAATTCTTGAAGTTTGCCCATTATATCTATCCTCCTCTAATCTGACCCAACTTCGCGGCGACTTCGGCCCGTCGCTGCAATCAATGCCGCTTGCCTTAAATGTAAATCGTTAGCCAATTCATTTAATTTTTTCAAAGCCTGCGCCGCTGTAAGGTCTGACCGCAATATCCTTTGACCCTCTGTATTGGTCGCGTACGCGAACTCTTCCCACTCCTTACGCCCTTTTGCGCTTTTGTTCAAAAATTCTTTAAAATCATAATTTACGAGATTTTCGATCGCCCGAGATTCAACGTTTTTTGAAGCGCGACCGGACGCTTCATATGCACGTCTAAATGCACCTGTGGACGTTGCCGGCGTGGATTCTATCGTCTGTTGATAGCCCAAAAGTTCAACATTGTAAACGCGGCGGCGGAGTATGCGAAGCCACTCTTCCGAAGTATTTCTTGACCTCTTTGTATTTAAAGTGGTCTCGTAGTTTCGGAGCCGGAGCCGGAAGACGTCACGGGCCTTTTTGTATTCACTTTCGTTTAAATCCGCCAGAGCTTTTATCTCTCTTTTTATTTCGGCCGCTGTTAGATTCCGACCCTTTCTGGGGTCATAAATCGGCATTTGTACACGCCTCCTTTGTCATTAAATATGTTAGGACGGTTAATTCGAACATGTCTAATACGCCTGTCAAATTTTGGAAACGATTAGGATTAACATACCGATTAATCTCTGACACAATATTCGGATAATCAATCGATCCTTTATTTATCTTTATTGAAAATATGCATGATACATTTTTTTTCGCGCCAATGTTATAAATTTTTAATTTAAACAAAATTTTATCAAAAATTAAATCAATGTGGGCAAAGTCACTATCACTGTCACCGGTGACGGTGACGCCGTAATAATACCTACATTCTTCTTTTATCATTTTGGATTCCAATACTTCCAAAAAATTTTTTAACTTTTTTTCAATTAAAGATTTTTTCATAATTTTTCCTCCTCGGGTTTTCGAAATTTTTTTGAAACCGTTACCCATTCTCCGCCGTTAGCTGTGCGGCGGAGCTCACGTTGAATTACGCAAAATTCTGGCGCCGTAAGCCGGCTATAAATACTTTCGCCGGTCGTTTGGAAGCCCTCTTCGCCGGCGAAATCGTCGTCGAAAAATGGCTCATTTAGCAACGCATTATTTATTCCCGAGCACACGATCTTAAAATCCGAAGAGCTTTTCACAATATTTTTTGAACCGAAATATTGTTTAGGTCCAAATGCTTTAAACATGTCCCACTCTGCCTCTAATTTAAAGTCACCCAGAAAAGGACCTGTGAGGGCGAGGACGCGAGATTTAAACGAGGGCTCGTCGCGGCCTTTAAATATAATGCAATCGGTGTCAATATATAGTATATCAGCGAATTTAATGTTCAATATGCACATTATCATATCTACCTTATGCATTATAAGCACGTTGCTATACATGTATATATATGCGCCGCGGATAAAATCAAAGTGTCCGCCGTCCCAATTATTTAAAATATCCTCCTTGTAGACTTTTTCAACACATTGTGTGTTTGTATCGATTTTGTATTCAAAATCTTGGCGTAGAGTGGATTGAACAAATTTACCATGCAAGGAGTTTAAAAAGAGCTTTGCAATAAAGCGCTCTTCCTGAGTCGCCGCTTCCTCTTTTATCCGGAAAAGGCTATCAACAAATCTATTTACGGCCTCGTCTTCTACATTTTTTATGTTGTAAATTTTTTGGGGATAAATATCCATATCCAAAGGGTCGTAAAAGTCCAATACGGCATTTAACCATTCAGAAAAAATCCATTTATCTTTATAATCGATGATATTGCCATAAAGAGGCAGACAACCTCTCCTGACGCTTAAAGTTAAGCGTTTAACTTTAAAAATTTGCGAGTCAAACATATTTAATTCACCACATTTTTCAATAAAAATTTCGCCGGCGAATTTTTGAAGATGTGGAAAACAGCTTCTGATATCTAATTTATAAATTTTTCCGCATGCTTTTTGCGTATTGGCATAAATCAGGCCGCCCATTAATGCGCCATTCATGCGCATGTCGTTGTCTAATCTTTCGTTTGTGGGGTGTGTGCGCTGATATTCACGCAATCCGCCGCCGTCTGGATACTTATACTTAAAATATAACTGACGCGCGGCGCTCCCCAATGTCCATGCAACGGGTCTGGCTGCGGCCAACAAGTCTTGGCCGGCAAAAATTTTTTTGAAAAATCTATTAAAATTGATTAGGATTTCCCAGCCAGAATTCCCGAACACGGTAGCATTTTCGCGCTTTCCCAACATGGGGACAATATCCAAAAAAGTTATTGACCGAACGACGTTTCTGCCCCGAATATCAAAAGTCCTAACCCAGAATTTACGCGATAGTGTCTGGACGTCGCTATCCCTGTAAGAGTAGGCAAAGCTTTCAACGGGTATATGCTTCTTTTTTCCTGTGTCGTCGGCGAGGTCGTCGAAGCGCGGTATATTGTTTTTCAAAGCCCAAGCGTCAAGGTCCATAAGGACCTCTGGCCATGTGTAAACGTATGATTTTTTTTGGCGCGCTAATGACTCTAACACTCTCTCAATATCCATTGAGGAAAGGGATATATCTTCGTTCATTGACTCTTGAATGATATACATGCGGCCGGACGCTTTTTCTGAATAACTTAAAAAAGAATAATTTTCAAACATTTTTTTACCTCCATTATAAGCATAGAAAGTCGCCATTCTGCCAAATTATCTGAACATAGCCGCGCTTTTTCAATCTCTCAATTGTAGAAGCAGAAGGATAGTGCCACATTTTTTTGCCTTGTGCGTAATAATTCATAATATATATACCTCCGCGCCGCTTGCAGTTGTCAAGTCTTACGCGCAATTAATTTAAATTATAGCAATATTAATATTTGTTAATTAAGGCCTCAACGTTTTTCTTCTTCACTTGTTATCTAAATTATAGGATATTTTTTTTGCGCTG
>CANQNY010000079.1 GCA_947625335.1 uncultured Clostridia bacterium | reverse complement strand
GAAATATTACTTACGTCGGTCACGGCTTTCGCGGACGGGACATTTTCTGTCGACGGTCTTGACGATTATTTTTCGTTTGAGAGAATTCGGGAACTTTTTGATGAAGGCACGCTTTGCACGTCCCCGAAAGAGAACGAGAGCGTAAGCTTCGGCGCGCTTGGGAACGCTGTCTGCAAGACAATCTATGAAGTTCCGAAAGCCGAGAAGTTAAAGGAGCTTGAAAACGAGTCGCTGCGCCTGAGAAATATTCCCGACGCGTTCAGCCTTGCGCGGCAGGCGTATTTTAACTACCTTACAGAGCCGTCAGAGTATCACAAAAACAAGCTCCGTAAGGCATACGAGGCTGTTCCCGAACATCAGCGAATGTTTTTGGGCGACATGGACGCGCGGGACAGCGATTACATTCGCATACTTTACACTAATGATAAACGTGAGGTGTAGTCATGGGCGCATTTGAGAGAATTTACGAGGTTGTGAGAAAGATACCGCGCGGGAAAGTCGCCACTTACGGGCAAATAGCCTGTATGGCGGGAAATCCGCGCTGGGCAAGAGTCGTGGGCTACGCGCTGCACTCGAACCCCGACCCCGAACATATTCCGTGCTTTCGCGTGGTAAATCGTTTTGGAGGGCTTGCTCCCGCGTTCGCTTTCGGCGGCGAGGACGAACAAGCGCGGCTTTTGCGCGCGGAGGGCGTTGAAGTCCGTTCGGACAACACCGTCGATTTGGAAAAATTTCTCTGGGACGGGTTGTAATGTAACACGTTACACGAAAAATTGTGCAAGTGCTATTAAATTCCCTGATTTTTCGGACAAAATTTGCCCAAATAGCCAAAAATCGGACAATCACTTGATTTTTTCGCTGAAATATGAGATAATAAAAGAGAGTATACTCTCATTAAATATACAGGAAGAAGAAATTTTATGGCTCAGTTTTTTGATTTTAATGAAGATTATTTCGGACTGACAGCAAGCGAGGTTGAAAAAAATCTCTCGATGTACGGTCTGAATACATATAAAAAGGAGTCCAAGACCGACAACGGATTTTTATACCGCGAGGTCTTGCTGTCGCCCGCGGCTGTTCTTATGTTTGCGGCGGGGCTGCTTTGCTTTTTTGCGGGGACTATCGGCGCGGGAATTGTGACAATTCTGCTTGACGCGCTGTATCTTGCGGTTGAAATTTATTGCAGAAAATCCTGCGACGAGCGTTTGCGCGAAATAAAGGAAAGCTCGATAACGAAGTTTCGCGTAATTCGGAACGGCAGACTGGAGCTTATCGAGAAAAAATACATCGTCCCGGAGGACACAATTGTGGTTCAATCGGGAGAGAGAGTGCCTGCGGACGCGTTTATTCTGGAATCGCAGGACCTTACGGCGGACGAGAGAATTCTTAACGGTTCGGATATTCCCGCGGCAAAGTATGTCGGAGCTATTTCCGAAAACGAACTGAAACCCTCGTTCGTTTACAGCGGGACGACTATTCTTACGGGAATTGCCGTGTGCAGAGTTACCGCGACGGGCGTTGATACCAAAATGTACCAGCGGCTCGGTTACGCTCCCGATCGTCATTCGTATTTCACAACGCTTGAAAAAGTTGTCCGCGCAACGGTTCTGGCGGCGGGCGCTATTGCTTTGGTGCTGACTTTAATTTCGTTTCTGGCAAGGCTTGTCGGCGGCAGCGAGGCTGTTCCCGCGGCTCTTTGCGGAGTTTCGCTGGGGCTGTGCTTTATTCCCACGGCAATAGGCGCGGTGATAAGGCTTTATTACACCAAAGGAGCTATGGATCTCCTCAAAGGCGGCGCGGTGGTAAAGTCGTTTTCCGATATTGAGAAACTCAATTCCCTTTCCGTTTTATGCGTTGAAAAAGAGGGCGCAATCTCGAAAAACAGGCTTGAGGTGCGCGGAATTTACGCCCGCAGCGAGGAGCTTTTGTATAAAGTCGCGGCTTTGGCGTGCGAACCTAATTCCCAAGACCCCGCGGTCAAGGCTTTGATGGTAAAAGCGGCGTTTTTCGATGAGAAGATAAAGAACGTGTATGAGGAAAACGTGTTTATAGAAAGACTCTCCGAAAGCACCGAGACGCTAAGCGGCGCGATCTGGGACGTGGGCGGCGAAAAGCTGTGCTGTATAAAGGGCGTTCCCGAGCAGATACTGCCGATGTGCAAAATGAGCGGAGACGCGCTGTATGCCGCCAAGAAACGCTGCGAGGATTATTATTCAAAAGGGTGCAGCGTAATGGCGGTAGCGTGCGTTGACGCACAAGCCGAGGCAAAGGACATCACGGCGGGTTTTTCGTATACGTTTGTCGGATTTGCGGCGTTTTCCGCGCCGCTGAGAGATTCCGTGTCGGCAGCCGTAAAAACCTGCCGCCGCGCGGGTGTGCGCGTTGTAATGCTGACAGAAGAAAATCCCAGCGTTGCGGAATCTACGGGTAAAATGATAGGAATTTCGGGCAGGGGAGTGGTTACCGGAAGGCAGATAGAGGCAAGCCTTAAAAATAACGAGGAACTCGACCTGAACGCCGATATTTACGCAAAAATCACCTCCGAACAGAAGTTGTTTATTATAAAACAGCTCCAGGAGCGCGGAGAAGTTGTCGCTATGACGGGAACGCGCGCGGAGGACGCGGATATTTTGGACGCGGCGGACGTTGGCGTTACAATTTCGCAAAACGCCGCGGAAAGCAGTCTTGAGGCTGCCGATATTATCATGAACGACGATAATTTCAGCACTCTTGCCGATACGATAGCGCAGGCGCGGCAGGTGCATAAAAACATCAAACGCGCCGTTTCGGTGATGATTTCGGGTTATGCCGCGCTTATTATGCTGATGATTATAAATCTGTTCAGCGGGACGGCGCTTATGCTGACGCCCTCCGTTATCGCTTTGATAACTCTGCTTTTGCTGCCGCTTACGGCGCTGGGCTTTATCGGGAACAATGCGGATATAAAAACCAATATGCCTCCGTCGGAGTTTATGATAAAACGCAAGCTAAATCTTCGGTTTATCGGCGGAGCGGCTTTGTTCGGCGCGCTTTCGGGGGCAATTTCCGCTTTCGCGTACTTGTTTATGTACAACGGCTCAAACTCCGATTTCGCGAGGAGCTGCGCTCTTATAACATTCTGCATAAGCAACGCGGGATTTGTGCTTTTGCGGCACGTTACGGACGCGCATTTCAAATCGTTTTTAGACTCTCGCATTATCGCGAAAATCTCGGTCGGCGTGTGCGCGGTTCTGCCGATTTTGCTGGTTTACATTCCGTTTGTAAACAAAGCGTTCAGGCTGGAGGCTGTGGATATTCTCGCGCTGTTTATCAGCATTATAACGGGAATTATCCCTGCGGCGGCATATTTCCTCGTAAAACATTTCTTTAAGTTAAGGGAGCTTTTATGAAAAAGACATTGGAGTATCTTAAGTTTTTCTTTTGCGGGATAGTTTTCGGCATAGCAAACGTCATTCCGGGAGTCAGCGGCGGGACGATGCTTGTGGTTTTCGGGATATTTGACAGGCTTTGCGAGGCGATTTCGGGAATTAAAAAGATATTCGGGAACATCGGTTTTCTTATTGCGTTCGCCTTGGGAGCGGGCGGCGGGATATTGCTTTCGGCAAAGGTTTTAGGCTCGCTTTTCGGGGAATTTCCGATACAGACGAATATGTTCTTTATAGGGCTTATTCTCGGCGGAGTGCCGCTGCTTTACAAATTCGGCACTTCGGAGAAAAAAGTAAAGCCGTTGTGTTTCGTGCCTTTTATTATCGCAATGGCGGCGGTGATAGGGCTTACGGTTTTGGATAATCTGAACGTCATTGACATCGCGCCGACGGATGTCGAGGGATTTGATATTGTAACCTCGCTGAAACTTGTGGTATGCGCTGCTGTCGCCGCGGTAACCATGATTATTCCGGGAATTTCCGGATCGTTTGTAATGATGCTGTTGGGCGTTTATCAGACGGTAATCACCGCCATTGACGAGCTTAATTTCTATGTGCTGATACCGTTCGCAATAGGCGCGGTTATCGGGATAATCCTCGGTTCAAAGCTTATCACTCTGCTTATCAAAAAGAACAAGCTTATGGTGTACTCCGCGCTTATGGGATTGGTAATCGGCTCGGTTTACGCAATTCTCCCCGACGGGTTCGGGTTTAATATTCAGACGGGATACGGATTTGTGTGCGCGCTGTTCGGCGTTTTAGGGGCTGTTTTAATCGAGAAATTAAACTCAAAAACAGAGTCTTAATAATTATTCGACAAAGGCTGCTGAGAAAGCCGCAGATACGAGGAAGTGCCGCTATAATCTAGCCTTTGTGGCTGTTATAGCGGTACTGACAAAGTAGATGCGGTTTTATCGGCAGCCTTAAAAACCGCCTTAAATAACAAGGCGGTTTTTGTTTTGTAAAAATCTCTCAAAATTTTCGGGAATAACAAAACCCATTTCCGACAATAATACTTGTACACTTCAAAGTACGTCGGAGGTCGGTTATGTATTACAATAAAGTTGAAATAAGCGGGGTAAATACATCAAAGCTGAAGGTTCTCAAAGAAAGTGAGAAAACGGAGCTTTTAAGGCGCGTAAAGCAGGGCGATATGGCGGCGCGCGAGGAACTTATCCGAGGAAATCTCCGCCTCGTATTAAGCGTTATACAGCGTTTTATGGGCAGGGGAGAGAGCGCGGACGATCTGTTTCAGGTGGGCTGCATAGGTCTTATAAAGGCTATAGATAATTTCGACACAAGCCAGCCCGTAAAATTTTCCACCTACGCTGTTCCTATGATAATGGGGGAATTGCGGCGTTATCTTCGCGACAACGCGCCCGTGCGGGTCAGCCGTTCTATGCGCGACCTTGCGTATAAAGCTATGCAGGCGAAAGAGCGGCTTACAGCGCAAAAAGGCTGCGAGCCGCGAATTGAGGATATTGCCGCAGAAATCGGCGTTCCGCGTCAGGACGTTGTAATAGCCCTTGAGGCGATAAGCGAGCCTATTTCGCTTTACGAGCCTGTTTTTTCGGAGTCGGGAGATACGATTTATGTTCTCGACCAGCTCGGCGATCACAACGACGATATGAACTGGTTGAATGAAATCTCGCTTAAAGAGGCGATTTCGGGTCTCGGAAAACGCGAAAAAAGGATACTCAGTCTGCGGTTTTTCCGCGGGAAAACCCAAGTTGAGGTTGCAAAGGAAATCGGGATAAGCCAGGCGCAGGTGTCGCGTCTGGAAAAAGGCGCGCTTAATAAGATAAAGAACAGGATTTAATTGCACACTTTTTCAAGCTCCTCGCGGAGCTGTTTTATTATCCGCTTTTCCAGCCGCGAGATGTAGCTTTGCGAAATGCCTATTTCGTCGGCGACTTCTTTTTGCGTTTTTTCCTTGCAGCCGTTCAGCCCGAAACGCATTTCCATAATCTTCTTTTCGCGCTCGCCGAGATGATTTACCGCCTCGTGCAGGAGCTGCTTTTCAACTTCTTCTTCAATGTGCGAGTTTACGCAGTCGCTGTCCGTGCCGAGAACGTCCGACAGCAGCAGCTCGTTTCCGTCCCAGTCGACGTTCAGCGGCTCGTCAATTGAAATATCGTATCTGTACTGCGAATATTTTCGCAGATACATAAGAATTTCGTTTTCGATGCACCGCGACGCATAAGTAGCAAGCTTTATGTTCTTGTCCGCGCTGAAGGTATTTACAGCCTTTATAAGCCCGACAGTCCCGATTGATACCAGATCTTCAAGCCAGATTCCCGTGTTCTCGAATTTCTTCGCTATGTACACGACAAGCCGCAGATTGTGGATAATAAGCGTATCGCGAGCCTTATCGAAATCCGTTTCCATAAGCTTGAAAGCCGCCTCCTCTTCCTCGCGTGAAAGCGGCGCGGGGAGCTGTTCGGAGCCGTTTATGTAGTGAATAAAGCTGCTGTTTTTCCCAAAGAACAGCCGATTTATAAAGCTTTTCAGTTTTTGAAGAATTTGTTTTAGCATAGCTCTTCCTCCGTGTTAATCTGTTCAGACAGAGATAATTGCGGGGTCGAAAATACAATCAATATCTTCCCCGAGAACATTCCGGCTAACGCCGACAAGCGCGTCCGCGCTCTTGCCGTCGATAATTATCCCGTCCGCTTTAAATATCGGCAAAAGCGACTCCGAGAGAGCTGTTTTGCAGGGGATAAGACGCAGTCCCTCGTTCGGTTTGCCGCCGAAATAGTCAAGAATATTCTGCGGAATAACGCCCGATATTTTGTCCGCCTCGCACACGACAACGGGTTTTCCGCTGAAAATGTCCCTCAGTCCGTTTCCCGTATCGCAAAGCCCCCGAAGTTCGACAGTTGTTCCGTTTCGGACAATTTTAACGGCGCAGATTTTATTTTTTCTCAGCCGCCTGTCCGAAAAGTATTTCACAAGCCTTACGGTAAAATACGCCGCCGCGGTAAAGCAGGCAATAGCGAAAAGCGGGATATTGAACGTGAAAATTCCGTTTGCGAAAACCATTCCGTAGGGCGCGGCAAACGTCCAGAGTGCCAGAGCAAGTCCCGCAAAAATAAAGCTTACCACCAGAAAAAACAGCGCGCATACGGCAAAATCCGAGAATTTCTGCCTGCCGAAAACGATAAATGTTATAAGCGCGCCCAAAGCCGTTTTCTCCAAAACAATGACAAAAAACGGCAGCGGCGGCAGAAGTATCACCAACGCTCCGAACGCTCCCGCGAGCGCGCCGAAAACGCATCTTTTGACCGAGACCTCGCGCCGCAGCAAAAGGGTTGTTGAACGTATCAAAAAGTAATTTATGTACAGGTTCAGTATGACCAGAACATCCGCATAGACAGTCACGGGTTTTCACCTCGCTTGTACTATAATTATAATTCAACGAAACAAAAAAATATGCCGAAATCGGTCGTCGAATTCGGCATATTTGTGTTTATCTGCGCTGAAAAATCGCAGTTTCTGTCAGTCGCGGTTGAATTCCGCAAGCTCCAGACCCTCGTTTTTGTCCAACGCCCATTTTATATTCCATTCGCTTGTAAAAATAAGCAGATAATTCCCCTTAACGTCCTGTATAAGCTTTGTATCGGACGTAATAACCAGTTTTCTAAGCTCGTCCAGCCCGCCCGCAAGGTGCTTTTCGCTGGTTATCCAGCGAATATATTCGTAAGACAAGTCCTCGCGGATAATATCCACTCCGTATTCGTTTTTCAGGCGATATTCGAGAACTTCAAACTGAAGAACGCCGACAACCCCGACGATAACTTCTTCAAAACCGCTCTGCGGTTCGGAGAATATCTGAATTGCGCCCTCCTGCGCGATTTGAGTAGTGCCCTTTATGAACTGCTTGCGCTTAAGCGTGTCTTTTTGGCGAATTCTCGCGAAATGTTCCGGCGCGAAAGTCGGAATTCCCTCGAACGTCACTTTCTTTTTCGGAGAACATACCGTATCGCCTATTGAAAACACTCCCGGGTCGAAAACGCCCATAATATCGCCCGCATACGCCTCGGAGATAACCTCGCGGTCGTTCGCCATAATCTGCTGGGGCTGGGACAGTCGCATTGTACGCCCGTTCTGAACGTGCAGAACCTCCATATCCTTGTCAAAACGCCCGCTGCAAATTCTCATAAACGCAATTCTGTCGCGGTGAGCCTTGTTCATATTCGCCTGTATTTTGAAAATAAATGCGGAAAAATCCTCGTCAAACGGGTCAACCACGCCGTTTTCGGTATTTCTCGGCAGCGGGGGAGGAGTCATCTTCAAAAAATTCTCCAAAAACGGCTCAACGCCGAAATTCGTAAGCGCAGACCCGAAAAACACGGGCGAGAGTTTTCCCTTTGCGACAAGCTCCGAATTGAATTCCTCCGCCGCCCCGTCAAGCAGCTCCACGTCGTCGCGAAGGGTGCGGCAGTTTGTCTCGCCGATAAGCTCGGCTAGCTTGTCGTCGTTTAAGTCAATCTCGGTTTTTTCAACCTCCCGCGTGCCGTTGTTCGCCTCAAACGACAGAATATGCCTGTGTTCGCGGTCGTAGACCCCCTTAAACTCTTTTCCCGAACCGATAGGCCAGTTTACGGGGTAGGTTTTTATACCCAGTTCGTTTTCTATCTCGTCAAGCAGGTCGAACGGATTTCGGGATTCTCTGTCCATTTTGTTGATAAACGTGAAAATCGGGATATTCCGCATAACGCAGACCTTAAACAGCTTTCGCGTCTGATTTTCAACGCCCTTTGCAGCGTCTATAACCATCACCGCCGAATCCGCCGCCATAAGCGTGCGGTAGGTGTCCTCCGAGAAGTCCTGATGCCCCGGCGTGTCGAGAATATTTATGCAGTAGCCGTTGTAGTTGAACTGCATAACCGACGATGTGACGGAAATTCCGCGCTGTTTTTCAATCTCCATCCAGTCGGACACGGCATGACGGGCGTTTTTCTTGCCCTTAACCGCTCCCGCAAGGGAAATCGCCCCTCCGTACAGGAGAAATTTCTCGGTAAGCGTGGTTTTTCCCGCGTCGGGGTGGGAAATTATCGCAAACGTGCGCCGTCTTTCAATTTCGTGTTTATAATCGTTCATTTGTTTTTCCTCTAAATCTAACCTTTAATTCTAATTAGTAACAATTTATTATACCACTTTTTGAATAAAATGTCAAGATAGCGGTTTCGCGAACATTACGAAATTGTAAGCAAAAAGCCCTTGACAAAGGACGGGAATTCTATTATAATGTAATTGTGTGGCAGAATGGAGTAAAAATATGGAAAAACGCAGTAAAAAAAGCGGCAAATTTAATCTTATTATATGCGGAATTGCCTTTGTAATAATGCTGGCGTACTTGTTTTTTGTGGATAAGCCCGAAAATATCCTGAACGCCTTAAAGGCTGTAAATCCGATTTTTCTTGTAACAGCGGTTATGTTTATGGCGGGGTATTGGCTTTGCGAGAGCGCGACTATCCACGCGCTGCTTAGACTTCTTATCCCGACGGCAAAATTTCGCCATTCCTGGACAAATACGATAATCGGGCAGTATTTCAATTGCATAACTCCGTTTGCGTCGGGCGGGCAGCCCATGCAGGCTTATTATTTCACGCAGTTCGGAGTGCCGCTTGGCGCGGGACTTACCGCTCTTTTGTCGAGGTTTATTATTTATCAGTTCGTGCTGACTGTCTATTCGGCGTTCACGCTGCTTATCGGTTTCGGGCAGTTCGGCGGCGACCTTAAAAGCAAGGGTTTTATGCCGTTTGTGTTTATCGGTTTCGCGATAAATTTCGGAGTTATCATCTTTTTGATAAGCATTGCCGTGTGGACAAAAGGCACTCTTAAAGCCGCAAATTCTATTATCACTTTGCTTTCTAAAATGAAGATAGTCAAAAATCCCCTAAAATGGCGGCTTTATTTCACCCGCGAGATAAACAAGTTCCACAAGAATTTTATGTTCCTTAAAGGCAAGCTTTGGACGATAATAAGGGCGTGTTTTTACACGATTTTACAGCTTACGTTACAGCTTAGCATTTCCTACGCGTTGTATCTCGGTTTCGGACTGAAAAATTCGGGTTATTTGCAGATAATTTCATATCAGGCGTATGTGCAGATGATCTCGGCGTTTATTCCGCTGCCCGGTGCGATGGGCGCGGCGGAGCTCGGCTACGCGGGATTTTTCAAGGATATTTTCGGCAGCTACACGGGCGTTTCAATGATGCTGTGGCGAATAATTACGTTTTATCTTCCGATAGTAGTCGGTATGGCGCATATGCTTTTGCTTAGGAAAATCGGCTATAAAGAGCCGACAAACGCCGACCTTGAAAACATATCCGAGCGCGACGCGTAAATTTGCTGTATATAAAAAAGCCGATTTTCTTTTCACGGAAAATCGGCAGTTTTTTTAATTCTGTTTTCTTACTTTAATGTGAACCTCGCGGAGCTGCTGTTCGGTGACTTCGGTAGGCGCGCCAAGCAGCATATCCTGCGCGTTGGAGTTGAGCGGGAACGCGATTATCTCGCGAATGCTCTCCTCGCCCGTCAGAAGCATTATCATACGGTCAACGCCCGGAGCCATACCCGCGTGAGGCGGCGCGCCGAATTTGAACGCGTTGTACAGCGCGCCAAACTTGCCTGCAACGTCCTCCTCGGAGTAACCCGCAATCTCAAACGCCTTTACCATAATGTCAAGGTCGTGGTTTCTGACCGCGC
This sequence comes from uncultured Clostridia bacterium, assembly GCA_947625335.1. GTDB lineage: Bacteria > Bacillota > Clostridia > Oscillospirales > Ruminococcaceae > CAG-115. The sequence goes on along the minus strand of CANQNY010000079.1, from coordinate 212 downwards.
CCGACGAAAGTTCCACGCCGTTGCAGACTATGTCATACTGATACGCGAGAATTTCCAGCGGGTCTTTATTCATAAGCGCGTCAAGACCTCCCTGCGGCATAGAAAACGGGTTGTGCGTGAAGATTATCTTTCCTGTTTCCTCGTCAAGCTCGTACATCGGGAAATCCACAATAAAGCACATCAAAAAACGGCTCTCGTCGATAAGTTTCATA
>CANQNY010000078.1 GCA_947625335.1 uncultured Clostridia bacterium | reverse complement strand
ACAATCCCGTTATGTCAAGAGCCTCCTGCAAACGCTCCGCCGTATCGCTTGTGCCGATTTTTTCGCGCACTGCTTGTTTAAGCTCGTCCGAATCGGTAATCCCCGCTTTGGCGAGTACAGCGACCACCAGATGCATTGATGATTTCTTACAAAGCGCTATCGAGCGCGCGGCACTTAAGTAATCGTCAACGGTCGGCAACCGCATCGGCGCGGCGGTGCTTTCTGCGAAGTTCGGCATGGTTTCGCGCAGCTTAAAATAGCTGTTGACAAGTTCTCTCTGTACGTTCCAAGCCAAGTCGTCCGTAAAAGATTTAACTATCATCAGATAACCCGTTTCGGTTATAAGAATCAATCCGTTTGGTGCTACTACATTAAACTCTTTTTGGGCTTCGGACGAATTCCGTCTGAAGTAGTCTACACCTTCAAGAAAACGCCCCTTGTTCGCCTTGAAGTTTCTGTGCGCCGTTCCTTCGGGTCTACCGTGAACAGCGTCAATGTCCTTGAAAGTCACAACGCGCTGTCCGTTATACTCCTTTACGGAAATTTTCTGTCTGTTAATCGTGATTGCCGTTTCCATGGTGTTCACCGTCCTCCTTTTCCGTTGTTATCGTGCTGTTTGCCTTTTCAAAGGCTAAAAGTGCGCTTTCGGGAATTCTGTACCCTCTGCCTACCCGTATAGCCGCAATGCGCTTTTCCCTAATCCACGTCCAAACGGTTTCAGTCTTGACCCGAAAATGCTCGGCGACCTCCTCGCAGCTATAATATTTTCCCATAGTTTTCACCTCTTTTCACTTGACTTTTGCGGGTTTTAGTGGTATAATGTTTGTGACAGCAAAATTAAACGGACCAAAACCTTTGCAAAAGGAATATACTGCAAAGGCGTGTTTGTTGTACGCTTTTCTTCGCTTATATACATTATACCTCGGTTTTCCTCGGTTGTCAATAGTTATAATGTGAAAATTGTGTGAAAAGCGCGTGAAAATTATGTGAAATAGTTTGGAGGTATAAAAATGACATTCTATGAACGTGTAAAGGGGTTATGCGAGGATCGTGGAATTTCTCTCAATGCCTTAGTTACCGAGTTGGGCTTTTCTGCATCAGCAGCTACAACGTGGAAAAATTCAGATGGGCTGCCGCGCCCCAAAACAATTAAGCGTATTGCAGAATACTTCGGATTAACAGTTGACGATCTGAAAAAGGGGGTCGATGAACCGATTGACTACAAAAGTATAAATACCGATGCTTTTAATCAACCCCAATGGAAATACTTTTTGGAGCAAAACAACTATGATACCAAAAAAGCGATAAAGGCCTATTTGGATTTTAAGAAAACAGAGCAAGAGGACGCCGTGCGCGACAGTGCAGAACATCTGCACGCAACTTTTGGAGACGTTTCAAATAATAATGGCATCATTGGAAGTATCGGTAGTACAATAAACGCCGCCCCTGCTAATGAGCAGGAAACGGCGTTGTTAGATAGATACAGAGCATTAGATCCTATACAAAAGGCAAAGCTGCTCTTATATGCAGACGAATTATTAAACGGAAAGTGAGGCAAATTATGGAACACAAAAAGTTAAACAAGATTGAAAAGAACTATATGAAAAATCTCGATAAGTTGTCAATTGAACAGCGAAAAATCCACGACATAATAACCTCCCGTGCTGAGGTGTTCACCGAAACGCGGCGGTTAAGTGGAAAGAAAACCGAAGTAATTGTTATAGATGATAACAACCAATTGTTTTACCATTTAAGTAATGACAAAGCCGAATGGCAAGTTTTTACACCGATCCACAAATTTTCAGAGGTTATCTCTTACGAGATGAACAAAGTAGTTGAAAACAAGCAAATAGTTGAATCAAAGAAAAAAGGCGGCATTGGACGAGCGATTGTAGGCGGCGCGCTTTTTGGTGCAGCGGGGGCGGTCGTTGGTGCATCTACCGCAAAAACTAATACAACTGTTACGAATGTTGAAATAGTTAAAGGCGTTGAGTTACAAGTAAAGTACGGCGGAGATGTTGCTGGCATGGGAGTATTTAAGAATCCTGCGCCCGGTACGCATGAGTTTTTAGATGCTTGCATCGCACTACGGGAAAAAGGAACGCAAAATGAATAGAGAAAAACTCGCAGTTGTTTACGCACGATATTCAAGCCACAGGCAAGGGGAGCAGAGCATAGAGGGACAGCTTGCCGCCGCGTATAAATACGCCCGGGAAAACGGGTATAAAATCATTCACGAATACATTGACCGCGCGATGACGGGGCGGAATGACAACCGCGAGGCTTTTCAAGAAATGCTGAAAGACTGCGCAAAAAAGCAGTTCAGCACCATCATCGTGTGGAAAATAGACCGTTTCGGGCGCAATCGTGAGGAAATAGCGTTTAACAAATACCGTGCAAAGAAAAACGGCGTTAGGGTGGTTTATGTCGCGGAGAGCATTCCCGACAGCCCGGAGGGCGTTATTCTGGAAAGCGTGCTTGAGGGAATGGCAGAATATTACAGCCTCCAGCTTTCGCAAAACATACGGCGCGGGCAGCGTGCAAGCGCGGAAAAGTGTCAAAGCACCGGCGGAAACCGCCCGTTGGGGTATCTTACAGACCCCGAAACAAAGAGATTTGTCATTGACCCCGAAACCGCGCCTACCGTGCGGCTGATTTTTGAACGCTATGCGCAGGGGAAAACCGTCGTCGAAATAGTCGACGAATTAAACGGAATGGGGCTTCGGACAAAGCGCGGTGACCCATTCACGAAAAGCAGTCTCCGAAAAATTCTCAAAAATGAAAAATATGTCGGGGTATATGCCTATAAAGATTTTGTGAGGGTTGAGGACGGAGTGCCGCCTATTATAGACAAAGCACTTTTTGACGAGGTGCAGAAAATGCTTGCGGTAAACAAGCGTGCTCCTGCGCGGAAATGGAGTAAAATGGAATACTTGTTGACGGATAAATTATTTTGCGGCAAATGCGGAAATAAAATGGTGGGTGAAAGCGGAACGGGCAAAAGCGGGCGAAAATACAACTACTATGCTTGTTCGGCTCGAAAGCACACCCACTCCTGCGACAAAAAAGCTGTTAAACAGGCGTGGATTGAAGAGCTTGTCGTCAACACGGTTGTTGAGCTGTTGTCTGACGAAAAGAACATTGAGTTTATTGCAAACGCCGTGTGGGAATATTACAACAAATCAGATGACTCCGCCGCGCTTGAAACAGAATTAAAGACGCGGTTAAAAGACATTGAAAAGGCAACCGCGAACCTGCTGAAAGCTATCGAGGCGGGCATAATAAACGATGCGACCAAAAAGCGAATGGACGAGCTTGACGAGCAGCGCGCGGAGATTGAGGCGGAACTCGCCGCACACGACCTGTCGAAAGCGGTTACGATCTCAAAGGATTATATCCTCTTTTACCTGCACGAGCTGCGAAACGGGGATTTGACCAACCCCGAATATCAAAAGCGCCTGGTAGACACATTTGTTAATTCGATTTTCTTGTATGATGACAAAACGGTCATAACATTCAACTTTTCAAAGGACAGCACGCCTATTACTTATACGGATTTAACCACCGCGGAAGAGGAAAACGAGGAGTTCGAACGCTGCGCTCTGTGTTCCACCAAAGCGTACACATCCGAACACTCGATTATACAAATCGCAGTGTTGCGGAATGTGTTTGTTTTAACGTTGCGCACAAACCAAGATTAAACGCAAAAGCACTCGGAGACGGGTGCTTTTTGCGTTAAAAATATATTATAATAAAGTCGCGCGCGGGCGCGTGTGATGTATACGCATATGCGGGTAGTAGACTGTATTTTTCTCTCAAACGCTCTAATTTCTAATCCTCAATAGGAATAATAGTTAGAATGATAGTAATTAGTTTTATAAAACAGATTTTCGACTAACAGACACTTAACATTTTCACCTAACAACTTAAAAATGAAAAAATATGTTAGGTTTTCAGCACTTACAATTCTGCAAAACGTTAGCGGCAGTAAAAACCGCCGCTGTGATTGCTTGTAAATCCGCCTCTGAGTTCCGGTACGTTTTCAAGCGGTGTTTCTACGGAAATTCCTTCATAATAATCACTCCAAGTATTTTAGCATTTGAACTAAATACTGACCATCCAATTTGTCGCGCTCGTCCTTATCGAGATTTCTTTTTCCGAATTTCTTAAACCCGTTTTTTGTATAGAACTCTATAAGCCTTTCTTTATCCTCGCATTCAAGATAAACAACTTTTCCACCGCCTAAGGCTTGCAACTTTTTAACCTCCTGTATGGCAAAATCCAACAATTGAGAGCCCGTTATAAGCTTGCCGTTATCATATTCAAAGTTCTTGCTAAGTTGGGCAATTAGCGGCGCAGGAATATCGCAGCACTTATAATCTTCGTCATATGTACCAAACTTTTTAAGTCTTCTGAATGTATTGGAGCCAACATCCTTTTTGCATACAGTAAATGTCTTTAATGTAATGGTAAAATATCCGCAAATGACCGGTTTATCTTTATATGAAGTATAAACTAAAGTGGTTGGAGCAATTGATTGTTTGGCAAATTCGATAGCCTTGTTTTTGATAAAGTATTCAACATCGGAATTAAGGGGAGAGGAAAAAGAGGAGAGCCTGTTTTTAACATCACTCTCCCCTAATTCGGAAATCATATCTTTCAAAGAAATCAAACTATAACCTATCATTTCTTGTCAATCCCCAAAAATTTTTTGATGTTCCCTTTTTCAATGCGATCAGGCGTTTGATCAAATCCATTTTTAGGCTTTTGACTTCCTTTAGATTGCTCCAAAGCGGATGCTAATGATTTCCCCAATGATTTATCAACCTTAATATTTTTCAATATGCTTTTTGTTGCCATATCACTAACCTCCTTACTCAGCATTTTGTTTTCTACAATTTCAATTTACTACAATTCTCTATATATTTCTATACATCTCTACACATCTCTATATCTTTATTATATCGCTTTTTATTTTTTTATGCAAATATTTTCGTAAAAAAAATGTTCCATTGGAGCATTTTTCTACGTTATTCACAAAATCGGGCTCTATTTTTATGCAAAATAAACAAAAATCGGCGGGAGAATAAATCCCCCGCCGTGTCCCTTTACTGTTTAATCAAATCGTCTGCGTGGACGGCAGCTGTAACAGATGTGCCGTCGCCTATAACGATGTAGTCAGGCGCAACGCCGCTCCCGATCTGCATTACAACGTATGTACTGCTGTAAACAAAGCTCGCCAGACCGCCGCCCTTGTAGGTCTTTGCACCCGGCTTTACTTTTACGCGGTCTCCGAGGGACAGCGTGTCCCTCGTTTCCTCGACGGCTTTCACAAGACCCTCGTCCACCCAACCATAGACGTTTGACCCGCCGTCAATGCCGCGGAGCGCGTATTTATGCGGGGCGTTCGGGGCTATGTTCATCACCTTTGCAAGACCCGAAGTCCTCGCACCGCCCGTTGCTGCCTTTGCTGTGGAGGAGACGTAGTGCGGACCGCCCTCAAACATCACTGTATCTCCGACTTCAATTGTCACCGCGCCATTATCGGCAGGCGCGGAGCTTTCGCTGTTCGCGGTGTAATCATAAAAGGAGAGATCTCCGTCAACGTTGTAGCCGCCGATGTTGTCGAGTCCCCATTGCCAGATACGCTGTCCGTAGTTGTACTTCGTGGGCTTGTCGGGGTTCTCCGTCCAACAAGCAAGCCAGATGTCGTATTTTCCGACAAGCTCGGTCTTTTTGTAGTACGACTCAAACCACGCGGGATTTGCGTAAATTCCGGGCGTATACCCCGCCGCGCGGATTGTCTCGCAGAACTCGATAGCCATATCGGTGCGGGTGCGCTTGGACAGCCCGTCAATCTGAGACGGGTCCTCCATGTCAAAGCATACGGGGTAACTGGGCTTGTACGCCTTAATGCACTCAATACACGCCTCCGCCTCCTCTTTCGCGCGATCAACCGTCAGCGCGTAGGAGTACCAATAAAATCCGTACTTTATGCCGTGTTTTTCACATTCCGAAACAAATGTCTCGAGCTGACTGTCCTTACTCTTACCGCGCCCCGCGCGGATCATCGCGAACTCCACGCCCGCAGCCTTGATTTTGTCGAATGAAATTCCCGCCTGCCAAGCCGAGATATCAACGCCCTTAATTCTTTCTGCCATATTATTCGCCGTCCTTTCAATTTTTGAGTTCGGGCAGTCCCGCAAGGCTTGTAAGAAGTGACAAAACGCCCGCAAGTCCCGCCGTACTTGCAACAATCACCCAATTCACCTCGGAAAATGTTGCTGTCGTTCCGATTGTTGCAACTGCTGTTTGCGCTACTGTTTTGAGCGCGCGTATTCCCGCCGCTTTTATCCATTCTTTAAAGTTTTTCATGCTTTAACCCCCTAATCCCAAAGTATTTAACACAAAACCCAACGCGCCGCCGATGAGGGCGGTTGCGACATACCCCACGATTTTTCGCCACTTCTCGCCGTCGCGTGCCTCTAACGTCTGTATGCGCGTGTTCTGTAACGCAAGCTCGCCGACCATATTTTTAACTTCAACCGCCAGTTCCTTGACGGAAATCGTCAGTTCCGTAATGTGTTCCTGCTGTTTCTCCAGCTTATCAATGCGGTTGTTCTGTCGATTATCCTCATCGGCAAGGCGTTTTATTTCGATGCCCATGCGCGCCTCGTACTCGTCGTGTACCGACCGCAAAAGATACTCATCAGCCATTATTCGCACCGTCCTTTTTAAGCAATGTTTCGACCTCGTCCCGCCAGCGTTCGGGCACGTCCTCAATGGTCATGCGCCGAGGCGGATCTGAATTGATTATTGCGCCGCGGCGTATCTGATTTGCATACACTTTAGCCATTATGCGTCACCTCCTGCAATCATATTTGCAAGCTCGATAAGCGCAAGCTGGGTATCGTTCTCGGTCTGCTCCAACTCCGCAATGCGCTCCTCAACAGTTTTTTGTGGGAAGATCCGCACGCCGTCGCGGGAAATTATACCCGTTTCGGGGTCGTAAGTATCGCCGACCTCAACGGTATCGTCGCACGGAATAAGATGTTCGCACTTGATAGCCTCTTTAAATGCGATAACCGCTGCGGGCGCAATCATTATTACGTTCTCGATTTTGTTATTATTGATTACTGCTGCTCTGTCCATTTTATCGCCTCCCTACTAATCCCACTGTATAACGATTATGCCGGTGCCGCCTGCACCACCTGAACCCGCGACATATTGATTGCTAAGTCCCCCAGAGCCCCCGCCGCCGCCTGCAGCATATCCTCCTTTACCACCATTACCACAATAATAAGTAGTTACAGACATTCCAGTGTGTGCTGTTCCATTTGCGCCGTGGTTTCCATATCCGTCAATGTTTCCTCCTTTACCAATATGGGCTTCGGAGCCGGAACCACCGCCCCCGCAAGCATCGAATCCGTTTTCGGCGAATGTGCCGCTACTCTCACCTTGACCTCCTTTCCCGCCTATCGGACCCCATTTTGACGGTATAATTGTATCATTGCTGTCATCTCCGCAATCATATGATAATTGCCCTATAGTAATGCTTGTTCCATTAGCTACTCGTGAGGCAGATATTGTTGCCGTAAAGGATTGACTTTCAATGTCTGAGGATACTGTTATTTGTTGGATATAGCCAGAGTGTCCGCCCGAACCGCCCTTGAAGCCACTTCCCTTGCCACCTTGTCCCCCCTTTTCCCCTCCGCTGCCTAAAATAATTTTAGTCCCTTGAGGTAATGATATTGTTCCCGCGCAACTTTCGACGATTACAATGTGATCTGTAGCTGACACAAGGGGATTAATGCCCGTGATTTCCACGGCGCGCGGAATACAAGTTACTTGCGCATTGACGATGTCCGTCTGATAATATTTCGCGCCGCCAACCTCGTTGTACAAAAACACGCGGAAATAATATGTGAGAGAGTTTGTCAGCCCCTCAATTTTTATTTCAGTCGCTGCGCCCATTTCCGTGACCGACTCCCCGTCTGTGGGGCTTGTGGGATAGCCGTCCAGTTTGTAGTTTATTTGCACACCGTCCACCAAGTCGGTGCTGGAGTATTCGAGCGTGAGTGTTACGTGCTGATTACCGCCATTTGCGCTTATACTGCTAGGGTGAGTAGGCAGATCTTGTGTTCCGGATCCGCCACCACCGCCGCCGCCCCCAAATTTTACCGGGGCGTTTGTGCGTACATATCCCATATCACTTTCCTCCTTTGTAGATTATTACAGTACCCGAAACAGAAATTTCGGGCGCTGACACCGCATACAGCGTTACCTTGTTTTCGCCCGTCTCGCCGCCCGTAGACACACCCGCCGCGGATAGCGCGTCAAAGCTGTCCACCCCGAAGATCACGTCCGCAATGTCGTCGGCGGTAACACCGTCTACCGCAATATCTGCGGAATATTTGCACTCGCTTTTTGGTGTATCGAGTTGACTCCAGCTTTCCGCGGGAACGGTAAACGGCTTATTTTCGCAGGACGACGCTGCCTCGCCCGCTGCTTCCTGCGCTTTTTTCGCGGCTTGTTTTGCTTCGTTTGCAATTTTGAGAGCTTTTTCAATGTCTTCAGACCCGCCGCCCATAACTATTCCGTATGCCATATTATTCACCCCCAAAAATCCAGATTGTTGCCGAAATTACGCTTGACAGAGCCTTGTTTGCGCGTATTCGCACAGTTTCGTCAATCGTTTCGCACATATGTTTTATTCCAAGCGCGTCAATGTCCTCTTGCATTGCCACGACTGCAAAATCCTTTGCGGTAACGCCCTCTACCGCTATATCGTAATACAGCGGGTAGTCTGCATTGTCGTCCGACTGCCAGCCTTCGGTTGGTATTACCACGGACGTGGCGCGCGATTTGTCCATTTTCGCGCCGTCAAGTTCTGATATTGCATTTGCCGCAGCCTCGGCGACTTGCCCCGAAAATTCCTTAGACCGCGAAAGTCCGAGCCGCAGCGCGTTTAGTGTTGGTATATCTGCCATTTTGCACCCCCAAAATCGGGGCGACTAATGCCGCCCCGTAAAGTCGCCCGGTAGATGATTATTCGGTGGGGAAGACTTCGTCGATAACCGCCTGAGCTTCCTCGTCCGAGGCGATAGATACGACGGTTACTTCCGAGCCGTCAATCTTGATGTTGCCTGCGGTTTCGGACGCTTCGGTTTTGGTCGCGCCTTCCTTAATTCCGGCAAGCTTGTTTTTATCATCCGTGGTGTAGTCGTTGGTGGACAGACCCTTTTCGCCGTCTTTTTCGACGTAATTGCTAAGGTCGATTTCACCTGCGAGTACGTCGAACTTGTATTCTTCGCTCTCCTGCACAACTACGACATTAGTTCCCGCGGGGTACTTTTTGCCTGTGCCCTCAACAAACTTGTCGTCAGTCGTAAACTTATCGGTTACGTTGTACACATTGCCGACAAGTTCCGCGGCGGGTTCGGGGAGCTGCGCAAACTCCTTTGAGCCCATAGGCTTGTACACCGAGCTTACCTGCGCTTTAATCGCCTTGTCAACGTCGTCTTTGGTCTGGAACTGACTGTCGTTTGTAAGCTCCGACACCGCCGTAGGTATAGCATTTTTCGCCGCCTCACCGAGCTTTTTGAGCGCCCCCAGACTTGCCAGTTTTTCAAGATTTTCTGCCATTTTATACTCCTCCTAAAAAGATAGATTTATTTGCAAACGGCACAATGCTGTTTATGCCTTAATTGCCGAAAATGCTGTTGATAATATCGTCAGCGTCCGCATCTGTTGCCGATATGTCCGCTGTCGCCACGGAGATTTTGCCCTCGGCAGTCACCGCCACGCCATCTCCGATAATTACCCCGCCGATCCTGTCTTTCGTGGCGGGCTGCAGGGAACTGCCGTCTCCCGAAAAGCTTGCGGAGGGCGACAATAATATAACTGCCGCATCTATGGGCTGTGACGGGGCGGTTTCGGCAAACAGCCTTATATACCCGCTACCCGTCTTTGCCCTTGCATTTAGCTTGCAGGCGGCGGCTATACTGTCAAATTCGGGATTGTAAGTCACCATCGGGAACATATTTTCCGTTATCCCGTCTACTATGACATCAATCGAAAGCGCGCTTATCTCCTCGCTTTCTGTCCACCCCGTTGTTGGGATAATTATGTCCTTTCGAGTGGAGCTTAACGCAAGAGCGCGTATATCCGGGTGACTGTGCTCGTCTTCGTTATGCTCGGCAATTCGTTGTTCTAACTGCTCCGAGGTTACGGTGTCCAAAGTGGGATTTATCACAACCTCAACAACGTTTGCGTCTGCAACAATTATGTGCATGGTCATTGTAAGCCGCCCGGGAATTCCGCCTGTTGATAGACACTTTTTGTAGTGATTATGAT
>CANQNY010000077.1 GCA_947625335.1 uncultured Clostridia bacterium | reverse complement strand
ACGGCGGCACTGCAAATATCGTTTCAATTACACGAAAAGCAGACGTTTGAGAGAATACTCAATGCTTTGGCGCAAGTTGAGGTCGGGGTCGCGCCGCGAACAGCCTATAAGCATAGGCACGACAGTAAACGCGATTTTCACGCCGAGAAAGCGGTACGCTCCCTTGTACGCGTAAAATACGCCTTGTTTTTGGAGAAATTCGCGGATTTTCCCGTAAGCCGCCACATAGTCGTTTATGCTTTTCGCGGATAGCGTTCCCGTAATACTGCCCTTGCGCTGAACATAGTTATAAAGGTTGCCGCGGATAACGGCGACCTTTTTCGCGTAGTAAAACAACTGCGGCATTATGATTACATCTTCAAAATGCACGCCCGTGGGAAATTTAACCTTATTTTCGGTAAACAGCGCGCGGCGGTACAGCTTGTTCCAGACGTAACTTCTCGTGAAAATGTCGAAAAGCAGCGATTTGAGCATTTTCTCCGAGGAAAACACTCCCGCGCGGTGCTTGAACACGCAGCCTATGCGGAGAGTGTTCGTACTGTTTACGTTCTTGTAACCGCAGACCGCAATATCCGCATCGGAGCGTTTCGCGGCATTATACAGCGCGGAAAGGAAATTTTTCTCAACAAAGTCGTCGCTGTCTATAAACGCTATGTACTCGCCGCGGGCGCTGCTTATCCCTTTATTCCGAGCGGCGGACACGCCCGCGTTCTTTTGCGAAATAACGCGGAGTTTGTCCTGCTTTTTTGAGAAATTTTCGAGTATTTCCAAAGATTTGTCGGCAGAGCCGTCGTTTACCGCGATTATCTCGTATTCCTCATCAAAATCTTGGTTAAGTATCGAAATAAGACATCTCTCTAAAAACGGTTCGGCGTTGTATACGGGGATAATAACAGAAATTTTTGGGTTCATTGGTCTCTCCTTTGGCATATTCACAATTCTTAAGGCTGTTGAGAAAGCCTTTTTGTCACAAAATGTAGTTATTGTTTTTATTATACAATCAATTTGTTGTCCTGTCAAGAAAAAGTTAAAAAAATCTTATGAAATTTCCTTAAAATGCTTGCAATTTTGGGGAATTTGTGTTATAATTATAGTACCAACATTATAGGTGGGGTTTGGTATGACTTATAAAGAAAGTTTTATTAAATTCATGGTGGACAGCGGCGTGCTGAAGTTCGGGGAATTTACCCTCAAAAGCGGCAGGGTCGCGCCCTATTTCATAAACTGCGGTAATTACAAGACGGGGTCACAGCTTGCAAAGCTCGGCGAGTATTACGCCGAGTGCATAAACGAACACGGTTTAAAGCCCGATACGCTGTTTGGTCCTGCTTATAAAGGGATACCTCTTTCGGTGGCGGCGTGTGCCGCTCTTTACAATAAGTTTGGCGTTGACTGCAACTACTGTTTCGACAGAAAGGAAGTCAAAGACCACGGCGAGGGCGGAGTGTTTGTCGGGAAAACGCTTGAGGACGGCGAAAAGGTCGTTATTATCGAGGACGTTATGACAAGCGGAAAGGCTCTGCGCGAGGTGTTGCCGAAACTTCAGGGCGCGGCGAAAATCAGTATCGAGGGTATGGTTATCACCGTTGACCGCGCGGAAAAGGGGCTTAATTCCGATAAGTCCGCCGTAAACGAGGTGTTTGACGAGTTCGGCGTGAAGGTCTATTCGATTGTTAATATCGAGGACATTATCAAGGCTCTGGAGGACGGCATAATTCCGGGGGCGGAGTTTGTCGGAAAAATGAAAGAGTACCGCAGCCGCTACGGCGCGTAACTTTACAAATTACATAAACAAGGAAGTTTATATAGGAAATGGAAATGCCTTTTTCGCCCAACGAGGGCAAAAAACTCGTGATCTCGACGGATTACGGCGATTATGCGCGTTATCCCGTCAAAACTCACGTTATCACGAAGGACGATGTTTTAGAGGACGTTCTCGATAAATACGTTCGGGAATATATTCAAGAGGGCGACACGGTGATTATGTCCGAGAAGATTGTGGCTATATCGCAGGGTCGCGCGTTCCCGGTAAAGGATATTAAGGTAAGCAGACTGGCGAGATTTCTCTCGAAGTTTGTTGTGAAGACCAACTACGGCATAGGACTTGCGATGCCGGAAACCATGGAGCTTTGCGTGCGGGAAGTGGGCAGGGTTAAGGTGGTTTTCGCGGCGATAATCGCGGGTATTGCTAAGATTTTCGGAAAGCACGGCGTTTTTTACAACATCTGCGGCATGAAAGCACGCGCGATTGACGGTCCGTGCGATTACACTCTCCCTCCGTACAACACCTACGCGAAAATGGCTCCCGATAAGCCCGACGAAGTCGCGGCTCGGCTTACAAAGCACATTGGCGCGGACGTTGTTATAATAGACGCAAACGATATTGCGGCGACGGTTCTCGGAAAGCCCCGCAAGGATTATGAGGAGAAGTTTGCAAGCCAGGTGTTCAGCGATAATCCGCTGGATCAGTGTTCGCAGCAGACTCCCATTGCTATCGTAAGAAAAGCGGAGAGTTCCGCGGGATAAATTTCCGCCCGATTTTTAAGGGCGGGGGTAAGATCAGGTAAAAACGGTAATTTATTTGAGAGGTGATTGTTATGACAGTAGGTAATCAGGCAAGAATTCAGTTTGGCGTGGCGCAGGTTCAGGCGAAGTACGGAAATCAGCTTGACAGCTTGTACGGCTCGATGCTGGCGAACAGGTATAACTCTGCGACAAATAAGATCGCGAAGTATTCTTCTTCTACAAAGACGCTTAACGATCTTTTAAACAGTCGTTCTCTTAAAAATAAGAGCGATGAGTTCCGTTCGCAGTTCAGTCAGCTGTACAAGAACATTTTCGGCATTTCCGACGACGAGACCGAAGAGTCTGCCATAAGCACCAGGCAGTCTATAAAGGCTGCGTCGGCAAGCGCGGGCGGCGCGGCGGAGTCTATGAAGGATTTCGCGAACAGTCTGAAATACGGCGGCGAGCTTGATGTTGACGCGTATAAAACACAGGCGCAGGCGTTTGTCGACAGCTATAACGCTATGATCGACAAGGTGGGCAATTCCGATAATCAAAATGTTCTGCAAAAGGGCGTTTTGATGGTAAATTCCACCAAGGTGTATTCAAGCTCCCTTAAACGCGCGGGAATTACTGTCGGCGCGGACAATAAGCTGACGCTTAACAGCGATCTTTCAGGCGTAAAGGCGTCCGACGTCAAGGTAACTTTCGGGTCTAACGGCTATTCCGATAAGGTAATTCAAAAGGCTCGGCAGATAAATTCGCTTACGGGCGGTTCGGGACTGTTTACAAAGGGCGTTTCGGGCAGCACTTCGTCAAGCACAGATTCCTCGGAAAAGGTTGACAATTCCGGAACGTTAAAGGCTCTTACGGAGGCGGTGAAAGATTCCGCGACCGCGGTGAAGTCCTATGTTCACGGGTTGGGTTCGGAGGAGAACGAGTTTACCGCGACGGATTTCACTAAGACCGCAAAGGATTTTGTTGATAATTTCAACTCGTTTATTGATGAAATGAATAAATCCGATGATGTAAGCGTTCGCCAGAAGGGGCTTATTATGCAAAGCACCGCGCACGCATACAGACACGCGTTAAAGCGCGCGGGGATTGAGGTCGGCAACGACAACAAGCTCACTCTGGGCGATATGTCGAAGATTACCGAGCAGGACGTAAAATACGCGTTCGGGTACGGCGGATTTCTTGACAAGGTGACCCAGAAGGCGGATCAGGTTAAGTCCTTGGTTGGAAGCGCGAGCGCGATGGGTTACGGAGCGAACAAGATCTCTACATACGCGTACAACACGGGCGCGCTGTTCAGCGTTTATGCATAAGATTTTCGGGCTAAAATTCTCAAGGCTGTTGAGAAAGCCTTAGATACGAGGAAAAGTAACCGCGGCTAGCCTTTGTGGCTGCCGCGGTTGCGTTGACGAAGTAGATGAGGCTTTATCGACAGCCGCCCCCGTTCGTAAGGACGGGGGATTTTTTGTTTAATTCTCACAAAAAATTATTTCCTCGCCCGACAAAGTTTGTCGAAAAACCGCCTTGATATATACATATTATTATAGTATAATTTGTTTAGCTATTTTTTGAAAGGGATTTTGACAGATGAAATTTAAAAAGTTTATGGCTGCGGCACTTGCGGCAATTTTGGCGGTAAGCCTTTGCGGATGCAATAACGACGGCGAATCAAACAGCAGCCGGAGCGAAAGCAGCTCGGAAAGCTCAAGCAGCGTACAAAGCAGCTCGGAGAGTAAAACGGAAAGCTCCGAAAGCTCCGAGAGTTCGGAAAGCACAGAGAGCTCGGAAAGCTCTGCTCCCGTACCGGTTGAAGAGCTTTTTGAGTATGCAGATGAACCGGAAACGGGCGGGATTTCCATAACCGCTTATAAGGGCAACGAGACTGTTGTTAATATTCCCGACGAGATAGACGGCAAAAAGGTAGTTGCAATCGGCGATGAGGCTTTCTTGGATTGCACAAGCGTTACAAGCGTAACTATCCCCGACAGCGTAACCGAAATCGGTATTTGGGCTTTTTGCAGTTGCAAAAAGCTTAAAAAAATAGATATTCCCGACAGCGTGACTGAGATCGGCATGCAGGCTTTCCAATTTTGCGATAGCCTTTCAAGCATAGACATTCCGGACGGCGTGACCGAAATCAAAGCTTTTACTTTCCGCGAATGTGAAGGTCTTATGGAAGTAACCATTCCCGATAGTGTGACCAAAATTGGTAGTCAGGCTTTTTACGGATGTGAAAGCCTTATGAGCGTGAATATTTCCGCCGGTGTGACCGAAATCGGTTTTGAGGCTTTTAAGGGTTGCAAAAAACTTAAAAAAATAGATATTTCCGACAGCGTGACTGAGATCGGCATGCAGGCTTTCCAATTTTGCGAAAGCCTTACAAGCATAGACATTCCCGACAGCGTTACTAGCATCAGCAAATATGCTTTTGACGGCTGCGAAAACCTTACAGTTACCTACAAGGGCAAAACCTACGACTATGAACACATAGAAGACCTTTACAACGCAATCAACGGCTAAAATTCTCCCCCGCTAGGTGAATAGCGGGGGCTTTCCTTATTTGTGCAGCCGCTTTATCATCTTAAACGCGAGGGCGTTTTCGGTGATGAGCGGTTTTTTGTGCGAGAAAAATATTATCCCGTCGGCGGGTGCGGTAATTTCCCCCTCGACAGTCCCCTCGTAGGGGTGGATAATCTCGGCTAAAACGTCTCCCCGGCAGACCTCGTCGCCCGCGCTGTGGAGCTCGCGGTAAATTCCCGCCGCAGAGCTTTTTATGTTCATCATATCGTCCTCGTCGAGAATTGTTCCCATATAACCGCCGTGGCACTTGTACTTGATAATTCCCATTCGCGAGAGAAATCTCAGCACCGCGGAAACTCCCTGTTCGGCGGAGACGGTATCAAGCATTTCGGTGGAGTTTGTGTACACCGAAAACGCCGCTGTTCCCGAAAACTGCCAGTTGTAGTTTAAGGTGGTCTTGTCGGCGGCATTCGGCGTTCTGAGCAGCACATACGGCAGCCCGAAGAGGTTTGCAAGAGAGGTGTTCTCCTTGCAGGTCTTCATCATGCGAACATGCGGCACAAACACTCCCGGAATGTAAAAGCTTGCAAACTGAACCCCGTATTTGTACTGACAAATCTCCTTGAAAACTCCCGCCGCAATGCGTTCGGTGGTCTCTCCGTCGGGGTTTCCGGGGAACATTCTGTTTATATCGGTGTTGTCAAGGCACCAAAAGCGTTTTGAGATGTTCGAGCTGAAATTATTCAGCGACGGAATAACCAGTATTTCCCTGTCGAACGCAAAATCTCCCTTTTTTTCGAGATGCGCGAGAATTTTCACAAGCTGCCCGCACATATAAAGCTGCTGAATTTCATCGCCGCGAAGCGACCCTATTATACAGCAGCTTTTTTCGCCTTTCCCGAAACGGTATCCCGTAACGCGGAATTCATCGCGGTAAAGTCCCGCCAGACTGTAAACGACGTCTTTTTTCATATATCAGCCCCCGCTCGGCTTGCACACGTCAACCCATTCCCTGTATTCCGAGCATTTTTCAAGTTCGGGAACGGAAAGCTCCACCGCGGTGTTTGCCGTACCACAGGCGGGGTAAATTATCTCGAAACGCTTAAGCGACTCGTCAAGGTAGACCTCCACGCCCTCGTTCACACCGAACGGGCAAACTCCTCCGACCGCGTGACCCACCATATCAACCGCCTGTTCAGCCGTAAGCATTTTCGCTTTTACGCCGAATTTCGCCTTGAATTTTGCGTTGTCGATTTTAACGTCTCCCGCCGCCACGACCATTACCGCCTTGTCGTTCACAAGAAACGTAATCGATTTTGCTATTCTTGCGGGTTCGCAGCCCAAAGCCTTTGCGGCAAGCTCCACCGTCGCGCTGCTTTGGGAAAACGTTTTTATTCTGTCGCCCAGACCGTATTTTTCAAGCTGTGCCTTTGCCTTTTCCGCTGACATTTTTCTACCCCTTTATCTCTTTTATCTCACTTTTCGGGAACGACATAATAGCCGTCCGCCCGAACCCCGTCAATCGCGTTGATAAAATCGCTGAATTTCGCGTAACCGTAGTCGCTGAAATCAAATTCGGGGAAATTTTTCTTTATTTTGGAGCTCAGCATTTTTATGCTGCACCCGTCCGCGTCTTTTGCGAAATTATACACGAAATCCTCTATCTGCTGAGTGCGTTCAAAGAAATCTTTGTCGATATACAGCTTGTCGCTTTTTACCGAAACGCCCTTTATTTGCGCTATCAGCTTTTTTACCGTGCCAAATCCGAGGTCTTTAAGGTAATCCTTGCCGTATTTCTGCGAAAGAACCGTTCCCAGAAACGAAAGCGACACGCCCTCGTCTTGATTTTGCGCGCAGCTTGTCAAAATATCCCGTTTTACGGTGTTGAGATCGGCTTTTTCGACAGCCGCCTTGGCTGCTGTTTTCCTCTTGGAGGGAGTTTCCGGTTTTTCAGCTTTTGCGGGTTTGGCAGCTTTAGCAGTTTTAGCGGTTTGAGTTTTCTTTTCGGGTTCAGCCTTTAGAATATAAACAAAATTTTTCTCGGTCCTAACCGTTTTAATGGACGAAACCGCCGCCGCGAAGTCCGAAAATCCCAGATCCGTCACATAGCTTTTCCCGTATTTTGTAATAAGCATATTATTGAGCTGACCGAGATTTCCTCCCGCGGGCATATTGTCCGAGGCGTATTTTACTATCTCTTTGGAAAAAGCCTCGCTTGTTATCTTCATGGCTTTGGGCGTTTGTTTTACCGCCAAAGACACAACGGTGTTTTTCCGAACAAGCTCGGAACGTTTGTCAATAAACTTTGCGAACTTCTTCGACCCGAACCGCGAAAAATCTATCTTCCCGAAAGTTGACGTAACATAGTCGCTTACTTTATTAAGCTCCTCTTCGCCGCCCTCTTTTCGTTCCAAAAACTCAACGATGACGTTTGTAATTTCCTTTTCGCTTGGAGCGTTCGCGCTTTTGGGGGAATTATCCTCCTGCGGTTGGATTTTAAGCGTAACAAACGTGTTGTTCCGCTTAAGTTCGGGAAAGCTGTCGACAAATCCCGAAAGCCGCTTGAAACCCAGCGCGTTGAAATCCACGTTCCCATAGCGCGAGGTAAGAAACGCATTTATTTTCGTGAGATCCAGTCTGCCGTCGTCGTTTTCGCGAACGTAGTCCAGCACAGCCTTTCTCAGAATTTTCTCGTCATAATCTCCCGCGTTTTCGCACACTTGATTTAAGTAGCTGAAGTGGTGACAGCTTGACGTAAACGCAAGCGGGGTTTTCACTTCGCCAATGCCGATAACAAGCTTTCCCGCCTCGCGGAGCCTTATGGCAAGCCGCGTAAAATCGCTGTCGCTTGTAACCAGCACAAACCCGTCCACCGTTCCCGAATACAGCAAATCCATAGCGTCGATTATCATCGAAAAATCGGTGGCGTTTTTCCCCGCGATATAGCAGGTCTGCTGCACCGGGAGAATGGAGTTGTTAAGCGCGGGAAAGTGCCAGCCGTTGCCGCCCTTTTCCCAGTCGCCGTATATGCGCTTGCAGGTAAGCTCGCCGTATTTTGACGCCTCCTGCAAAATAAACGGCGTGTATTTTGCCGAAACATTGTCGCTGTCTATCAGTAAAGCCAATTTTTTCTCTTCTGCCATAACCTTATCTCTTACCTCTAACCTCTTATCTCTAGCAGTATTCGCGTCAGCGAATACTGCGGCTCTAAACGGCTACTTGTATCTTCTCATCAAACTCGTGATAACGGTAATTTTCCGCTTTAAAGCTGTTTTTTGTGAAAGCGTAAAAATCCGTGATGTCCTCCACCGTCATAACGGGCGCGTCAAACGGTTTTTTGTCGATTAAGCGTTTTACTGTGTCGATATGTCGGTCGTAGATGTGAGCGTCCGCAATAACGTGAACAAGCTCCCCCGCCTCATACCCCGACGCCTTCGCGAACATTATCACCAAAGCGGCGTATTGACAGACGTTCCAGTTACTTGCGGTAAGCATATCCTGCGAACGCTGGTTTAAAATCGCGTTCAGCTTCCCGCCCGACACGTTTAACGTAAGCGAATACGCGCACGGCGCAAGAGCCATTTCGCAAAGCTCCGAATGATTGTACATATTAAGCAGAATTCTCCTTGAGGCAGGATTATTTTTCAAATCGAACAACGCCCTGTCCACCTGGTCGAATTCCCCCTCAGGATAACGGTGCTTTACGCTCATTTGATAGCCGTAAGCCTTGCCGATAGAGCCGTTCTCGTCCGCCCACGCGTCCCAGATATGCGAGGAAAGCTCCCGCACATTATTCGACTTTTTCTGATAAATCCAGAGAATTTCGTCAATTGCCGAACGGTAGTACGTCCGTCTTAATGTCAGCAGCGGGAATTCTTTCGTGAGGTCATAGCGGTTTACCAGCCCGAATTTTTTAATCGTATGCGCGGGAGTGCCGTCCTCCCAGCGCGGACGGACGTTCATATCTTTGTCCGAAACGCCGTGTTCGAGAATTTCACGGCAATTGTCTATAAAAATTTCGTCTGCTCTGCTCATCGCTCATAACCCTTCCCGCTCTCAAAAAACGCTAAAACACCGTTTAAGCCCTCTGTTGTAAATTCGAGGGCTTTTTCGGAAATTATTTATTGTTCGCTTAAAATAAACATATCATAGATAACGCGGATGGCGTTTTCAAAATCTTTTTCGTCTATTCCGACGATAATATTAAGCTCGCTGGACCCTTGGTCAATCATTCTGACGTTTATATCCGCGTGTGACAACGCCGCGAAAACCCTCGTCGCAGTACCCTTTTTGGACTTCATTCCGCGTCCCACGACAGCTATAAGCGCAAGCCCGTCGATTATCTCGAAATGGTCGGGACGGACAACGTCCTTTATCCGCTGTTCAAGCTTTTCGCGCTGACCGTCAAGGTCGTGAGAATTCACAACAACGCTTACCGTATCAATTCCCGTCGGCATATGTTCGGGGAATATCCCGTGATTTTCCAGAACCTGCAAAAGTCGGCGCATAAAGCCGTTTTCCGAGTTCATTCTGTCCTTTTCTATCGAGATAACGGAAAAGTCTTTCTTTCCTGCAATTCCCGTGATAAGGTACTTCGGAGATTTTTCGTCGGCAGTTGGCACAATAAGCGTTCCCGCGTCCTGCGGAGCGTTGGTGTTCTTGATATTTATCGGAATATTCGCGCTCCTTACGGGGAAAATCGCGTCTTCGTGAAGAACTCCCGCACCCATATACGAAAGCTCGCGAAGTTCGGAATAGGTTATAACTTCAATTCCCGCGGGCTTGTCGACAATTCTCGGGTCTGCAACCAGAAATCCCGAAACGTCCGTCCAGTTTTCATAAAGAGACGCTCCCGCGGCTTTTGCAACTACCGAGCCTGTAAAGTCGCTCCCTCCGCGCGAAAATGTCTTTATCGAGCCGTCGGGCATTGCTCCGTAAAATCCCGGGATAACCGCGCGCGGGGTTTTTTCAAGGATAGCCCCCAGGCAGGCGTTTGTAATGTCCGCGTCGAAATTGCCCTTGTTGTCAAAGAAAATACCCAAAGCGGCGTCGATAAACTCGTACCCGAGATAATTTGCCAGTACAATGCCGTTTAAGTATTCTCCGCGGGACGCGGCGTAATCTCTGTCTGCGCCGTCGCGGAACATAGTCCCGATTTTCACATATTCGTCTTCCAGCGACAGCGAAAGCGAAAGATCGCTTATAATTTCGTCATAACGCTCGCGCACGGGCGCGAAAGCCTTAGCAAAGTCCTCGCCCGCGGACACCTTGTCATAGCATTGATATAAAAGGTCGGTAACTTTTGTGTCGTCCTTAAAGCGTTTTCCGGGCGCGGACGGCACGATATAACAGCGTTCCTCGTCCGCACGGATTATTTCCGCAACTTTTTTAAACTGTTTTGCGTCGGCAAGAGAACTTCCGCCGAACTTTACAACTTTGCTCATAAAATCTTACCTTTCCTTTGCATATATATTACTATTTTATCACAAAAAGTATTAAATTTCAATAGGAAAACGAAATTTTTTGCCCGCGCTTTGTGTTATTTTCAGTTACGTCAGCAGTACAACACAACATGAACGCGTTGAACGCGTACAACAAACTGAACGCTAA
>CANQNY010000076.1 GCA_947625335.1 uncultured Clostridia bacterium | reverse complement strand
CTGAAAAGTGCGCTTGACCTTATCGACACCGATTTTTCGGGGATTGAGGCTATTTTTATTACTCACGAGCATATAGATCATGTAAAGGCTTTAGAGCAGATAACAAAGCACACGAAAATTCCGATTTTCGCGACGGAGGGCACGGCAAACGCTTTGCGGGCGGATGGAAAGCTCTCGGATATTAAAATTTACGACTCAAAAGCGGGCTATAAAAGCGCGGCGTTTGAGGTGGGCTGCTTTCACACGTCGCACGACGCGGCGGACAGCGTGGGGTACAAGATACGCTACGGCGGCGAGTTTTTCGCGGTCTGCACCGATACGGGCGTTGTGACGGAGGACGCCGAGCGCGCTATGACGGGGTGTCTGGGCGTTCTTATCGAAAGCAATTACGACGAGGAGATGCTGCGGCTTAACCCGCGCTATCATGCCGACCTTAAACGGAGAATTTTAAGCGAACGCGGGCATTTGTCGAATAACGACTGTGCAAAATTCGCCGAAAAGCTCGTGAAAAGCGGCACTCGGCATATCGTGCTGGGGCATTTGTCGCGGGAGAACAACACCCCCGAAAAAGCCGCCGCTTGCACGAGAAATTTCCTTGAAGGCAGCGGGTTTGTCTGCGAGCGTGATTTTACGCTGAATGTCGCTCCCGTCAATACTGCGGGGGAGTACATAGCGGTTTAATTAGGAGTGGTTGGTTTTGAAGGAGAAATTTACACCGAACGCGGTAAAATTCGCGTTTATGGCATTGTATTTTTTGATACTCACAACGGAGCGTATAATAAGCCTTGTGGTGTGCGTTTCGGCTGACCCGTCGTCGCACGACGGACTGGATTATTATATGATGGCGCTGACGATTTTGGCGATTTTCGGCGCGTACATTTTCGCGGTGATAAAGTTTACCGACGCCGCGCGCCATCACGACGACGAGGATTACAAGCCCCGCGGCACATTTTTCGGAAATCTCGCGGTAGCGGCGGGAATTCTCCTTTTGGGGGGAATGGTTCACACCGACGGCACTATTCCCGCAATGCAGTTTGCGTCCTACGGAATGATTTTGGTGGCTATGGCGATACATACCGTGCAGAACATCAGACTTTCCCACAACGGCGACAAAAAATGGCTTTCGTTTGCGTATATAACGGCGTTTTCCATGGCAATCCCCGTGGTGTACCACACGGACATAGATATAGCTTTTTTGTTTATCCCTGTTGAAATTGTGGTGTCCGCAGGAATGGTCATTCTTTTCACGATTATGCTTAAACGCTTTTTTGACGGGAACGCTGAGGACAACTTTTCGCTGCTGCCGTTTCTGACGGCTATTTTCGGGGATTTTCTGGTTCTCGAAATGCGCTGGCACGAGGAGGTAAACGTCTTTGTGCTGATTTTCATCTGCATTGCCACGGTGTTGTGGTTCGCGGGGAATTTCCTGTGTATAAAGAAAAAATGATAGAAAACGAAAATCCGATGCCTTAAACATCGGATTTTTTATTGCAATTTTGAAAGCAGCAGAGCGATAATTTCGTTTGACACGAGAAATCCCTCGGATGTCAGCGACAGCCTGTCGTCCGATATGCGGTAATATTTTTCGGGGACAAGCGGCAAAGCCTTTGAAAAGCGTTCCCAGAGCCGCCGCGGTATCCCGTCGGACAGCCGCAGCCCTAACATAATTTCCTCTTCGAGGGCGTTCGGAACGCCGTCCGAAACAACCTCCTGAATTTCCGCGCTCAGGAATTCTTTCAGCCTGCGCGGCACATAAAACCGTTCCCCGCCCCAGAACGAGTGCGCCGCAGGACCAATTCCGAGGTACTCGTTTCGTTTCCAGTATTTGAGATTATGCCGCGAAAATTTCCCATCCCGTGCAAAGGAGCTTATTTCGTACTGGTAAAAGCCGTGCTTTTCAAGCTCCTCGACTGCCAGAAGATAAAGCTCCGCGGTTTCGTCCTCGTCGGGCAGGGGCGGCGGATTTTTCCCGAAAACGGTGTTCGGCTCAAGCTTTAAAATATAAGCCGAAACGTGCGTTATCGGCAGCGCGCAAAGCCTGTTTATCGTGTTTTTCAGGGTCTGCGCGGTTTGCTGCGGAGTTGCAAGCATAAGGTCGGCGGAGATGTTGTCAAAACCCGATTTTTCCGCAAGCAAAACGGAATTTTCAGCCTCCCTTGCCGAGTGATTTCTCCCAAGCGCGGAAAGCTCTCCGTCGCACAAAGACTGCACCCCGACCGACAGCCGATTTACCCCTGCGCTGCGGAGCGTTTTCAGAGTTTGTTCGTTCATCTCGTTCGGACAGCATTCTACGGTAATTTCCGCATTTCCCTCAAAATCAATTTGTTCCAGAATACGCAAAATTTCCTTATACAGCAAAATCGGAGTACCCCCGCCGAAATACACGCTGTCAAAACGCCCGCCGTAATGCCGGATATTTCTTATTACCGCGTCGGCGTATTTTTCTGAGAATTCCTCCCGAAATCCCACCGAGTAAAAATCGCAGTACGGGCATTTTTTTCGGCAAAACGGGACGTGAATATAAAGTCCCCCGTCACTCCTCATCGAGTTTCAGCACAGCCATGAACGCCTCCTGCGGCACTTCCACCGTGCCGAACTGGCGCATACGCTTTTTGCCCTCTTTCTGCTTTTCAAGCAGCTTTTTCTTTCGGGTAATATCGCCGCCGTAGCACTTTGCGAGAACGTCCTTGCGAAGTGCTTTTATCGTTTCTCGCGCGATAATTCTCCCTCCCACGCACGCCTGTATCGGTATCTCAAACAACTGCCGCGGGATATGTTCTTTCAGCTTTTCAGCCATTTTTCTTGCCCGCTCGTAAGCCTTGTCCGCGTGAACGATAAACGACAGCGCGTCGATAACCTCGCCGTTCAGCATAATATCCAGCTTTACGAGCTTTGACGGCGCAAAACCTATCATCTCGTAGTCATAGCTTGCATATCCGCGGGTTCTGGATTTCAGAGCGTCGAAAAAGTCGTATACAATCTCGTTCAGAGGGAGTTCGTAGTGCAAATCAACGCGGTTTTGGTCGATGTATTTCATATCCTTAAACACCCCGCGCCTGTTCTGACAAAGCTCCATGATATTCCCTACATAATCCGACGGGGAAAAGACGTGCGCGTTCACCATAGGCTCGTTGCACTGCGCGATAAGCGTTACATCGGGGAAATTTGTCGGGTTGTCAATCATTTTCACGCTGCCGTCCGTCATTTCTATTTTGTAGACAACAGAGGGCGCAGTCGTGATTATATCAAGGTTGTATTCTCTTTCAATACGCTCTTGAATTATCTCCATATGCAGCAGTCCCAAAAACCCGCATCGAAACCCGAATCCCAAAGCAATTGAACTCTCCGGCTCAAAAGACAGCGACGCGTCGTTCAGTTTCAGCTTTTCGAGAGCGTCGCGCAAATCGCCGTATTTCGCGCCGTCAGCAGGGTAAATTCCGCTGAACACCATCGGGTTTACCTCGCGGTATCCTGCAAGAGGCTCATCGGCGGGTCGCTCCGCGCTTGTCACCGTGTCGCCGACTTTTGTGTCGCCGATAGACTTAATCGACGCGGCAATATACCCCACTTCGCCCGCTTTAAGTCCGCTTGCGGGGACAAGCTCCGTTGCTCCCATAAAGCCTGTTTCCACCACGGTAAACTCTGCTTTGCTTGCCATCATGCGAATTTTATCGCCCGGCTTTACCGAACCCTCTTTCACGCGCACATAAACTATAACTCCCTTGTAGCTGTCGTAATAGCTGTCGAAAATAAGAGCCTTCAGCGGCGCGTTCTCGTCGCCTTTGGGCGCGGGGATTTTCTTTACAATTTCCTCCATAACCGCATGTATATTTATTCCCATTTTCGCGGAAATTTCGGGAGCGTTTTCAGCCTCAATTCCTATTACATTCTCAATTTCCTCTTTAACCTCGGCGGGGTGTGCGGAGGGCAGATCTATCTTGTTTATCACGGGAACGACTTCCAAATCGTTTTCCACCGCAAGATAGGTATTAGCGAGAGTCTGCGCCTCAATACCCTGCGACGCGTCCACGATAAGCACCGCCCCCTCGCACGCGACAAGGCTTCTCGAAACCTCGTAGTTGAAGTCGACGTGTCCGGGCGTGTCGATAAGGTTGAAAATATATTCCTCGCCGTCGTCAGCCTTGTATTTCAGGCGCACCGCGCGGGCTTTTATGGTTATCCCGCGCTCGCGTTCAATATCCATATTGTCAAGCAATTGTTCTTCCATATCGCGCAAAGCGACAGTTTCCGTTTGTTCGAGAATTCTGTCCGCTAGGGTTGATTTCCCGTGGTCGATATGCGCTATTATGCAGAAATTCCTAATTTTATCAAGATATTCCATTCGGTCAATTATCCTCCATGTATTCCGCGTCAAGATCCCATTCTATTTTTTCCAGCTTTTCAAAGAATTCATCCTCGGTTTCCCAATTCGGCAGGTCAAAATTTTTCCAGCGGTCGTTTTTCAGCATTTGCCGAATTACATACAAATCGTTTTTTCGGTTGGTAGCGGATTCTTTGTATTCGCGCAGCGGCGCAAACACGCCGTATTCGCCTTCCAGCCTGTAGATAACGAATTCTCCGAACTGATACGTCGAAAGACCGCTGTTCTCGAACAAGAGCTTTACGGTGGTTTTTTCCATGTCAAGCGGCGTTTCGTTCAGCGTGAAAATAGCAAGCGGCTGGTCTGCCATATGAGCCTTGTCGTGTTCACCGGCGGCGTTGTCGTAGCGTTTTTCGTCATAGACGAAATCTCCTCGGAGGAGATAATAGTGGCTTGACGGGTTTTGATAACATTGCACGACGACGTATTTTTCCTCGCCGTATTCCTTTGCGTAAACCGTGTCTTTCGGCTCGTAAAATATCCCGACGACTATTTTTATTGCCAGCATAAAAATTCCCGTTGACGCGAGAACTATAAGCATAGGCAGGCATTTTATAAACCACTCTTTAACTTTTGACATTGTACCTCTTTCTAACCTCTACCAAACAATTTCACGCGTTATTCGCGTAAGCGAATAATGCGGCTTACTTCTTATTTCTTACCTCTAACCTCTATTCTAGCACATTTTTCCCCGAATGTCAACAATCAACAAAAACCCGCCGCGAGGAAACGCTCACGGCGGGTTTTGGGGTCAAACTGCGCTGAAAACGGGTTGAATTTGCCGCCCGTCCAGAGCCTCTAAGATAGTTTGCGGGATCTTTTTAAAGTCCGCTACCAGCGAAAACGGTTTTTGCGCGGGATCGTCCTGCGCTGCGGGAACGAAGTAGAAATTCTTGTAGTTTCGCAGCGTTCCTATGTTCTTTGCCGACCCAGAAAGCGCATCGTTGGTGGAAACCGCTATCACTACGGGTCTTTGATTGCGAAGATGGCTCTTCACCGCCATGCAGACGGGCGTATCTGTAATCCCCAGCGCGAGCTTTGCGAGGGTATTACCCGTGCAGGGAGCTACTACCAGCACATCAAACATTTTTTTGGGACCTATGGGTTCGGTGGTTGTGATCTCGTGGAGAACGGTTTTTCCCGTGATCTCAAACATACGAGCGGCGTGCTGTTGGGCTGTGCCGAACCGCGTGTCAAGCGTGTAGGCGTTGTGCGACATAATTGGTGTTATCTCACAGCCCAAGGACACCAGTTCCTCAAGCTCGGCAAACGCTTTTGCGAACGTACAGAACGACCCGCAGACCGCGAATCCCACCCGCAGTCCCGAAAGTTTCTCTATATCGCTCATAATTTATCCTTTCGTTGTAAGTTGCATTTGGGCGCACAATCTGCGCGGTATATGTTATCGAAATTTCAGCATTTCCTTAATTTCAAAAGCGATATATTCTCCCGCCTTTTGCGGAGAGTATTTTCCGGGCAGTCCCGGCGAGTAAATATATTTAACGCCGCAGTGTTCGGCGCAGGTCTTTATCGGTTCTTCGGCAAGCGTTGCGAGTTCCTCGTAAACGCAGCCTTTTTTTGTTCTTGAGAATTCAACGTCCGTAAAGAGCGCGCTCGGCACGGTGTTTACAATATAATCATAAGTTCCCAAAATGCTTACTGCATTAGAGAACGAAACCGCATGATACCCGTCCAGCCGCGCCGCAGCGCGGGCGTCCTCCCGCCGCGCCGCAATCGTCACGCGGCAGCCCATAGCCCTGAGCCTTGCCGCAAGATAACGCGCAATCCGTCCGTAGCCCGTTATAAGAACCTCGGACTCCAGCAACGCTCCTTCGGTGCTTTGCGAAAGTATCGCCAAGGCGGCCTCGGCGGTAAGAGCCGCATTTTTGAGCGTTAAAGCCTCGTGCGAGAAGTAGTTTTCGAGTTTCAGAGAATTCTCATCGCATATGCGCGAAAGCTCGGCGTTTTCGCCGCCCGCAAGGACTATAGCGTTCGGCTCGGCGTAGCGGAGAATTTCCTCGAAACCGAGCGGCTCGCCGGACAGCGGCGCGAAAATATCGCAGCCGTTTTTGCAAAGCGGGCAGGGCAGCACCACCGCGCCGAATTTCCCCTCGATGTCGGGATAATCCCCCAGCCCCAGCCGAGCTATATCAAAACTGTCGGACAGGCAGTCCGCCGCGTAGTTCATTCGTTTGTCGCCGCCGATAAATAAAATTCTCATAACGCGCCTCCTGTTGCGGTTCTCTCACAGCACATTGTATGCAATTTCGGCGGTTTGTGTTCGTTCGGGCAATCGGTTATTCCGAAGCCGCGCTGTAAGCGTTTCTCATAAACTGCAAGGGAAAGCCGCCAAGCCTTTCCCGCGTTCCTGCCCGTGAACGTGTATGGCTGTCAACAACTCTCACCTGCGTTGTAAGCAGCTTTCGGTCAGCCGCAAAAGTTGTTCCAAAATGCCTTGTTTGCAATTCGTGACAGCAAAATGCTCCCCGCGTATGCAGGGAGCAAAACTTTGTATAAAACGTTACCCGTTCAGTTCAAACTTTTTCTTGTAATAATACGCGCCGAACCCCAGTCCCGAAAATCCGCCGCAAAGATGCCCGAAATGCGAAATGTTATCCGACACGGCAAGCCCGCTGTAGACCTCCTGCCCGAGATAGATAACCGCGATTATGATAAGCGTAAGCGGGATCTCGCCTTTTTTCATATTTGTAAACGCGCTGAGAATTATCAGCATAAAAACAATGCCCGACGCCCCCAAAATTGCCGTTGAAAAGAACAGCGAGTTTAAAATTCCGCCCAGCAGAGCCGTCACCGCAGTCATAATGCTCAAATTCCAGCTCCCGTAGCGTTCCTCGACAATAGGACCTATAAGCAGCAGCATTGTCATATTTCCCGAAAAGTGTGCAAAATCCGCATGTCCGAACACATAGGTAAACACCCGCAGATACGTCAGCGGGTCAAAGGGGCTTGGGTGTCCGTAGCATACGAACAGCAGCCTGTTTGTAAGCCCGCGGGTTATCATATTAAGAATAAGCGACAAAAGACATATCCCCGCAAACGTAAGTATCACGGGAGAATTATATGTGAGTTTCAGCCTGCGTTTTCCCATAATTCTCCAAATTCCCCTTTCGTACCCTACAATTCGTTATATTATCGGAAAATATTACCCTTTGTTTTTTGATTTCAGCACCCTTGAAAGCCTTGCAATCGGAAGCCCCATTACGTTGTAAAAATCTCCCTCAATGCGCTTTACCAGCAGCGAACCCTGCTCTTGTATGCCGTATGCCCCCGCCTTGTCCATGGGTTCGCCCGTCGCGACATAATCGGCTATTTCCTCGTCGGAAAGCTCGTAAAACTCCACCGCCGTTTCCTCGGCAAAGCTCTCTAGCGCGCCGTCCGCGAATATCACGCACACCCCGGTATACACCGTATGCGTCCGCCCCGACAGCGTTCGCAGCATTTCGCGGGCTTGCTGCTCGGATTTTGGCTTTCCGAGAATTTTCCCGTCTATTGCCACCACCGTATCCGCCGCGATTATTGTCTCATTTTTATACTTAGAGTATATTTCCGCCGCTTTTTGTCGGGAAAGCAATAAAACCGCGTCCTTCGGAGAAGTGCCCTCGGGGATATTTTCCTCGCCGACAGCGGGAATTATTTCAAAATTCTCGGAAATTACCGACAAAAGCTCTTTACGGCGGGGAGACTTGCTTGCTAAAATCATTTATTCGCCGCCTTGACCTTTTTCTCGCCGTTTTCGCCGTACACCTCTGAGTAATTTTTAATGCACTGCTTTACAACCTTTACCGCCTGATCCCGCCCCTGAATTTCGTCGACAGCGGTCTCCTTGCCCTCAAGCTGTTTATACACCGAGAAGAAATGCCGCATTTCCTGGAAGATATGCGACGGCAGAGCCTCAATCCCGCGGTAGGCGTTGTAGTTGGGGTCTTTAAACGGTATAGCGATTATCTTCTCGTCGTTTTTGCCGTTGTCAAGCATTGTGATAACGCCGATAGGATAGCACCTCACCTCCACGAGCGGGTCGATAGGCTCGTTGCAGAGAATAAGCACGTCAAGCGGGTCGCCGTCGTCCGCAAGCGTTCTCGGGATAAAACCGTAATTCGCGGGATAGTGAGTCGACGTGTAGAGTATTCTGTCGAGGATAATAAGCCCCGTCTGCTTGTCAAGCTCGTATTTTTTCTTGCTTCCGCGCTCGATTTCGACTATAGCGATAAAATCCTCGGGGTTTATTCTGTCCGGGTTTACGTCGTGCCAGATATTCATAATTTTTGCTCCTTTGCAATTGATTTTCAACTTCTATAATTATACAATATTTCCCCCCAAAAATCAAGGGAGAAATTCCGCGCAAAAACGGCAGCCGCGCGGACTGCCGTTTGAATTTAACCTGCTTTTCAGCCGAGCGTAACTTCGACGGTATGCTCTCCGTCCTTAAACGCGGGAATTACGTTTCCGTCAACGGCTTTTCCGTCAACAACAAGCGATTTTACGCCTGCCGAAACGTGGTTCGGGTTTTTAACCTCGATATTGTACGTTGCCCCTCTGAACTGACGCGAAATCTTAAAGCCGTCCCAGTCGTGCGGAATGGACGGGTCGATTTTCAGACCCTCGTACTGCGGCTTTACACCGAGAATATACTGCGAAATTGCCACGAAATTCCATGCCGCCGTACCCGTAAGCCACGAGTTTTTCGCCTCGCCGTGGCGTTTGCCGTCCTTGCCCGCAATCATCTGCGCGTAAACATACGGCTCTGTGCGGTGCAAATCGCTCATTTCCTCGCGGAACGCAGGAGCTATTTTGCTGTAATACTCAAACGCCTTGTCGCCGTGACCTACCGCCGCCTCCGCGCAGATAATCCACGCGTTGTTGTGGCAGAACACGCCCGCATTCTCTTTATAGCCGCCCGGATAGGTGGAAATTTCGCCGTATTTTACAATGTACTTTGTAAACGCGGGATTATTCAGCACCAGACCGTGTTTGGAATTGAGGTACTTGTCAACGCTCTCCAGCGTTTTGAGGTCGTAACCCTTGTCTTTGCCAAGCCCCGCCAGAACGCACCAGCCCTGCGGCTCGATGAAGATTTTGCCCTCCTCGCACTCGTGAGAGCCGACCTTTCCGCCGTTGTGGTCGTATGCGCGGAGGAACCATTCTCCGTCATAGCCGAATTCAACGGTGTTTTTCCGCATTTTTTCAATTTCCGCCTCGGCGCGCTTAGCCTCCGCCTCGTCGCCCTTGAGACGGCACATCGCGGGGTATTCAGGAGCGATAAAGCAGAACATTCCCGCAATCATAACCGATTCCGCTGTCTGCGAATAGAACGGCGGGTTCGGGAAAATCTCCTTGTTGTTGTAGGTCTGGAAACTCTCTCCGGGCTTGTCGGAGAAACACGAAAGGTTAAGGCAGTCGTTCCAGTCCGCGCGCCCCGACAGCGGCAGCCCGTGAGGACCGATTTTCTTGCAGACGTGGTTAAACGCCCTCTTGCAGTGGTCAAGCATGGTGTCCGCAAGCTCTGTTTTGTTCTCGTAAGGCACTTTCTCGTCGAGAATAGACACATCGCCCGTTTCCTTTATGTACTGCGCCACCGCGAGAATCATCCACAGCGGGTCGTCGTTGAAGTTCGAGCCCAGCTCGTGGTTGCCCATTTTGGTAAGCGGCTGATACTGGTGATACGCGCCGCCGTCCTCAAGCATTGTCGCCGCAAGGTCGATTAAGCGTTCTCTTGCTCTTTCGGGAATTTGGTGAACAAATCCCAAAAGGTCTTGGTTGGAATCGCGGAAACCCATTCCGCGCCCGATACCGCTCTCGAAATAAGACGCCGAGCGCGACATATTGAACGTTACCATGCACTGATACTGGTTCCATATGTTGACCATACGATTGACCTTCTCGTCGGGAGAATCCACCCTGTACTGCGTCAGCAGCTTATCCCAGTAGTTCTTAAGGCTCTCGAACAGCTTATCCGCCTTTTCGGAGGTGTTGCATTGCTCTATCATAGCCAGAGCCTTTTTCTTGTTGATAACATTGCAAAGCGGCTTTGCATTTCCCACGCCGTCGGTGGTGTAGGACGCAATTATGCCGTCGTAGTTGCCGGAAGTGTCGAATTTCTCGTCTGCGGGCATTTCAACATACCCTAAGCAGAACACCAGCTCGCGGCTTTCTCCCGCCGCCAGTTCAAGCTCGATATAATGCGACGCAATAGGGCTCCAGCCCTCTGCAACGGAGTTTTTCGGCTTGCCCTCAAAAACAGCGTCGGGGTGTTCAAACCCGTTATACAGTCCCAAAAAGCTCTCGCGGTCGGTGTCAAAACCCTGTATCGGAGCATTTACGGTGT
>CANQNY010000075.1 GCA_947625335.1 uncultured Clostridia bacterium | reverse complement strand
GCCGTTCGGCGCGGAATAGTACACGGGCGTTCCGAACACAAATCCGTCCGCCACGCGCGCTTTTTCCACAAATTGGCAAACCTTGTCCTCCATAAAACAATGTCCCAGCGACGCGCACGCTCCGCACGCGATGCACCCCGCCACGGCGTCGCTCCCGATCCACACGACCTCTGACTCCACGCCGCAATCCGAAAGAGCTTTCCCGACTTCGGTCAGCGCAGTGTAGGTGCAGCCCTTCTCGCGCGGCGACCCGTTCAACAGCAAAACTTTCATAAGACCCTCCTTGATGGTTAAATTTCACAATTTAATTATATTATATTTTCCCAAAAAAATCAAGATTTTTGTTAAAATTCACAAAAAAATAAAATATGAAAAAGCTCTTGACAAGTACAGGTTTCTTGTGGTATAATGTTCACATAAGAGGAAAGATTGAACGGGGGTGAACAAAATGAGTGATTTTCGGCTGTCGCTGAAACTTGCGCGGGAATGTGAACTTGAAGTCAAGTGCGGCGTGGAGCAAATTGAGCGATTACACAGGATATTGCGGTTTCCGAACAGATCGGAACAATATCTTGCGGAAATGACCGCGAAACTGAACGCTCTGGAGGAGCAGGTGAACGCGCTTATCGACGAGGCGGTTGACCGCAAACGCGAGGCGTTTTCGCTGCTTTCGTTGCTTTCGGGCAGCGAACGGGCGGTGATGTACCAGTATTTTATACTTGGAAAAGACTGGCAAAAAATCGCGCAAGAGCTTTATATGAGCGAACGGCAGGTGTACAAGCTGCGGAAAAGGGCGATGGACAGGCTTGAGGAATTTTTTGCAAGGGTTGAACAACAAGAAACTTGCAGACGGGAGGCATTATGAACACAAAAAATATCGGCGAACAAATCAGGGCGTTTAGGGAACGCTTGGGGCTTACGCAGAGCCAACTTGCGGAGAAAATCGGCGTCACGGCGTCCGCGGTCGGGAACTATGAGCGGGATTTCAGCTTTCCGAAAAAAGAGGTGCTGTACGAGCTGATTTTGGCTCTGCAATGCACTCCGAACGAGCTTTTCGGCGTTGAAGAACCGCTTTCGGACGACGAGAAAAATCATCTGGAGAACTACAAGAAACTTGATGAATACGGCAGGGAGCTTGTCGATTTGTTCACCGAGCAGGAGCTTTCGCGCAGAAACTCGCCAGTCACGGCGGTTGCCGCGCGAAAAGGCTCTGTTAAGAGCAAAGTTCGCCTTGTAAAGCGGAAAGGCAAGCGCGGGATCTGGGACGCTCCGGATTATAAAGGAGGAAGATAATGGAAAATTTCTCCATGGCGGAACTGTATAAAACCGCAGGAATATGCGATTTGCCGCTTGACCCGCTGCAAGCTGCGGAGGCTCTCGGAATAAAGGTGGTGAGTTACGCGACGATCGCCGAGGTCTACGAGGAAACTACAAGAAACTTGTACAGATACAGCCGATTTGGGTTCAGTTTCAAGGAGAAAAACGGGCTTGTTATCGCGATAAACGAGAATTCGTGTGGAGAAAGGCGCAGGCGGTTTACGCTCGCGCACGAGCTGGGGCATTGCGTGCTGGGGCATCTGGAACTCCCTCAAATCGGCAAAAAATGCGAGAGTGACGCGGATTGTTTCGCCGCAGAATTTCTCGCTCCGCAGGTCGTGCTGCATTTTTGCGGCGCGTCCTCGGCAGATGAAATCGCGGTTTGCTGCGGGATCTCGAAAACGGCTGCGGAGATCGTTTACAAGGAACTTGCTGAAAAACGCAGGAATGGCTACATGTTTCTTGGAGATAATGAGCAAATTGAGATTGTAAAGCTGTTTGGGGACTATATTAACCGGAAAATATACAGAAAGTGCGCCAAATGTGAATGAATTTGTGAAATGTGTTATAGATTTTACCTATAGAATGTTATAGAAATAAAGAACTTGACAATAGCCTAGTAATATGATATACTTACTATAGAAACAAAAAAACCGAAAGGATGATTTCTATGGCAAACAATTACAAATTCGAGACCCTTCAGGTCCACGCGGGGCAGGAAAAGCCCGATCCCACAACCGACGCGCGCGCGGTTCCGATTTACGCGAGCACGAGCTACGTTTTCCACAACTCGCAGCACGCCGCGGATCGCTTTGGACTGCGGGATGCGGGGAATATCTACGGCAGGCTGACCAACCCCACCCAGAGCGTTTTTGAGGAGCGAATTGCGGCTTTGGAGGGCGGCGTCGCGGCGCTTGCGACGGCGTCGGGCGCGGCGGCGATAACCTACGTTGTCGAGGCTCTTGCGGGTTCGGGGGACAATATTGTATCATCGAACACAATATATGGTGGTTCGTACAACTTGTTCGCCCATACGCTGACAAGATTTGGCATTAACACCAAGTTTTCTGAACCCGACCCCAAGAAACTTGAAGAACAGATTGACGACAAGACCAAGGCACTATATATAGAGACCCTTGGAAACCCGAACTCGAACGTCGCGGACATCGAAGAGATCGCAAAAGTGGCTCACCGACACGGAATTCCGCTGGTGGTGGACAACACTTTCGCAACTCCGTACCTTGTCAGACCCCTCGAATACGGGGCAGATATTGTGGTTCACTCCGCGACGAAATTCATCGGCGGACACGGCACGGCGATCGGAGGCGTGATTGTCGACGGCGGAAAATTCGACTGGAAGGCGGGCGGAAAGTACCCGCAAATCTCCGCGCCGAACCCCTCGTACCACGGAATTTCCTTTAGTGATGCGGTCGGAGCGGCGGCGTTCGTCACCTACATACGGGCGATTTTGCTCCGCGACACGGGCGCGACGCTCAGCCCGTTCCACGCGTTCCTGTTCCTCCAGGGGCTGGAAACGTTGTCGCTGAGGGTGGAAAGACATGTGCAAAATGCACTAAAAATCGTCAACTATCTTGTGCAAAATCCCAAAGTTGAGGCGGTTCATCACCCGTCAATTTCGTCCGAACCGACAAACGCGTTGTACAAAAAGTACTTCCCGAACGGCGGCGGCTCGATTTTCACGTTCGAGGTCAAGGGCGGCGAGCAGGAGGCGCGCAAATTTATTGACAATCTTGAAATTTTCTCGCTGCTTGCGAACGTTGCGGACGTAAAATCGCTGGTTATTCACCCTGCGTCAACCACACATTCGCAGCTGAACGACGACGAATTGCTCGAACAGGGTATCAAAAAGAACACCATTAGACTGTCCATCGGCATTGAGAATATTGACGATCTGATAGCTGCTCTTGACAAGGCGTTTTTGGCTATATAATGCGGTTTGTTGAGAAATACTCCCCGTGTGAAAATACGGGGAGTTTTGCGTGTTTTTGAACAATTTTCGAGTGAATGAAATCGTTAAAAAATATGAATAAATGCACATAATAATGAATATTAGATGTTAAATCGTAAATTATCTCCTGCTCATTTTAACGATTTTAAGCCAAATTCACGAGTTAAACGACTGGTAAAATGAATATTATTCACCGCATATTCTTCCATACATTTCGGGTCGCCTGTCGCGGAAAATTCCCCACGAATAGCACGCCTCATCAATCGCAGAAAGGTCGAAAGTGTGTATTATAATGCAGTCAGACTCGCGGTCAGCTGACTTAATGACCTCGCCGGTTTCGTCGGTTATGAAACTACTTCCATAAAATGTAAGTTCGCTCAACTGACCCGCGTTTTCCGCGCAGGGAAGGACTTTCTCGGTCCCAACGCGGTTCGCGGCAACGACGGGGACGACGTTCGCGGCGGCGTGACCCTGCATGCACCTGCGCCAATGCGGCATGCTGTCGCATTCGATTATCGGCTCGCTGCCGATCGCGGTCGGATAAAGCAGCACTTCAGCGCCCTGAAGTGCCATGCAGCGCGCCGCCTCTGGGAACCATTGATCCCAGCAAATTCCAACTCCGATGCGTCCAAAATGCGTATTCCACACCTTAAAACCCGTGTTTCCGGGCGAAAAGTAAAATTTTTCCTGGTAAAAATGGTCATCGGGAATGTGCGTTTTTCGGTACACGCCCAGCATTTCGCCGCAATCGAGCATGGCGACGCTGTTGTAAAACTCGTTCCCGTCGCGCTCGAAAAAACTTATCGGCATTGCGATCGAAAGCTCCCGCGAAACCTCCAAAAATCGCATAACAGCGCGGTTTTCCGCTACTGAATTTGCAAGCTCAAAGTACTCGTATCTGCGCTCTTGGCAAAAGTATTTTGTCTCGAAAAGTTCGGGCAGCAGCACGAGATTTGCGCCGTCTGACGCAGCTTTTCGGGTCAGAGCCTCCGCTTTTTCGATTGATTTTTCACGCGTTTCGGGAACTGACATCTGAACTGCCGCTATGCAAATTTTTTTCAAAAAATCACCTCATTTTCAGCTTTAAAAATCACCGTTTTGTCAATCAATTTTATTATCGTTTATCGATAACAAAAAATACAGGATTTTCTGAATTTTTTGGCTTAACAACGATGTTTATAGACAATCTGAAAAATGCTCAAAATCACTCGTTTTTTGCAAGAGGAATTTGCTGCGTAATACAATGAATATTTCCGCCGCCGATGAGAATGTCCCGCGCGTAAACGGGAAAGATTTTCCGCGTAGGGAAGAGCTTTGTGAGCAAATCGACAGCCAAATCGTCGTTCGGATCGTTAAAAATCGGCATAACCACCGCATTATTCGCGATATAGAAATTGACGTAACTTGCCGCGAGACGCTCCCCCGCAGTTCGCGTCGGAGCAAAATTCATCGTGTCAAGCCCCGCGCACTCCTCCGCGGTGATCGTGACGGGTTTCGGACACAACATCTTGTGTACCTTAATGCGCCTGCCGCGCGCGTCCGTCGTGTTTTCGAGCGTCTCCAAACACGCGCGAGACAGCTCATACTGCGGGTCGGCGCGGTCTTCCGTCCACGCGAGCACCACCTCGGCGGGTTTTACGAACGCGCATATGTTGTCCACGTGTTCGTTGGTTTCATCGCCGAAAATGCCGTTTTTAAGCCAAATTATCTTCTCAACGTTGAGAAATTCACGAAGATAATTCTCAATTTCCTCTTTTGTGAGGTTGGGATTTCTGCCCTTGCTGAGCAAACAAGCCTCGGTCGTGATGCAAGTTCCCTCGCCGTCGACATGAATTGAACCGCCCTCAAGGATAAAATTGCACAAATCGTACATATCAATTTCGTACAAATCGCACAATTTTCTTGCCATTTTATCATCAAGATCCCACGGAAAATACAGCCCGTCAACCAGCCCGCCCCACGCGTTAAAGCCCCAGTTTATGCCGCGCAGCGTCTTTCCGTCCGTGACAAACGTCGGCGCGTAGTCCCTCGCCCACGCGTCGTTGGAAGACATTTCCACCACGCGAACGCGCTCCGGGAGCAGCCTGCGGGCGTTTTCGTACTGCTTTTCGGAGGCGCAGACAGTCACTTTTTCGCTCTCGGAAATCGCCGCCGCGACCTCGACAAACGCCCGCCGCGCCGCATATCCGCCGTACTGCCAGCTGTCGGCGCGTTCGGGGAAAATCATTATGCAGCCGTAATGCGGCGCGAATTCCGCGGGCATGTGAAAGCCGTCCGCGCGCGGCGTGGAATTGATAATTTTCATAGTTTCCTCCGTAAAAGTTGCATACATTTAGTATAACACATTTTAAACGCTTTGTGTGCAACTTGCGGTTTGTTTAAATTGCACGAATATTATTGTCGAATTTTGTGGTATATGACGTTGTCAAATTTTCACAAATATGCTATAATTAGAGTATTAGATTGCTTTTGCTTGAATTGTTCTACAATTTGTTATGTTTTTATATAATATTACATTTTGGCAATTCTCAAATTCAATTTATGGAAGAATTTGGTTAATGGTTTTGAAAGGCAGGTAATTTATGAGCTCAGATACGGTTAAAGTGTTGTCTATTTTCTCGCTTATCGCGGGAATTGTCGGGATAATTCTCGCTTTTATCCCGTTTGCGGTTTATGTCGGCGTTCCGATGTCGATTGCGGCGATCGTCCTCGCGGCGATCTCGCTGAACGCGATTGCAAAGGGCGCGGAGGCGTCAAAGGGTTTGGCTATCGGAGGGCTTGTATGCGGGATTTGCGGGGTGGTTTTCGGCGTGCCGATGTGCCTGTGTTCCGCGGTTTGCCAGGCGGCATTTTCAAATCCCGATTTGTATTGATTTTCACAAATTTTACAAGGTGACTAATTATGAATTCCAAAACAACAAAAGTTTTATCAATTATCTCGATTGTTGCGGGAGGCTTAGGGTTTTATCTCTCAGTCATCCCGTTCGCGGGGTATGTGGGAATTCCGCTGTCAATAGCGGGGATCGTCCTCGGGACAATCACGTTGATTGCGCTTAGAAATACCATCGCGGACGTGTCAAAAACGTTGGCTATCGTAGGGCTTGTCGCCGGGGTTATCGGGGTCGTCGCCGGCGCGCCGATGTGCGTTTGCAGTTCGTTATGTAAGCAATTGCTTGAATATCATCCGTAAAATTGTTTGTGATTTTTGTTGAAAGTTCACAAAAAATGCTGAAAGTGTTCATACAGATTTGTGTTGTTCGTTATTGACAAGCGCCGCTTTTGTGTGATATAATTTATATTGCGTGGACAACGCGAACATATAGTTTTATGGAGGGTACTTACCATGACAAATAAGGGTTTGGCTATTCTGGGTCTTGTTCTTGACTTCTTTGTAACACTTGCGGGTCTTATCATAAGCATTGTCGCTCTCAACAAGTTTAAAGAGTCCGGCGAAACTGACGGCAAGGGCATCGCTATGGCGGGTCTTATCGTTGGTATCGTTTTGATGGCGTTGAGTCTCATCAGCGTAATCTGCGTATGCGGTCTTGGCGGTCTTGCGGCTCTTG
Source organism: uncultured Clostridia bacterium (assembly GCA_947625335.1). Taxonomy (GTDB): domain Bacteria; phylum Bacillota; class Clostridia; order Oscillospirales; family Ruminococcaceae; genus CAG-115. The sequence continues at coordinate 3,895 of CANQNY010000075.1, read as the reverse complement.
GCAGCGCTGCGGGTATGCTCTTTATCTGATTTGGCAACTTGGCGACTTTTAACGATTTTAACAGTTGGCACTGCGAAACCCCGCATAACAGCGGGGTTTTTCTGTATGAAAGGGTGAATTTATGTTTCCCGGATTTCAGATTGGGAAATTTTTCCTCGGAATGTACGGAATTTGCACGCTGGTGGGGATTTTCACGGCTTTCCCGCTGGCGCTGCACTTGTATAAAAAGAAAACGGGCGATTGGCTCGCGCTGCTGACGGTGTTTCTTATCGGCGCGGCAGGGTTGTTTTTGGGAATGCACTTGCTTTACGGGCTGACGAATGTAAGTTATTGGAAATTGCTGTTCAATGCCGAGAGCTTTAAGCAATGGATAGAGCGTTTCGCGGCGATTTTCGGCGGGTCGGTGTTTTACGGGGGACTTATCGGCGGACTTTGTGCGGGCGGCGTCGCGATTTGGAAGATGAAACTCCCCGCCGCCCTCGCGACAGACTGCGCGGCGGTGGCTATACCGCTGTTTCACGGGTTCGCGAGGATAGGCTGTTTTATGGGCGGCTGCTGTTACGGGGTCGAGTGGGAACACGGCGTGACGTTTACAAACTCGCTGGTCGAGAGCGCGAACGGCGTGCCGCGCGTGCCGATACAGCTTTTCGAGTCGGGATTTGAGTTTTTGCTGTTCGGGCTGATTTTCCTGCTGTACACGAAAAACGTCCTCCGCGGGCGGCTGCTGTGCGTGTATTTGCTGATTTACCCCGTCGGGAGGTTTATTCTGGAATTCTGGCGCGGCGACGAATACCGCGGGTTTGTTTTCGGACTGTCAACTTCGCAGTTTATAAGCATTCTTGTTTTCACGGCAAGCCTGTTGTGGTTGGTTATAACGTCACTCCGAAAGAAGAACAAAAAAATAGAGGGGAGCGTATAAACTCCCCTTTTTGTTATCTCACTTAACGGAATTCTGAATAGTCTCTCCGTCGGGATTTACGATAACGTAGAAATACCCGTCGCTCGTCGTGTTCTTGACCGTACCCGCAACGGATTCCTCAAACGAGGGGTAAGCCAGCGCGTTCGGATCGGTCTTGATATAGTTGTAATATGCGTCAATAGAGGCTTTCGCAGCGTCCTCCTGCCCGCTTGCGGGGTGGGCAACTACAACCTTGTAGAGGTTCGCGCTCATAATCGTGGTTGCAAGGCAAAAGTCGTCAAACGGCGCAACATCGAGGTCCGGGAAAATCCAACCCAGCGACTCCGGATCAACCGAGTCCCCGGACATAACCTCCATAGGAGCCCAGTCGCCCGTGTTGAGGATCTCCATCATAATGTCGCCCGCGCGGGTGTCGGGGTAGTCGTAACCCGTATTATCGGTAATGTCAATTGCGGGTCTGCCGCTACCGCTCGGAGTGCTTTCGGGAGCGCTTGAACTTTCAGCCGACGAACTTTCGGGTGCTTGGGAGCTTTCCGCTGAAGAACTTTCAGCCGAAGAAGACGAACTTTCGCTCGACGAACTTTCGGTTGAGGAGCTCGAAGAACTCGAAGAGCTTGAGCTTTCCGAGCTTGACGAGCTTGAGCTCGAATTATCGGAAGAAGTGTCGTCGTTATTGCACGCGGTGAGCATTGTCGCGAGCATCATTGCGGCAGCCGCCGCAGCTAAGATTTTTTTCATAGAATGTCCTTTCTGTCATAAATTACCAATTGTCAAAACTGCCCGTCAGTCTGCCGAGCTGTCGGAGAGGTCGGACGCGTCGCTTGAACCGTTCATTCCCGAACTGTCGGAATTGTAGTCGTCAGCGCCGTTTGACGTGCCGCCCGACGAAAAGCCGTTTTCGTTTGCGCCGTTTGCAACGCAGCCCGAAAGCGTCGCGCACATCGCCGCAACTGCCGCGGCAAGAATAATTTTTTTCATGGTTTTTCCCCTTTCGCAAAAATTTTTGTCAACGATATTTTAACGCGAAAACCGCCGAAAATACCCTGAAAAAATTGCCTGCTTATAAGGGAAAACAGCCGCAAGCAGTATTGCGGCTGTCGCTTGTGCTTATTTACCAAATGAATTTTGGGTATTCCATTGCTATTTGCCATATGCTATATCAAGGTACGCCCATGTACAATCCGGTGGTAACGAAGCCGGGTGGTAATTATTCGCCTCTCTGCTTTGCGAAGCACTCGCTGCACAGAACGGGTCTGTCGCCCTTCGGCTCAAACGGAACTCTCGCTATTCCTCCGCAGTTTGCACAAGTAGCCTCGTAGAAGGTTCTCGCGCCGCCTCTTGCGTTCTTCTTCGCGTCGCGGCAAGCCTTGCATCTCTGAGGCTCGTTCTCAAAGCCCTTTTCCGCGTAGAATTCCTGCTCGCCTGCGGTGAAAACGAAATCCGCGCCGCAGTCCTTGCATTTCAGTGTCTTGTCAGTGTACATTTGCAATACCCCTTAATTAAATTTAATCACCCTTGTCGGATTTGCACCGACTTATACTTTTAGGGCATATTTTTCCTAAAATTGCCAGCCGCTCCTTACGGAAAATTACCTTTCCCCGCGCACCGGTCTCACTTCGGGAAAATTCTTCTAAGTTTGGTTCTCGCGCGCGCAACAGCGTTGTCGACAACCTTTTTCGTCACCCCAAGCGCCGTCGCCGTCTCCTCATACGAGTAACCCTCCGCAACGCTTATAAGGCACTTGCTTTCAAGCTCGGTGAGATGACCGTTTACTTCCTCGGAAAAGCTCTGTTCGCTTTCGCGCTTAATAACAAGCTCCTCAGGGGTGGGCTTTGGATCGCGCACCATAGACAGCTCGTCCTCGCCCGAAGAAACGCGTCCGCTGTGCTTTTTCGACCGCCTTACGGTATTTCGCATAGCATTCGCCACGCAAGTTCCGCAAAACGCGCCGAAACCGCCCTCGCCGCACTTCGTTTCATCGAAATCCTTTACCGCCGCAAGCAGAGCCTGCATACCGTCGGACACAAGTTCCTCGTAATCCGCGCTGCCTGAAAAACGTCTCGCGCTCGAAAAAACGACGCCCATATACCTTGAAATAAGCTCCGCCGCCGCTTTGCCGTCGGTTTGCATAATTCCCAGCAGTTCTTTATCGCTTGTGTTACGGTAATCCGCCATAGTTCTCCCCGAACCTGCCGCACTTTTCCTCGGCAAGTAGTATTATAACATATTTATTTTGGTTTGTCAAGAATTTATTTTAAATTCATAACAAATTTGTGATTTTTTTCACAAATTATCAACAATACGCCTATTAAACCCGTCCGCAGCCCTTATTTGCGGCATTATTTCGGCGAATTTCCCGCGAAATCGCAGCTTGCAACAGCGTGTGCATTTTCGCTTGTATGGGAAATATTGCCAAATCCGCCGAGCCGACAGCCGCAAAGCCGAAATTCCCCGCAATAATCGCGAATTTTAAACCCCGCCAAAGCTGCACGAACTCCGCCAACTCGCCGAGAGGGAGAGCGGAACACGAATAATACGCAGCCGCTCACGCACGCGGTGAGTTTCAACGCTTTAAAGCGAGAATTCTCCATAATTATCGGCAGCCTAACCCGCGAAAGCGCAGCTTGCCGCAGCGTGTGCGTTTTCGCATGCTTGGGAAATATTGCCAGACCTGCCGAGCCGACAGCCGCAAAGCCGAAATTCCCCGCAATAAACGCGGATTTTACCCCGCCAAAGCTGCACGAACCCGACGACAGCTACGCCCGCGCGAATTTTGCCCTGCCCGTCTTGAAAATATTTCCGCCCGCGCAGTCTATCGCCACGATAAGCGGGAATTTCTCGAACCGCAGCCGCTTTACGCTCTCGCAGCCGAGGTCCTCAAACGCTATGACCTCGCACTCGGTAATGCACTTCGCCGCCAGCGCGCCCAGGTTGGAGCCGCCGCCCGCGCAGCCGATGATGACATCGGGAACGATG
>CANQNY010000074.1 GCA_947625335.1 uncultured Clostridia bacterium | reverse complement strand
AGCGACGGCGAGGTTATGCGTTTCTGCCAGAGTTTTATGACAGAGCTTTGCAAACATATCGGTCCCGACTGCGACGTTCCCGCGGGCGACATCGGCACGGGCGGACGCGAAATCGGCTATATGTTCGGGCAGTATAAGAGAATTCGCGACGAGTTTTCGGGCGTACTTACCGGCAAGGGACTGACCTACGGCGGTTCTCTCGCAAGAACCGAGGCTACGGGTTACGGACTTTGCTATTTCACCGATGAAATGCTGAAAGCGAACGGCAAGAGCTTTAACGGTCAGACCGTTGTTATCTCCGGTTCGGGCAACGTTGCGATTTACGCTACTCAGAAAGCTACCGAGCTTGGCGGCAAGGTGGTTGCTTTGTCCGACTCCAACGGCTATATTTACGATCCCGACGGAATTGATCTGCCCGTGGTACAGCAGATTAAGGAAGTTGAGCGCGGACGTATCAAGGAATACGTCGGCAGAACCTCTCACAAGAACGCGACCTACACCGAGGGCTGCAAGGGCATTTGGACTATAAAGTGCGATATTGCTCTGCCTTGCGCTACTCAGAACGAGATTGACAAGGAATCCGCTGAGGCTCTCGCTAAGAACGGCTGCTATGCGGTTGCGGAGGGCGCGAATATGCCGTCCACCCCTGAGGCTATCGAGGTTTATTTCGCAAACAAGATGCTGTACGGTCCTGCAAAGGCTGCGAATGCGGGCGGCGTTGCAACTTCGGGTCTTGAAATGAGCCAGAACTCCATAAGATACGGCTGGACGTTCGAGGAAGTTGACGCTAAGCTGCACGATATTATGAAGGCTATCTTCAAACAGTGCGACGACGCGTCCAAGGAATACGGTATGCCCGGCAACTATATGGCTGGCGCGAACATCGCCGGTTTCCTGAAAGTGGCGGAGGCAATGAAAGCGCAAGGGTGTGTATAAACGGCGATAAGCTGCTTCTCACCATTCCGAAAGCAAAACAAATAATTCAGACCGCGGGGGGTTTTCTCCCGCGGTCATTGTTATTTTTGTTAAATTGTAAGAAAAATGTAAGATTTTGAGAGATTTGTCGGTTGACATTGCATTTTTTGTGTGTTATAATAACTATTAAGGGGGAATTTTTATGGGGAAAACAAAACGCGGGGATTTTTCACGCTTAGGGAGAATTTTAGCGGGTATTCTATGCGCTGTTATGACGCTTTGCATTGTCGGAGAACCCGTTCTTACCGCTCGCGCAAGCTCTATTGACGACAAAATCACATATTTACAGGACCAGTACAAAAAGCAGCAGCAGGAAAACGAAAACCGAAAAAAACAAATCGAGGCTCTGGGCGGGGATATAAGCTCCAACAAGGAGGCTATGAAACTTGCCGACGAGTATCTGGAGGGCGTTAAGGCGGAAATCGCGCTGCGCGAGGAATACATAGGCGAGAAATTAAACCAGATTGCAAACAAGCGCGCCGAGATTGAGGCTGTCGAACAATCAATCGCCGACAAAGAGGACGAGATTGAGCAGCGAAAAGTTGAGATTGCCGAGCTGCAGGCGGAAAACAAGGAAAATCTCCGAAAATTCGCGAAACTTGCCCGCGCGCTTTATATGAACGATACTTCGGGGACAATTCCCGTGCTTAACGGCTCGGACGACTGGTACAGCTATTTTGTGTATTCGGACGTTGTGCGGAACATAAGCGGGCAGAACGCCGAGTTTATGCAGCGGCTTATGGATTCAATCAAGGCGCAGGAAACGCTTATTGACGCGATGAACGCCGAAATAGAGCGGCTGGAGCAGAATAAGCTGGAGCTGGAGGCTCAAAAAGCCGAATACGAAAAGGAAGAGACTGCTTTAGAGGCTGAAAAAGCGGAGCTTACAAACGACGCCGCCGACGCCTCTGCGTATCTTAACAATCTGGCGCAGCAAAACTCCAACCTTCAAAGCAGGGTGGACAAGCTTACCGCGGACAACGCCGAGGGAGACGACATTCTCGAAGAGCTTGACAGGCAAATCGAATCGCTTATCCGTCAAAAGCAGTCGGGCAGCGACACGGTGCAGTATACGGACGGGCTTATCTGGCCTTTGGAGAAGAAATTCCAGCTTATCACGACGTATTTCGTCGCGTACAGCGCGTTCCACGGCGGCGCGCACAAGGGCATTGACATTGGAAATGCGGGGATAAAGGACGCGGAAATCCACGCGGCGCAGTCGGGAACGGTTATCGTCGTGTCCAACACCTGCACGCATAACTACGGAAAGCAGGAAAAGCACTACTGCGGCGGCGGTTACGGAAACTACATAATTATCGACCACGGCGGGCAACTTTCTACGCTTTACGCGCATTGCGGCTCGATAAATGTTACTCAGGGGCAATTTGTAAATCAAGGCGACGTTATCGGGCACGTGGGTTCGACGGGCTGGTCTACGGGCTATCATCTGCATTTTGAAACGCGCGTAAACGGTATCGCGCAAAATCCGTTTAACTATACATACAAGTATATTTTCTGATTTAAGCTGAGGTAAAAAATGGGCAATTTTTATGTATTTCTTCAAATTCATTTCGGCAGTCTTGCGGAGTTTATTTTCTATCTGCCGCCTGTGACAGCGGCGGGGATTATCTTCTGGTTTGCGAGAATGATAATACAGAAAATCAAGCTCCGCGGGGATTACAAAGAGCTAAGACGCGCGGCAATACTTCACGAAATAATTTTAACGCTGTTTTTTTGCTGGTGCGCGTTTATTTTCTGCGCGCTTCTGGCGGATTTGTACCTGCACCCGTTTCTTGCAAAGCTCTACGACGGGAAAAATCCGTTTAAGGGAATGGATTTACGCCCGATAATCGGTGGTTTCCCGCCGAATTTTGTGCCGTCGATATTCCGCGGGGATTTTGACCTCGAACATATGCTTTTAAATACCGTGCTGTTTATGCCGTTTGGGGTGCTGACGCCGTTTTTGATGAAAAGGGCAAATTTGCTGAAAGTGACCTTATTCGGCTTTGCAGCCAGCTTTTTTGTGGAATTCGTACAGTACTTTGTGGGGCGCGAACCCGACATCGACGACCTGATAGCGAATACCCTCGGAGCGTTTTTAGGGTGTCTGATTTTTGTGCTGATAAGAAAGCTGTTCCCGAAATTTACCGAAAAGTGCAGGACGACTGTTAAAAAATCTAATCCCGCTTGAAAACAAGCGGGATTTTTTGTTCAACCGGAAGTTGGCATTATTTTGACGTTAGATTTTGTGAATTTCAGCTTGCTCTGCCAAAAACAAAACGCTGACGACAACAAAAACGACAGCGCGAAAGCCGAGACTGCCGCGCCCAAAGGAACGTTAAAGCCCTCGGATTTCAGCTTTTGCGGCAAAAGCCCCGCCGCGCCGATTGCGGGCAATATCACCAAATACATCACCGACAGCCAGCCGAAACTGACGTTTTCAAAAAGTTTGCCCGCGAAAAGCGTTAAAAAGCAGATAACCGAGCCGATTATAAGCACGTCGGAAAATTCGCGCACGCCGCACCCGCGCGTTTCGAGATACGACATATACCCGCCCATTAACGCAAGCGCCAGACCATAGCTCATAATTATCTGCAAAATCGGCAACGACCGCGTGAAAAGCTCCCTAGATACCGGCAGCGCGCGGACTGCTTTATTGCCGATAAGCTCCACCGACAAAAAAGTCATCACGATAAGCTCAAACGCTGTCGGAACTAAAAAAAGAGCTATTTTCGGGTAGAGATATTCTTCGCTGCCGAACGGTTCGCTTGCAACGTAAGGCAAAGCTGCCAAAGCCGCGAAGGCTGCCGTCGCAAACCACACGAATTTTTGCATTCTAAGCGAATTTAACAGGTATTTAAGCCCCGTCATTTTTTCCGCTCCTTTCGAGTGAATTTCCCCGAATTCATCAGAACATATATAAGCGACGCCGCATACACCGCCGCGCAGGCGATAAGCGTGTACAGCACAACGGCATTCGGGGCGGTGAATTCCTGCTCGCCGAAAAAGCCGACAATCCCGCCCGCAAAGCCGATTGTCAACATAAGCAAAGCGAGCTTTAAAAAATAATTTTCAACATATGTTACAAAATTCATTATCGACAAAAATACCATGGAAACAACGACGCTGAATTTCAGCATAAGCATGCTTTCGAAATACAGCGAGCCTACCGCCGCGACAACCGCCGTGCCGAGCAGGGAGATTATATTACCGCCGAGCACCGCGCGCCCGAAATGCTTTTCGGCGTTCGGGAGCGAACGGAAGAATTTATACCCGAAACCGGCGTTGGTGGAATTTGCAAGCAGAGTGCCGTTGAGCGCGATAATAGACAAAACGCACGGGATTACCATATGCTGAACCCCGACGAAACCGCTCAAAAAATCCTCGAACGCGGCGGTATTTTTGAGCGTAAAGCCGCACGCCGCAACCGCTGCGAACCACGCGGCGAGGATTATAATTCTTCGGTGTCCAAACGAAAAAAGTTTATACGAACGCAGAATTTTCATCGCTTACCCTCCGCGTATTTCAGCAGTCCCACCGAGAGCGTCTGCAAGGTCGGGTGTTCGGTTACCGCGCCCAAAAGCCGCAGTTTTTCGGAATTCTCAGCATATGCAAGACCCTCGAACGTTGTCGAATTTGAGCTGTACGACAACAGCAGTTCCCTTGCCGCGGGAAATTTTTCGGGGTCGCCGCGGACGATTATGTATTTTTCTTTCAGGTCGTCCACAAAACCCGTTTCGATAATTTTTCCGTTGCCCATAAAAACGGCGTAATCGGTAGCATTCTCCATATCTGCGATATTGTGCGTCGAAAAAATAACCGATTTTTCGCCGTCGCCGCGGTCGAGATATTCGCGGAATTTATCGCACAATCTGTCGCGCATTAACGGGTCGAGAGAACTTCCCGGCTCGTCGAGAATAAGAACGTCCGTTTCCCGCGCGAAAACCGCCGCGAGAGCCGTTCTCATGCGGTTTCCGTCGGAGAGTTTGTACATCGGGAGCTGTTTTTTTGCAAGGTGCGACTCAACTCCCAGTTCCCCGCACAGCCGAGCAAATTTTTCGCGGTCGAAGTTCTTATACGCTATCTCAAACGAGGACGCGATATTCTTCGGTTTCCAATTTGTCGGGAAAAATCCCGCCGCAGCGCAATATCCCACCCGCTCGCGGACTGCGGGACTGTCGGGGTCGGAGCTTTCGCCGAAATAATTTATTTTCCCCTCAGAGGCGTGAATTACCCCGCACAAAATATCGATAAGCGTTGTCTTGCCCGCGCCGTTCGCGCCGATAAGAGCCGTCGAAAAACCCTTTGGAATGCTGAAACTAAGCTGTCCGAGCGTAAATTTGCTGTAACTTTTCACAAGCCCGCTTGCCGAAATTATACTTTCCATAAACTCCTCCTAAACCTTATACAGCACTTTTATCATTTCAACAAGCTCGTCGGGCGACACCCCCGCAAGCCGCGCCTCGTCCATAGCGTTTTGCAGGTGCTGCTCCAGAATACGCAAATGCTGTTCGCGGATCATTTCCCTGTCCTGCGGATTTACAATATAACCCTTCCCCTGCACCGCCGAAATAAGCCCCTCTTCGGTCATAAGTTCATACGCTTTCATAGTCGTGATAACGCTTATTTTCAGATCCCGCGCAAGAGAGCGTATCGACGGCAGAAGTTCCCCCTCGGCTATTTCGCCGTTTATAATCTGCTCTTTAAACTGCGCCGCAATTTGTTTATAAATCGGCACATCGCTGTTTTGCAATATCTTCAACCGCTCACCTCCATAGCTGTTCATAACATATATATACAGTATATACTGTTTATTCCGATTTGTCAAGGGGATTTTGAAAAAAATTAAAAAAGTTGCAAAAGGTTACAAATAGTTACAATTTGATTACAATTTTGTAACAAATATTGAAAAAAATTTTTATGCGTGTTAAAATAAATTTAAGCTCCGAACGGAGTTTTACAAAATATTACGGAGGAACAATTATGAAAAAATTCTTAGCAGCATTTTTAGCATTAACTTTAATCCTGTCGCTTACGGCGTGCAGAGGGCAAAAGGGCGTTGACGGCATTTTCACGGACAGCGAAAGCGGACAAGGCGAGCAAAATTCTACAAGTTCTACGAATTCAACAAGTTCAGAAAGTTCCGAAAGTTCTGAGAGTTCAGAAAGTTCAACAAGCACGCAAAGTAATAACCTCCCCGATTTTACAGACGAGGATATTGAGTTTCAGAAAATTTTCGCGGAGGTTGTCAGCGGGCTTAACAATATTGACTACCTTAATTCCGACGAAATGTTTTCCACAAATGAAAATCATCTGGCGCTGAAATTTCCCGAAATTGACCCCGAAGAAACTTTTTTCTACGACAGAATTCCCGACGGCTATATGTACGGAGATATTGCAGTTCCGACAACGCGTGAGGAATGGGCGGAGATGGTACATAAATGCATAGCCGAGGAACAGGCGAAAAGGTGGATAGACGCGGTTGGAACGGGAAGTCTCACCGAAAATCCCGACGGCACATTGTCCGTTGACGGAGTTTCTAAACTTCACAAATGGCTGGAACTTGACGGCAGGCTTTACTGCTCTATGGGCGCGAAAACGGGCGGTACTATGATTGCTCCCGAAAGCGCGAAAATCGTATCCCGCACCGACGACGAGATAAATTTCACCTACTCCTACTATACGGACATTTTGCACGAGTCCTACGAGTCCGAGCGCATTGACGGGAAGTTGGTTCTCGAAGACGACGGCTGGAAATTCTGCTATGCAAAATCGATTATAATGGAATGACAATTAACGTGAACGAAGATAACGTCCCGTTCATTTACTGACGTTCCATTAACTTAACAAAAAAGTCCCGTTCATATACTGAACGGGACAAAATTTATAAATTAGGCTGTAGATAAAAGGCTGTCAAGAAAGCCGCAGATACGAGGAAAAGGCATTGCAGACTAACCTTTGTGGTTGCTGCAATGCCTTTGACGAAGTAGATGTGGTTTTATTGACAGCCTGAAATTAGTGGTGGAACAGTCTTATCCCCGTAAATGCCATTGCAATGCCGTATTTGTCGCATACCTCGATAACATTGTCGTCACGGATAGAGCCTCCCGGCTGGGCGATAAACTCAACGCCGCTCTTGTGAGCGCGCTCGATATTGTCGCCGAACGGGAAAAACGCGTCCGAACCGAGCGACACGCCTTTCATGGTGTCAAGCCATGCGCGTTTTTGTTCGCGGGTGAACACACAGGGCTTTACCTTGAAAATCTTCTGCCACTCGCCCTCGGCAAGAACGTCCATGTAATCCTCGCCGATATAGAGGTCTATGGCGTTGTCGCGGTCGGCGCGGCGAATATCGTCCACAAACTGCAAATTCATAACCGTGGGAGACTGGCGCAGATACCAGTTGTCCGCTTTCGTGCCCGCAAGACGTGTGCAGTGAATTCTCGACTGCTGACCCGCGCCCACGCCTATCGCCTGACCGCCGCACGCATATGCCACGGAATTCGACTGCGTGTATTTAAGCGTTATAAGAGCAATCGCGAGGTCGTCGCGCGCGGATTTCGGGAGAGTTTTGTTCTTTGTCGGCATATTCGCAAACAGCTCGTCGTTAATCACAAGCTCGTTTCTGCCCTGCTCGAACGTAATCCCGAAAACCTGCTTACGCTCGATTTTTTCGGGAACATAATTCGGGTCAATTTTGATGATATTATACGTTCCCTTTCTCTTGGATTTGAGAATTTCAAGAGCGTCGGCGTCGTAATCGGGCGCGATAACGCCGTCGGACACCTCGCGCTGGATAATTCTGGCTGTAGACGCGTCAACCTTGTCGGAAAGCGCGATAAAATCCCCGTAAGAGGACATTCTGTCCGCGCCGCGCGCCCTTGCATAAGCGCATGCAAGCGGAGAAAGTTCGCCGAGATCGTCCACCCAGTAGATTTTCGCGAGCGTTTCGGAAAGCGGAAGTCCTATCGCCGCGCCCGCGGGAGATACATGCTTGAAAGAGGTCGCGGCGGGCATTCCCGTTGCGGCTTTAAGCTCTTTTACAAGCTGCCAGCCGTTGAACGCGTCCATAAAATTGATGTAACCGGGCTTGCCGTTAAGCACCTCTATGGGCAGGTCTTTGCCGTTTTCCATAAAAATTCTCGACGGCTTTTGATTGGGATTACAGCCGTATTTCAGTTCCAGTTCGTTCATATTGTCCTCCTTAAAATCCTTTGCTATGCCAGTTTTTTTCTTTTTCAAAACCGTAATATAACTCGTCAACAAGCCATGCCCCGCCGACAAGCCTTATCACGAATTTATGCTTTTGCCCCATACCTGCCTTTTCAAAATGCGTTTCAACGCTTGCCTTGTCGGCGTTTCGCATTTTGAATTCCGCATAAAAATCACCGTTTACATAGCCGAACTCCTGCGGTTCGCCGTAACGCCCGCCGCACCCGCGCGACAACAGTTTGTCAGTGCAGTTTGGCTTTAGCAGAGAATACATTCTCTCGTGGTATTCCGCCATAAGCTCTTTCCAGCCGGGAGCGGTTTGATAAGACGGTATTCCTGCCTTTTCTTTTTCGATTTCAAGCTGATTATCCCGCTCGAAAATTTCCTTTTCAAGCGCAGAATGTTGTTTCAAAAGCTCGAAAAGCGGGTCGCAGATTTCGTTCATAAACGGCGCATATTTCGCGCTTGCCTTGCAGATAAGTTCCATAAAACACCTCAATCAACGTCAATGTACAAGTAATTTTTCCCGCAATGCAAACAGGTGAAAAGACAGCCCTCTTCGCCGTTTTGGAGCGTCTCTTTTGCCTGCTCAAACGGTATCATACAAACGTCGTCGCGATATGTTTTCTCGACTTCTTTTGCAATGCCGAGACGCTCTATATCCTCCCAAGTGACATACCCCCGAAACGCGCAAAAATCATCGCAGCACGCGAACCAGTATTCCTGCTGATAGCCGTTATAACCGGGAGTTCTGTGTATCAGCTCGTCAAGCTTTTCGGGGTCGGAAACCTCGTCCGCACACTCGTCGTCCACAAACTGCCCGTCGAAAACCTCCGCTGCAAAACCGCTTGAAATGCATTCGGGACAGAGAAAATCGACGTTTTCCTCCGAGTAAAACGGACCTGTGTAATAAACGCCCGTCTGCTCCTTGCAGCAATAGCACAGAACGGTCTTGTCGTTCTTGAATGTTCCCGTTTTCAGCGGGTCGGGGTGGTATTTAAATTCGCTCATAATGTTCATAATGCTCAATCGCTCACTTGTTCTTGTTGACAATTCTGCTCTCAAATTTGCCGGTTTCGAGGTCGATAAAACGCGTAAACAGCGACACCTTGTTGTCCGCGTTGAGATTGCTCCACACGAAATTTGTAAATTCATCAAGCGTCATATCGGGAATTTCAACGTCCTTAGGCTCGCCCTCAAACGACGGCAGCGGATCGCCCGCGCTTTTGTAGGTGTGAATGAAAGAACCCGTTCCGTTCTTCGGGTTTGCATAGGCGAACGTAAATCTCCTGCACGAGTCGGGGTCGCCGTTCGCGGATTTCAGAATAGACATAGCGTAATTCATACCGCCGTTTTCAAGGTGAATTATACCCGAAATGCGGGGCGTGAAATTCGGCTTGTCATCCTCAAACTCGCGGGTGCGGAGCGACTGCTCGAACGTAAGCTGCCTGTCCATGCCGTCATAAATCGTGTCGGTCTGGTCGCCGTTTGTGACAATGGTCTTATTGCCGAGAACCCGCACGGGAGCGTAGATTATAAGGTGCGGATCGGTCATTTTTGACTCGTCAAACGCCTGTGTGCGAATGCCGTCGCCGTCCTCTACAAAAACGCGGTTGCGGCTGTTTTCGCTGCGCCCCATAATGAAGTACGCTACGACCGCCTTTTTGCCGTCCGCGCTCTTTCCAATCACTATTCCGCGCCCGTGATACGCCAGAGAATTCAATTCCTTGTCAAGTGAAATCATTTTTGTCCTCCTTTAATTTGTTCCTGATATTCAACTACCTGCCCTTAGCAAATTCTCCCCCGCCGCGATAAGTATTTACGCAGCAGGAAAACTCCTGTCCGCAATTATTGCAGCGAATGAGATGATAAATTATATCGTCAGCCCACCGCCCGTTTTTGTCCTGTACCTCGTCAAGCGGGCAATTCCCCGAAACAAGCGAAAAATCGCCGCCCGCGATAAGCTGCTTTATATACTCCACCGTCTGCAAATACTCCCGCGGCGAGCGAAACAGGCTTACAAGCCTAATTCCCGAACACCGCTCACACATCAATATAAGCCTTTCCGTCGCGAATGGTTATCCTGTCCTCGCAAAACAGCGAAACCGCTTTCGGCAGCAGTTTCCACTCGACGTTTTCCATAATCCTCCGCTGGAGAGTTTCGGGAGTGTCGTCATTCCGGACTTCAACCGTTCCCTGCAAAATAATCGCGCCCGCGTCGGCTTTTTCGTTTACAAAGTGTATAGTTGCACCCGACACCTTAACTCCGTAATCCAAAACGGCTTTGTGAACCCGAAGTCCGTAAAATCCCTCTCCGCAGAAACTCGGAATAAGCGCGGGGTGAACGTTGATTATCCTGTACGGATAAGCCTTTGTCACGCACTCGTCAAGTATCGTCATAAAGCCCGCCAGAACGATTAAATCGGCGTTTTGTTTTTGGAGTTCCGCCAAAACCGCCTCGCTGTAATTTTTCGAGCTGTAATGATCCTTTCGCGGGATAACGACGGTGGGAATGTCAGCCTCTCTCGCGCGCTCCAGAGCATATGCGTCCACCTTCGACGAAATAACGCAGGTTATCCGCCCGCCCTTTATCTCGCCGCGGTTTTGCGCGTCGATAAGAGCCTGCAAATTCGTCCCTCCGCCCGACACCAGCACCACAATGTTTTTCATAACGTTCACCTCAG
>CANQNY010000073.1 GCA_947625335.1 uncultured Clostridia bacterium | reverse complement strand
ATCTCCTCTTCATTACATACTTCCAGTCGATATTATCGTCCTCGGTTTCGCTTATCGGCACGCGGGAGTAACGGCTTGAAAATTCTAAAGTCACCTCGCTGCCTTTTTTGTCAAGGACTCCGCTGCACGCGAAATACACCGAGCTGTACGGCATAAGCGTTCTTCCGAACGGAAAAGCAGCCGTTGCCGCAAGCTGCGAAAAATCGTCGAAAATGCCGTCGGGCTGCACCCCGAATGCGCTGCTGCCCGCTCTGACTTCCTCGATATATACCCTCGCGGCGTCGGCAGCGGAAAATTCCCCCTCAAACGGGATCTTAAGCCACACGCTCTCCTGCCCGAAAAGCTCCGTTTTTTCGGGAGGGAATTCCGCGGCGTACCCGAATTCAAAGCAGCCGTTCTTTTTCGTAAAATTCTCGCCCCGACAAAAACCGTCCGCCGTGCTGTAATAAATTCCCGAACGCAGAACGGCGTTCTCGAAATTTTCAACGGAAATACCGTCCGCTCTGTCAAGCGTGAACGACAGCAGCGTTTTCGCTCCCGCGGCAGCCCCGCCGTCGTATTTTATGTACAGAATATGCCTTTGCAGGTTGTCGTCGGGACGGCAAACCGTGCTGAATTCCGCCTGCTCGGCGTTGTCGGAATAGTGAGAATAAAGGCTGTGTATGCTGTCATGGTCGCCGTCGGCGCAGACCGCTCCGCAAAGTTCGGAATTTACAGCGTAAAGGTCGTTTGACAGCGTAAACACAACATCCGACGTTCCCGCCGCGGTGTAGGTGCTGCCCGCTTTGACGCTCTCTCCCGCGACGTTTTCTTGATTTCCCGAAACCTCAAAGCACAAATAACCGCTTGCGGGCTGAAAGCAAAGCCGCGACGCTCCAAGCTTGTTGAAAAACTCGATAAGATTTTTTTCGGGAGTACGGTTAAACTTTTCCGCTGTGTCAGCCGCAAGCCTCGCGTAAGCCATAGCCGCCGCCGAACCCATATCCGGCTTTGCGCTGCTGAAATTCCATTCGGGCGTAAACGAGCGGGAAAGCTCGGCTATTTCGCCGACTATTTCCTCATACGTCCTTTTGTCGATCTTCGGAATTTCCAACTCGCCGCCCCCTTTGAATTTTAATTATTTCGTAATATCAGCCGTTCAGATAAAACGGATAAACAAGATTATACGCGCTGTTGGTACTTCGTATCACATACGAAACGTCAACATACAGCACCGCGTCCTCGGCGTGACATTTCACCTCGATGTCGGTAATTCGCGGTTCCCATGCTCCAAGCGAGCTTTGAACGTCGCGTTCTATCTCCGACAGCACCGTGTAGCTCATCTGCGAGAAAGCGTAGCTTTTAAGCCCGCACCCGAATTCGGGACGCATTACCCGCTCTCCTCTGGCTGTTCCGAGGATCACGCGAATGCTCTGCGCTACGCTCTCCTCGTAGGAAACATCTTCAAACGTGCCGCTTACTCTGTTCACGCTTACGGGAAACTGCCAGCCTTTTCCCAGAAATTCGTTATTTTGCATGATCCTCACCCCCTGTCGGCTGTCAGTTGAGTTTAAGCATACTGCCCTTTACCGCCGCCATTCCCGACGATTGAATATTCAAATTGCTTGAGGCTTTTATTTCCACCGTCGCGCCGTCGACTTTGGTCTGCTGCCCTTTAAGCTCCAGCGAATCGCATTGCAGCGTTACGCTTGACGCTTTTATCGTCACGCTCTTTGAATCTGCTTTAAGGCATTCCGAGTCGCCTATTTTAAGGCTTATCGAGCTTTTCGCCGTAACGCTTACCGCTCCTGTTTTCTTTTCGATAGAAACCGCGTCTGCGCCGTCGGATATTTCTATTTTCTCGTTAATATCGTCAAGCTTTACGGAAAGTTGTTTTCCCGAAATTATCTCCACAGACTGCTTATCGGGACTTTCGTCGAATTTTATCATATGCCCCTTTGCCGTGGAAAAGACCTTTATCGTGTTCTGCTGATCGGCGGTATTTTGCGGAAGTTCGGTATTGCCTTTGCCCGTCTTGTTCCACAAAGACCCGATAACAACGGGCGTGACGGAATTGTCGTCGATATAGCCTACTATCACCGTCGCTCCCACTTCGGGCAGAAGATACATTCCGCAGCCGTTCGCGGCATACGGCGTGCAAACCGGCAGCCATTCGCTTTCAAGCTCCTTTCCGCCCTCAACGAGAATGTTCACTTTTACCATTCCGGGGTGCAGCGCGTCGAAATTATCCTTTACTATCCCCAGCGCAAGGCTTGCGGGGATATTCGAGTCCCCCTGCCGCGCGCCGTGTACGCTTTCTCCTATGCTCATATTTTCAGATAATCGCCGCCCTTTCCGAAAATTCCCAAAACCGAAGTTTTTGAACCGCTAACTCCAGCCTTTTGTGGTAAACGACACGGTGTACCCCGAAGAATTCAGCGTATGCGTCGCCGTGTCGACATAATAGGTTTTATTGTCCCATTGAGGGTCTACATCGACATAGCCTACCCCGACGCCCGGCACGAGATCGGGGATACCTACGCACGTTCCGCGGCTTACGCGGACGTCGCGCACAGCGTCGTTCACGAGCCTGTCGGCGTATGCCTTGCAGTCCGCCGCGTTGTCGAACGGAGCCTGCTTTGAGATCTCCGTCGGATTGTTCATAGCGCTCGAAGTCGGCACTCCCGTCGTTATCGAGCTTTCGGCGTAGACGTTTTTCAGCTTGTCGCCCGTGACGACAGCCTTGACTTTCATATATCCCGATTCCACAGAAACGCTCAGCAAACCGTTTGCAGGACCCAGATCGGTAAGTTTCCCGAACTTCGTTTTGTAATTCACAAGATACGCATAACCGTTTTTCATAATAAGATCGCGGTCGCAGTATTTGCACAAAACGTCCTTTATATAGGCGTAGTCGTTGGAATTCTGTTTCATCATTCCGTGCTTTTTCATCGTCATATCGATATTTGTCGGGAGCAGCGGACAAGCGTCGGAATACTTGCTCATAATTTCCGTTATCGTGGACACATACATACCCTCGTTTTCCCACGTCCGCTCGGTCGTGCCGCTTTCCATCATCAGCTTTACGCCGTCAAACGCCGTAACCGTCATTCTCGGGACGTCGGAAAACTCGTATGATACCGAATCCACATACCCCGCAAACACCGCGGAGGTCTTGCTGCCATAGCCGATATTTATGGTTATTCTCGAACCTATTGACAGATTTCTGTTGAATTTGTGATTTTTAAAGTCGTAGCAGTTCATAACGCTGAATGTTGCGCTTGACGCGGAATCCTTGTTAAGCGTCACGGACACTCCGTCCGTCAGCAGCCCGTTCGCTCCCGCGGGCGCAAACGACTTTAACAGCAGCGACATAAGGTCGTTTCCCGTCTGAACGCTTACCGTAGGCGCAAGAAATCCCCCGTATTTTGCGGAAAGACCCTTGAAACTAAGATAAGAAACGCTTGGAACACCCATAGGGCAACACTCCCCCGTTTACCACAATTTCGGAATTTTTATCTTCAGACCCGACGCGATGTCGTTCAGCGGATTTATGATATTGTTCGCCGACGCAAGCGATTTCCACTTGTCAGCGTCGCCGCATTCCTCAAACGCTATCTGCCACAGCGAAGTGCTTTCGTCAACGGATCTTACTTTGGTGTTTCGTGACCCGCCGAACGTATCGGTTTTCGTAAGCTTTGACGCGTCAAGCACCGATTTGAACGTCACGTCCACCGCCGCTCTCACGGGCTTTCCGCTTTGCAGAAACATCGTAAATTTCTGCGTTACGTCCGTCACCACGCCCTTGAATTGCAGCGACCCCCACTTGAATGTGCAGACGGGCGGGCGGTTAAGCGAGGAATCGATTTTCGTGAGCTTGTAGATCTTTTCGGTAAGCGCGGTAACGTCCGTCATATCGCTGTCCTTTACGGGAACGACTTTCTTTTGCGACTGATCGTATGTCGGCGGCTCGTAGGTGCTGAACATAAGCTGTATAGTAAGAGTATCCTGCGAACCCGAAATATACTGTGTTATCGGGCTGTCAAGTCCCGGAACGCTTACCGAGCTGTAATTCACGCTTGTCGAAAGGCTGTACTCCGACGGGTTGAACATCACCCCGATATCGCCGCCCGTTTCATTGCTTATCACCGCTTTTTCAAGCACTCAAATCACCTCTCAGTATATTCCGTGACGCTTTCCCGCAAGCGTAATGTCCTGTTCTATGCTGCTTTTTATTTCCTTTTCGAGAACTGCGCGTTCGCTTTTCAGCATAAACCGCTTTGTCATTTCCTCGTCGGAGGTCTTAACGCTCTCAAGCTGTCGGCTTACGTCGTCCAGCTTGCTTTTAAGCCCCGAAAGCCGCCCCTTCACCTCGTCCGAATTATCGGAAAAGCTTTTCGGCGGCACGGCGTAATTCACCGAAACAGCGCCCTTTGACGAGTCGAAATACTCCTCCGTGTAGAACAGCTCCGCCGCGGAATAGTCCGTCCGCTCGGTCTGCTCGGAGGTCTGCCTGAATATCCGCTCGGTCGGGGAATTTGCCGCTTTTGTAAGGCGTATAAGAAGTTCGCGCTCGGCGCGTGTTGTCTGCCGCTCGACGGAGTTCCGCCGCAGGGCGATAAAGCTCATTTTCGGCAGAATTTTTTCAATATCCCGTTCCCGCAAAATTACCCGTGAAATGTTTGAGAAATTTAAGGAATTTGACAATGCCGAGTATGTTGAAAGCCTTGAAAATTCCGACATCTCCGAAACGCCGTATACAAGCCGCTCCGAAAGCTCCGAAAATTCCCCGCCCGCGGGAAAATCCTCCTCAAACCGCGGCAGGAACGTCAATGTTTCCTCCCCGCCCGCATAAGGGAAACTCAACCGCAGAACATTCAGCGCGTCTCCGATGCTTTGCACAGCCGCGCTGTCGGAGAGCGCCTTGTAAAGCTCCCGCGTGAAACGCTCCCGCACGCCCGCGTCGGTTTTTTCCGAAAAGTTCCGCTCGGACAGCGTTTTCGCAAGCTGCGACAGCCGCGAAACGTATTCGGAAACGCTCTCTGCAGGCACGTTATTTGACGTGCCGGGCTCGTTGTTCGCTGCGCTCTTTGCGCTGTCAAAAATTCGCGAAATTCTTTCAAAAAATTGCCTGCTGTCGGCGTTAAACGTCCCCTCCGCGCTGCCGAGAACGGAATTTCTAAGCTCGTAAAGCTCCCGACGCAGCGTTTTTATCTCGCTTTGCACGGCGTTATCCCGCGCATTCGGCGTTTCGGAATATTCAAGCTCCGTTTTTTCCGCAAGATCGTAGAATTTGCTTTCAAGCTCAAAAAGCCTTTCCGACGAAAATTGCTCCTCGGAGGAAATTTCCGAAAGTTCCTCGAAAATCGCCTTAAGTTCCGAAAAATACCGACCCTCGGAATTCTCCGAAAAGCTCCGCTCGGAAAGCGTTTTCGCAAGCTGCGACAGCCGCGAAACGTATTCGGAAACGCTCTTTGCAGGCACGATGTTTGACGTGCCGGGCAAGTTGTTCGTGCCGGGCGCGCTCTTTGCGCTGTCAAAAATTCGCGAAATTCTTTCAAAAAATCGCCTGCTGTCCTCAGCGTTAAACGCGCTCTCCGAAACCTCCGAGCCGCCGAGAACGGAATTTCTAAGCTCGTAAAGCTCCCGCCGCAGCGTTTTTATCTCGCTTTGCACGACACTATTCCGTGCAGTTGATGTTTCGGAATATTCAAGCTCCGTTTTTTCCGCAAGCTCGTAGAATTTGCTTTCAAGCGCGGAAAACCTTTCCGTCGAAAATTGCTCCTCGGAGGAAATTTCCGAAAGTTCCTCGGAAATCGCCTTAAGTTCCGAAAAATACCGCCCCTCGGAATTCTCCGAAAAGCTCCGCTCGGACAGCGTTTTCACAAGTTCCGAAGCGGTCTGCCGCCGTATATCCTCGCTTTGGCTTAGGCGAAATTTTTCAAGCGTTTCAGCCATTTTCACAAACGTTTCGGACAGCTCTCCGCCGTGGTTTTCACAAAGTTCCAGAACCGAAAGAAAACCGTTTGCCGTTCGCTCAAATTCCGAAAAATTCTCAAAATGCTCTTCGGTACTGCTTAAATTCTCCGTTTGTGAAAACTCGCTCTGTTCTTTTACAGCCCTCGCGGCTCGTTCAAACTCCCGCAAAAGCCCTCTGCTCTCAAAAAGCGAGCGCAGCCGTTCAAGCGTTTTCGCATCCTCTTTCCCGTCAAACTCGGAAAACAACTCGCCCACACGCTCGGAAAAACGCTCGCGGTCGGCGGCGAAAAGCGCGCCGAGTTTTGAATACCCGCCCGAACGCTCCAGAATTTCCGAAAAGCTTATGCTGCCGAACTGCGCCGTAAAATCGGCTATTTCCTCCGAAATCCTTTGCGCCTCGGCATTTTCCTGCCCCGCCGCGGAAAGCAGCTCCCGCACAACTTCAAGGCGGTTTTCGGGATTTCCGCTTTCGGCAGCGCGTATTTCGCGAATTATCCCCTCCGCGCTGTCCGAGCCCGTAAATTCCGCGTACAGCCGCGACAATTCCGCTGTTTCACGGTCGGCGGTGCTTATAAGCCTTTGTATCTCGGCGCATTTTTCGGAAATTTCCGACTGCCCGTAATACAATATTTGTTCGAGTTTTTCAGCCGTTTCAAGAGAAATTCCCCGCGGCGCAGAGCCGTTCTGAAATTCCCGCGCCCTGTTCACGGCAAATTCCGCAAACGACAGCACAAGTTCGTTATCCGCGCTGTAAAGCACATCGGAAATGTTTTCTTCGTTCGGCAAAACATACTCTTTCAAATGCTCGGATAAGCGCATTTTTTCGCGGAAATTCTCCCACGAAAAGTTCTCCTCGCTTATCTGCCGCTCCAGTACGGAGAACGCCCGTTTTACAAGCTCCTCGGACTTTTCGGAAAGCCTTTCGTACTCCTTTTCAGCCTCCCGCAGAACGTTCACCTCGCCCCGCGACTGCTCCGAAAGCCGTTCGCAGAGCCGCTCCACGCTTTTCAGATCGGCTGTTTCAAAAAACTCGCGCATATCCTTTTCCGATGTGAAAACCGAGGTTTCCGACAGCATTGAGGACGCCGCGCCGCTCCCGTAAGACGAACGCATATCTAAATTGCGAAGTTCCCGATAAAACTCGCGGAAAAACCCGCTAAGCTCCCTTTCTGACGAATGTTCCGCAAGATATTTAAGTTCCTCAGCCGACCGGTCGACAGAATTCTTCTCGCCGCCCTGCTCCCTCAGCACAGAGGAAAACAAGCCCCTCTCGCGGATAAACCGTCCGAGAAACTCGCTCTGCCGCTCGTTCAGCGCGGCTGCAAGCACGGAAAACGTGCGGCGAAGTTCCGTACTCCGCCGCCGCATTTCTTCGCACCTTAAGGCAAGCTCCAAGAACGAGCGGTTGGATTTTACCGTTTTCAGCAATTCGGGATCGCGCTTTGCCATACGCAGCGTCCACCCCGCCGACGCGCCGAGCGCGCTTGCCGCGGGCAGTTCCCGCGCCGTGTATTCGCTGTATGTACTGTATTCGCTGCGTTTTTTCTCGTCATTTTTCACAAGACGGACAGTTTCGCGCAGCTTTTCCCGCAAATCGTCAAAATCATCAAAATTATCCGAATTGTGCATATCCGCAGATTTATTTTCCGCAGATTTTACCGTAACAACGCCGCCCGACAGCCTCTCGCAAATCTCGTTATAAATTGCCGCAGCAGCGCGGTATTCGGAAGAATTGCCGCCGACGCTCAAAATATTCCGCACAAGCGACAGCGTTCCGCTAACATACAGCGAAAGCCGCCCGCCGCGCGTACCAAGTCCGTTTTTCAAGGCGTCGAGAACGTTCTCCAGAAGCTCCAGAACAGACGTTATATCCTCGCGCTCTCCCACCGTCCCTGCAGCGAAAACCAGTTCGCCTAAATCGGACTCGTACAGCCCCCGCGCCGCGCCGCGCTCAAGTACTTTGCGTGCAAAATCAAGCCCTGCGCCGCCCGTGATATACTTTTTCGGCTTTATCGGTTTCAGCAATTTATCCACACCCTAAACTAAACTTATGAAATACGAATTCCCGTATGCGCCAGCGTAAATTTCCTGATAAGAACGCCGCCGCCCAGAGCGTTCAGCTCGCCGAGTTCCCACGCCGTGACTATCCCGCTGTCTATGGAATAACGCTCGACGGCGCTGCCGTTTTTCATAAGCGTCACCGTGATGTCCCGAAGTTTTACGCCCAACGAAAAACACCCCGCCTGCGCCCATTTCGTGCTTGTAACGCCCTTTTCAAACGTTATCGTCCCCGCCGAAGACGAGGGCTTTGGCATTATGACTATACCTCCGCCGCCCTCGGGATAAGCGTCGTATTCCACCGACTGCGAAAGTCCCGAAACTCTCGAAAAATTAAGCTCCATTCCGTACAGCGTCACGCTGAACACACCGTTTGACAGATATTCCCCCGCGCCCAAAGCCGTACCTCCTTATACGCGCGCTAGACGGAAAAGATGTTTTTCTTCTCCTCGCCGCCCGACGCCGCGTTTATTTTAGAGTTTATTTTGGAGATCTCGCCGCACCAGCGACTGCGGTCGGTATGCGACAGCCGCATTATCTCCTCGCGGCTCCAATGCGTGTAATACGCCAGAAACGCGCATTCCTCGTACAAACGCTCTTTCGGATACAGCCTCAGTCGGCGGTTTCCATAAAATTTACGGGAACGTCCACCTCCTGCCCGCAGTTCGGGCATACGCACCTGTACCTCGGCATTTCCATGGAATTTATCCTCTCGTAGAAATCCTGAAGATACGCGAGATCCATCGTAAACAGTCCCTCAATGGTCTTGGTAGTCACCATAGGCAGCGTTCCCAGCCGTGTGATAACACGCGTGAGCAGTATTATCGTAAGATAACCCGGATTTTGCTGAACTTTCGGGTCGCGCAGCGGCAAAATTTCGTCCGCCGCGTTTGCAAGCCGCATAACGCCCTCTTTGTGAACATTTCCCTCGTTGTCAACATATCCCCTTGGGAGGACAAAGTTAAATTCCGTTTCAAAAGCCATTTTCAAAGCCTCCGCAACTTATCGATCAAATCGTTAAAAAACGAGCTGCCGCAAAGCTCTCAATGAAAAACTGCCCGCCCTTGAACGGGACGGGCAGCCGAAAGCAGATTATCTCTGCGGCAGAATTGCCTATCACAAAATTCTGGTCATACCCTCGTGAGCAAGCTCTATAGTTTCAAGAGCCGCCTCGGACGCGGTCGCGTTGAAATCGGGAGCCGTGTACTTAACGGGCCACGCCTCCTCGACCTGCCACGTCGCCACATCGTTTCCATCGTTGTCCATAAGCGTTATCGCCAAAGTTTTCCGCTCAGGCTCTTTATCGTAAGCTATCGTCCACCAATCCCAAAGCTCGGTAGCATTCTGCTCGGAAACAGCGCGCTTAAGCGTGATATTGCCGTATTTGCGCAGACCCGACACCTTAAGCGGAGTGGTTTTCTGACTGCCCTCGCGGTATTCGTAAACATCGACGTTCGCGTCAAAGCCCGTCACTTCCGAAAAGAACTCCGACAAGCCGTCACATTCAACTCTGAATCTGAATTTTCCGTAAGGATAAATTCCAGCCATAATATCAGTATCCTTTCTTTAATTTATTCGGAACCGCCCGTTTTCTGAGTTATCCTGAAGATAACAAACTCAGCGGGCTTTACGGGCGCAACGCCGATAACGCAGATAAGTCTGCCGTTGTCGATGTCCGCCTGCGACATGGTGGAAGGACCTATTTCGCAGTAGAACGCCTCCGCCTCGGTCGTTCCCGCCAACGCCCCGTCTCTCCAGACGCTGCGCAAAAAGCCGTCTATGGTCCTCTTCACGCGTGACCAGAGCTTTTCGTCATTCGGCTCGAAAACTACCCAGTTGGTATTTGCTTTTATCGACTCTTCAAGGAAGATAAACAGTCTGCGGACGTTAATATACTTCCAGCTCGGATCGGAGGACGCCGTTCTCGCGCCCCATACCCTTATTCCCTGTCCCGGGAACGAGCGTATAAGGTTTACGCCCTTGGGGTTCAGAATATCCTGTTCGCCCTTGTTGAACGGAACGGAAAGCCCCGTGCAGCCGCGAACAACCTCGTTTGCGGGAGCTTTATGTACGCCTCTTGAGTTATCGCTTCTCGCGTAAATGCCTATAACCGACCCCGACGGCGGAATATTGATATTCTTCTTATCAAGCGGATCGTACACCGTCAGCCACGGGTGATACATCGCAGCGTAAGTGCTGTCGATAACATTGCGCGCGGTTATCATCTCGTCCGTTTTGGAGAGTTCCTCGTCCATATCCAGCACAGCAAAACGACTTCCGAGGCTCTCGCAGTGAGCGACAAGCGTAAGCTGAACATTCGGGTCGGTAATTCCCGGCACCGCCATAATAGAAACTACGTCATTATCGAGGAACGCCTGTATTCCGGTGCGCTTGCCCGGACCGTTGTCAACTCCCATAAACGTATCGGGAGTAACGCTTGCGTTCGAGCCGTTCGAGCCGCCCTTAAGATCCACGGAAACCACGTCCGCACCGTCCGACATAGCCGTAAACGGATCGTCTTCGGGCGTACCCTCAGCCGTCGCCTTTATGACAGCGGACCTTGCCGTTTTATTCTCGACAAAGTTCGGCGAGGTTACGTTAAACGAACACTCCGCGTAAAATTCATCAATATCATCGTATTTTGCCTCAAGATTGAACTCGCAGGTGGAAATAGTGATTTTCGGCACGAGAGCCGTATCGACAGCCTCTCCCGAAAACTCGCTTTCAAACTCAATGACATTGTCCTGACTTTTAACTACCTTGTTGTAGGAAACATTCGTGCCGTCCGACAGCGCGACCACATCGCCCGCGTCGAACCCTACGGATTTTTTCACCTTGTATTTGCCCTCGCCCAGATCTTCCATTATCTGGGTTTTAGCCTTAGAGGCGGGAGTGATGATAACCTTTATATCGTCGCCCCATGCGCCCTCATCGGCAGCCGTTATCCTCAAAACAGGACTGTCCGCGGGCACGCACCCCTCCGACGCCTTGGCGTCTGCGGGAGCGACTCTCGAAATAAACGCTCTCGACCCGCCGTTCAGGAAGAAATGCTCGACAGCATACGCCAAAAAGCGGTTTTTCCCGAATTCCGAGGCGGAGAGATACCCGCCGTATTTTCTCTTGAAATCCGCGAAATTTGTCACAAGCTG
>CANQNY010000072.1 GCA_947625335.1 uncultured Clostridia bacterium | reverse complement strand
CGTTTGTGGTATCGGGAGCTATCGAGCGCGTGTGCATGTTCCTTAATCTTTCGAGCGACCCTATAATCGAGCGTCTTTTAACTCCGCTTTGCGCTCTTACGGCGGCGGAATATCTCGCGTTTGAGAAGAATATGCACATTCTCGTAATTATGACGGATATGACCTCCTACGCGGAGGCATTGCGTGAGTTTTCGTCCTCTAAGGGCGAAATTCCCGGAAGAAAGGGTTATCCGGGGTACTTGTATTCTAATTTCGCGTCGCTGTACGAGCGCGCGGGAGTTGTCGAGGGCAGCAGCGGTTCTGTAACGCAGATTCCCATTCTCACCATGCCGAACGACGATATAACTCACCCTATTCCCGACCTTACGGCGTATATCACGGAGGGGCAGATTGTTTTCGACCGCGAGCTTGACCGAAAGGGGATATATCCCGGCGTTTCGGTGTTGTTGTCGCTGTCGCGCCTTATGAAGGACGGTATCGGCGAGGGTTACACGAGAGCCGATCACGCGGCTGTTTCAAACCAGCTTTTCGCGGCTTATGCGAAGGTTCAGGACGCAAGAAGCTTAGCGTCCGTTATCGGCGAGGAGGAGCTTTCCAAGACCGACCGCGCGTATATGCGTTTCGGAGAGCTTTTTGAAGAGCATTTCTTAAATCAGGGCTTTGATGAAAACAGAACCATCGACGAAACGCTTGATCTGGGCTGGGATTTGTTGTGTTCGCTGCCCAAAAACGAGCTTGACAGAATTGACGAAAAGCTGCTTGATGAAAAATACGATCCCGCGAGGGCGGAGCGTTTCGGCGAATAATTTGCTGTAAACAGCGGAAAGGAGTATTGCGGTGGCTGAACAGATTTTTCCCACTAAGGGCAATCTTATAAAATCAAAGCGGCAGCTCGCGCAGGCGGCGATGGGCTACGAGCTTATGGACAGAAAGCGCAATATTCTCGTGCGGGAAATGGTGGCGTTGGTGGACGAGGCAAAGGGGCTTAGGAGCGTTATTGACAGCACATACGCCGAGGCGTATGATACGCTGGAATATGCGAATATCTCGCTTGGACTTGTGACGGAGCTTGCAAGGACGATGCCCGTGGACAATTCGCTTAATTTGTCAGTCCGCAGCGTTATGGGCGTGGAACTTCCAAAGCTTACCGCAGAGCTTGCTCCGGTTGTCGAGCCGACGTACCCTATGGGGCTTACAAATTCGATGTTTGACAAGGCGTATATCAGCTTTAACAAGGTAAAAGAGCTTATGGTGCGGCTTGCCGAGGTGGAGAACTGTATTTATCGTCTTGCCGAGGCGATAAAAAAGACGCAAAAGCGCGCAAACGCCCTAAAGAACATTATGATACCGCGTTTTCGCGCGCAGGTGAAATATATTACGAACGCTCTCGAGGAAAAAGAGCGCGAGGAATTTACCCGCCAGAAAGTTATTAAAAAACGCAAAATCGGATAAACAAAAAAGGCTGTCGTGTACAGCCTTTTTCTATCAAGAAATCAAAATCTAAATCGACAAAAACTGCCGAGAAAGCCGCAGATACGAGGAAGTGCCGCTATAATCTAGCCTTTGTGGCTGTTATAGCGGCACTGACGAAGTAGATGCAGCTTTATCGGCAGCTTTTTTATATTCTCTTAGTAAGAAATTCTAGAATATCCTCCATAACTTCCGTTCTGTTCAGCTCAAACAGCAGCTCGTGCCGAGCCTCGCGGTAAATGCGGATATTCGCGTCGCAGCCGTGTTCGAGATACTTCGCGCACGCGCTGCGAACGCCGTTTCCGTATTCTCCTATAGGGTCCATTCCCCCCGACAGAAACAAAATCGGCAGGTCCTTCGGCGTGTTTTCGATGACAGCCTCGGAGTTGCACGCCATAAGCGCGGTAAGCATATCGCGGTAGCCTGCGGCGGTGAACGTGAAATTGCATTTCGGGTCGGCGCAGAATTTGTCGACGTTTTTGTCGTCGCGGGACAGCCAGTCGTTCGGGGTGCGGATATTCTCCGTTCGCAGGTTGAAAATCCCGAAAACAACGCGCGTCCCGAGCCTGTGACGATACAGAGAATTTCGGTTTTTGGAGATAATGTCAAGCGCGCGTTTCAGCGGCACAGAACCCGTTATTCCGCCCGCCGTTCCCGTGAGAATAACCCCGTCAAGCGGGCGGTGGTATTTGGAAATGTAAATCCTCGCAAGAAAGCTCCCCATGCTGTGTCCCATAAGAAAATGCGGAATATCGGGGAATTTTTCCCGCGCTATGAACCTCATTTTGTCAAGGTCGCGCACCATATTTATATACCCGCGCTCTTCTCCGAAATATCCGAGCATACTCATATCGGTTATGGAATTTCCATGCCCTAAGTGGTCGTTTCCGCAGAAGACAATATCGTTTTTGCACAAAAATTCGGCAAATTCCTCATAACGCTCGATATATTCGCACATTCCGTGAGAGAGCATAAGAAGCGCCCTCGGCTTTTCGGGAACGTAGAAATAAAACCTTATATCGCACAATCCGCTTGAACTCGGAAATTTTCCCGTGTATTTCTTCATAAACTCAGCCCTTTCGGGAATTCACCGCCTCCAGCCTGTAAATCGGCTGCCCAAGGTCGGTAAAGCGTTTTTCATATTCGGTCATAATATTCCCCGAAAAGCCGCTGTTATGCAAATCAAGCGAGACGTTCTGCAGCGGAAAACCGCATTTTGAAAACTGTTCTATTGAAAACTCAAAAAAGTGCATATTGTCGGTTTTTTGGTGAATTTCAGCATTTTCTTTAAGTATTTCCCTGTAAATTGCAAGAAACCTCTCGTGGGTTAGCCTGTGCGCGGCATATTGCTTTTTCGGGAACGGACAGCTGAAGTTTAAGAAAATTCTGTCCACGGAATTGTTATGGAACATATGCGTAAGATATTCCGCCTGCCCCATGCAAAACCGCAAATTCGGCAAATTTTCGCGCATAAGAGCCTCCATTCCCGTGACGAGGACGTTCGGCGTTTTTTCAAGCGCGATAAGGTTTATATCGGGGTTTTGTTTCGCGAATTCCAGCGCGAAACCGCCTTTCCCGCAGCCGATTTCGAGGTACAGCGGATTGTCGTTCCCGAACGTCTTTTCGGAGCTTACAAAAAACTCCTCCGACAGCGGGTCGTCCTTGTGCTCGTTTTGACACTGCATATAAAGCATCACGGATTTGCACGCCGCGAGCCTCTCGTCGAGGTACTTTTTTCTTCTCATTCTCATATAATTCCACCATTTACGTCAATCGCACAATTCTCTTCCCATAAGCACGCCCATAACCGACGCCATCATAAGCCCGCGCGTCCAGCCGCTTGAATCGCCCAGACAATGAAGCCCGCCAATGTTGGTGTTGAAGTGTTCGTCCATTTTAATGCGGTTGGAGTAGAATTTAAGTTCGGGCGAATACAACAGCGTTTCATGCGACGCAAATCCCGGAACAACGCAGTCCACGGCTTTTATGAAGTTGATTATATTGGTCATGGTGCGGTAGGGGATAGCTGCGGTAATATCTCCCGCCACCGCGTCTGGCAGCGTCGGGCGCACGTTTGAAAACGAAAGCTCCTTTTCCCATGTCCGTTTTCCGTCGAGAATATCCCCGTACCTCTGCACGAGAATATGCCCGTTTCCAAGCATATTTGCAAGCTCTCCGACGCGTTTCGCGTATTCAATAGGCTGGTTGAACGGCACGGAGAAGTTGTGCGAACAGAGAATAGCAAGGTTTGTGTTCTCGGATTTAAGATTTTTGTAGGAATGCCCGTTTACCACAGCAAGCCCGCCGTCATAGTTCTCCTGCGCGACAAACCCGCCGGGGTTCTGGCAGAACGTGCGGACCTTGTTCTTAAACGGCGCGGGATAGCCGATAAGTTTGGATTCGTATAAAACCTCGTTTACTTCTTCCATAACTTCGCTGCGGACCTCCACGCGGACGCCGATGTCCACAGTTCCCGAACGGTGGTCAATGTCGTGCAGGACGCACACGCGCTCCAGCCAGTCCGCGCCCTTGCGCCCCGCCGCGATAACGATATGATCCGCTAAAAGTTCGCGCTGATTTTCGCCCTTGGTGTCAGAAATCACAACTCCCGTGCAAACGCCGTCTTTCACGATAATATCGCGGCACACCGTCTTAAAAAGTATCTCCACGCCCGAAGAGAGCAAATGCTTTTCAATGCTGTAATACAGCTCGTGCGCCATTTCCGTGCCTAGATGCCGAATAGGGCAGTCGACCAGCTTTAAATTCGCGTTTATCGCCTTTTTTCTTATTTCGCGGATTTTTTCGGGATCGCTTACTCCCTCAACGCGGGTGTCCGCGCCGAATTCAAGGTAGATTTTGTCGGTGTAGTTTATCGTCTCCTGTGCGAGGGTCTCTCCGATAAGTTCGGGCAGCGTTCCCCCGACTTCGCAGGACAGCGAGAGTTTTCCGTCTGAAAACGCTCCCGCGCCCGAAAAGCCTGTTGTTATATGGCAATACGGCTTGCAGTTTACGCAAACCTTTGTATCTGTCTTCGGGCAGCGTCTGTTTTCGACAGCCTCGCCCTTTTCGACAATCAGAATTTTCTTTTTCGAGCCTCGCCGCAGCATTTCGATCGCGGTGAAAATCCCCGCGGGTCCCGCGCCGATTATAATAACGTCGTATTTCATTATCATTTCACCTCAGTTTGAATTTCGGGAATTTTTTCCGGTTTCCCGAATATAATTTTATAAAGAAGTACAAGCCGAAAGGAGAGTAAAAATGGAAGTTATGGGTGCGACTGCCGCGCAGACCAAGCATAACCGCGGTGTTTTACCGCAAAGCGTTGCCCCTTATTACGAAAGCGGGACATTCCCCGAAACGGGAAACAATGCTCCGGAAGAGTCCCAAGATTTCGATTTGTCCGACGAACAAGAAGTTCTTGAACCGACATATTCTCACGCACGCTACCCCGACATAAACCGCCGCGCAATCACGGTAATTATGATGATAACGGCGGCAATGGGCATGGCGGCGGGCGCGCTTTTGCCGATAACGGGAAAACTGGACGCACAAAACGCCGCAGCATTGTCGCTGTCGCTCTCGGGGGAATTCGGCGAAATTTTCCTTTCCCGAGCGGCAGTCGGAGCGGCATTTCTCGCCGCGGAATACATACTCGGCTTTTTCGCCGCAGGAGATATTCTGGTGTGGACAGCCCCGATGATTTGCTCAATGGGCTGGGGAATACGCGTTTTCGCGTCGGAGGAGTGGAAACTGCTCCCCGCGGCGATAGTAAGCACCGTCGTCACCGCGCTCGGAGCGTCCTCGTCCGCAGGCTTTTCGCAGGCGATAATGCGCGTTTTGCGCGGGGGAAACATTCGCTTTGAGGGTTCTCCGCGGGCAAAATTAACATTGTCGTTTCTTATGTTTCTAGCCGTCGAAACACTCTGCGCGCTGTACGAGGCGATAATTCTCACAGTCTGAAAAACCGACCCCGAAAAAACTTTCGGGGCTGTTTTTTTATGCCGTTAAAGCGTTTCCCGCACCTTTTGTGCAATCTCCTCCGCGAGAATTTTCATATCCTCACGGTCAACAAATTCGGGGTTTGCGGCGGGATTTGCCGTGTATTTCGCCATAGTCGGGGAATTTACCCCTGCCGCCGCGCAAAGCCACATAACAAGCTCGATGTTTTTAAGTTTCCTCAAATCTATCCGCGGGTCAGCGTCAGCCTTCAGCGGCGTGAACATAAACTGCTTTTTGTCGAGCGTACATTCTTCCGTGCTGTAAAACTCCCTCCGCGCGTAATACGCAATGAAAAAATGCCACTTCTGGGTAAAGTTTTTCTCCCCGTACAGCAAAATCGAGTCGAAATCCTCGGGCAGATATTTCAGCGTCAGAAAACCGCTCCGATTATTCTTGTTGTCGTGAAAATTCCTGCAAATCCACTTGTAAAGCTCCACAAGCTCCGGCTTAAACAACGTGTGGTCAAGCTCGTCTCGGTCAATGCCGTTCAGTTCGCAGAACACGCGCTTTGTCGGGATATAGCCGAGCCGTTTTTGCCAGAATTCTTTCGGTATCGGGCAGAGCGCGGGGTCTTTGTCCGCGAAAAACTTCAGAATATCCTCGTGAGTTACGTCAAAGGTTTTCTTGCTCACTTATTATCCTCGTTCTTTTTAAGGTCATTCTGACGAATTTCCACACGGCGGATTTTCCCGCTTACAGTTTTCGGAAGTTCCTTTACAAACTCAACAATTCTCGGATACTTATACGGCGCGGTGTTGTGCTTTACAAAGTCCTGAATTTCCTTTGCAAGCTCCTCCGACGGCTCGTATCCGTCAACCAGAACGATAGTCGCCTTTACTACCTCTCCGCGTATCGGGTGAGGCGCGCCCGTAACCGCGCATTCCAGAACCGCAGGGTGCGCCGCAACAACGCTTTCCACCTCAAACGGACCTATGCGGTAGCCGCTGGATTTTATAACATCGTCGTTTCGCCCGACATACCAGTAATAGCCGTCCTCGTCGCGCGTGGCGGTGTCTCCCGTGTGATAATAACCGCCGTACCACACGTTATCCGTAAGTTCGGGGTGCTTGTAATACCCTCTGAAAAGCCCCGGAGTCTTGGTATATTCGCCTTTTACGACAATTTCCCCGACCACTCCCGGCGGCACGGAATTGCCCTCCTTATCCACAAGGTCAACCTCATACAGCGGCGTGGGCTTGCCCATAGAACCGGGTTTCGGCTCCATACCGATTATATTGCCGATAATGCAGGTAGATTCGCTTTGCCCGAACCCCTCCATAAGTTTCAGACCCGTCGCCTCGTACCATTTGTTGAAAATTTCGGGCTGGAGTGCCTCTCCCGCGATATTGCAGTATTTAAGGCTTGACAAATCGTATTTTTCAAGTCCCGCGTTGATAAAGAAACGGTACATCGTCGGCGGCGCGCAGAACGTCGTAATTTTGTATTTCTCGATTATCGCAAGCATATTTTCGGGAATGAACTTGTCGAAATCGTACACGAAAATGCACGTTCCCATAGCCATCTGCCCGTAAATCTTGCCCCACGCAGCCTTTGCCCAGCCCGTGTCGGAAACCGTAAGATGAAGTCCGTTCGGGTCGACTTTGTGCCAATGCTTTGCGGTTTGGATATGCGCGAGAGCGATTGTGTGGTCGTGAACAGCCATTTTGGGATGTCCCGTCGTGCCCGACGTGAAGTACATCAAAAACAGCTCGTCAGCCTTTGTGGGAATTCTTTCCATAGTATCGGGGTATTTTTCGATCTCCTTGTCGAAATCGACCCACCCCTCGCGCGTGCCGTTTACGATAAATTTCGTAAGCTTTTCCTTGGAATTCTTCTCCGCTTGTTCAATGTATTCCGCAACGCACCCCTGATGCGTTGAAACCACGGCTTTAACGTCCGCCGCGTCAAAACGGTAAACGAAGTCCTTAGGGGTCAGCAAATGCGTTGCGGGGATAGCGATAGCGCCTATTTTGATAAGCGCGTACAAAACGTACCAGAACTGATAATGCCGTTTAAGCGTCAGCAGCACGCAGTCGCCCTTTTTGATACCCATAGCGGTAAACATATTCGCCGCCTTGTTTGAAAGCCGCGATAAATCGCCGTAGGTCAGCATTTTCTCGTTTCCCTCAAGGTCCACCCAAAAAAGCGCGCGGCGGTCGGGCTCAAGCTCGGCGAACTTGTCGATTATATCGTACCCGAAATTGAAATTATCGGGGTATTTAATCCCGAATTTCTTTAAAATGCCGTCTTCTCCGTACTCCTCGGTAACGAAATTGAGATGATAATTCTCCACAGTTTCATTTCCCATATTGTCAAAATCCCCCTCCGAATTTTACTTTTTTTAACGTATCATTATAATTATATAATAAGTAGAATAATTTGTCAAGCAATATTTTAATATTTCTTGTGAAATATTTATAAAAAATTGTTGCAATTAGAAAAGTTTTATGGTAAAATAGAAAATGGACTCCGTTATATGATCGCGGTGCGTGAGAGCGCAATGAGGAAAGTCCGAGCATCACAGAGCAGGATAGCTGATAACGTCAGCCGAGGGCGACCTTAGGGCAAGTGCAACAGAAAAAATACCGCAGCGAAAGCTGTAAGGGTGGAATGGCGAGGTAAGAGCTCACCGGAGTGCGGGAGACCGTACTGCCGTGTAAACCCTATCCGATGCAACACCGATTGGTGCGGAGGGCAACGCGTCTGCTCGGCGCGCTTCGTTGAAAGGTGGCTTGACCCTGCCGGCGACGGCAGGGCTAGATAGATGATCATACACGACAGAACTCGGCTTATCGACGGAGTCCTAATAAGACAACAAAAGACCCACGGAATATCCGCGGGTCTTTCTGTTTGTGAGTTTGCTTTATGCTCTAAATCTCTCAACTTCGCTTTCAAGCGTTGCCGACTGGCTCGAAAGCTCTTGGCAGGACGCCGCAGTCTGCTCTGCCGTAGCGGAGTTCTGCTGAACGACTGTGGAAATTCTCTCGATGCCGATCTTGACCTGCGTAATAGACTCCGCCTGCTCCTCCGACGCCGCGGAAATATCGCTGATATAGCGGTTTGTCTTGTCGGAAAGGTCGGTAACTTCTTTCATGGTCTCTGCGGTGCTTTGAGCTATTACCGTGCCCTTATCGACAGCCTGAATAGTCGCATTGATAAGCTCGCCGGTCTGCTGAGCGGATTCCGCGCTCTTTGCCGCGAGATTTCTTACCTCGTCCGCTACGACAGCAAATCCCTTGCCCGCAGCTCCCGCTCTTGCAGCCTCGATAGCGGCGTTAAGCGCGAGAATATTCGTCTGGAACGCAATATCGTCAATTGCCTTGATAATATTCTGGATCTGGTCGGATTTCTCTTTAATCTCGTCCATTGCCCCGAGCATATTCTTGATTTCTTTGTCCTGATAGATAATTTTGTCGGAGGTCTGCGTGGAGATTTTGGACGCCTCAGCGGCGTTCTGAGCGGACTGCTGAACCTTATCCGCAATATCCTGAATAGACGCGGAAAGCTGTTCAATCGCCGCAGCCTGCTCCGTCGTGCCCTCTGCGAGAACCTGCGAACCCTCGGCAATCTGCTCCGAACCGTTCTTTACATCGCTTGCGGACTGGCGAATGTGACCGATAATCTCGCGCAAAGACGCCTCTATCTTGTCAAAAGCGGTCTTTATATCCGTAAAATCGCCGAGATAAGCCACGCGCGGCTGCACGGTGAAATCGCCCGTCGCCATGCTCGACAGAACGTAGTTTATATCGCCTATGTAGTTATTAAGCTCGCTTTTGGTAGCCTCCAGCTTGCGTACAAAGTCGCCGAGCTCGTCGTTCGAGAATTTGAAATTGCTCGTGTTCGCGCGCAGATTTCCGTTTGCCATATCATCGGCTACCTTGTTTGCCTCCAAAATCGGGTTGATAATATATTTCCTGTTAAAGGAAACTATCAGTACCGTCGCCAGAGCCGCAACAACCAGCGCGGCGCAGATGGTCATGATAATGAGGTTTATCTTCAGCAAATCCGTCCTGCGCGAAGAATAACCCGAGAAGTACGCACCGACAGCGTCTCCGTGAATATCGGTCATAACCTCGTAGGAAACGTAGTAGTTCTGCCCGAAAAGCTTAGCCTCGCCGTGATATTCGCCATCGGGCTTAAGTACCGCCTTAGCGATTTTCTCGCTCATCTGCGTTCCGATAACGCGGTTTCCGTTGTCGTCTATAAGCGTCGTCGCAAGTCGGGTATCCCCGCTGAAAATCGTGATTTCCGAGCCGGTGTTTTCCTTAATATCGTCGATCCACGCGTTCTCCGAAAGCAGCATACCTATAACCGCCGTGCCGACAGTCTCGCCGTTACGCTGAATAGGTCTGCATACCTGAATGGTAAGATCCGCGGCGGAATCCTTGACTGCTCCCATATAGCCGCCGTTCAGCCCGTCGGACGGGTCAAAGTCCGCCAGCGGGAAATTTTCGGTCTTGAAGTACATATTCCCCGCAGTATCGCAAAACGCCGCAAATTCGCTGTCTGTGCTTTTTTGAAGTTCCCAGACAATGGCAGCGTCCTCCTCATTTCCCTGGAGCGTAAGCCCAAGGTTGTCCATAGTGTCAAATATGCTTTTCAGGCGGAAAATCTCGTCGGTAAGATCCGCCTTGATGTCTTTTACGCTGGCAGCGTTCTGATCCGCCATGATCGTCCGAATGATATTTGCGGACATAAACATAGCAATGGTGTTTACAGTAGCTATCGCCACCACAAGGCAGATCAAAAAGCAGCTTATCAGCTTTTTGCCTATTCTGGACATAAAATTGCCACCTTCCTAAATAATTATATTTATATTATACAAAAATTCTATCCGTTTGTCAAGAATGTTTTATAAATTTTACAAAAAAACCCCGTGAAAATTCACGGGGTCTGTATTTTTTATGCAATATTTTTATTATTCCGTCCTCAAAGCCTCGACGGGGTCTTTTTTCGCCGCGACCGACGCGGGGAACAGACCCGCAATAAGCGTCAGAGCCATACTTATCAGCACGAGGATAACTCCTCCCTGCCACGGCAAAACCGCTACGTTCGGAATATCGGTTATTTTTTCGATAATTATATTTATCGGGATATTCAGCACCAGCGTGACCAAAATGCCTATAGCTCCCGCCGCAAATCCCACGATAAGCGTTTCCGCGTTGAACACGTTGGAAACGTCGCGCTTTGACGCGCCCATAGCGCGCAGAATACCGATTTCCTTTGTGCGCTCCAGAACCGAAATATAGGTGATAATTCCTATCATAATGGAAGAAACTACCAGCGAAATCGCCACGAACGCGATAAGGATATACGAAATAGAGTCGATTATCGACGATACGGAGCTTATCATAAGCCCGATATAGTCGGTGTAGTTTATAACGTCCTCTTGACGGTCGTCTTTAACGCATTGCTCGTTGTATGCGGAAATAAGGTCGGTAAGCTTTTCCTTGCCGTCAAAATCGGTAGCGTAAATTTGTATGCCGCCGGGCTTTGAAAGTTCGGCAACGCCGAGAAGTTCAAGGTTTCCGTCGTAAGTCGCCTCGGTGGACTTAGGCTCCTGCGTAAGCTGCATCAGCTGCTGCAATTGTTCCGGGGTAAGCGTCTGCATAAACGCCGCCGACACCGCCGACGGTTCCGCCATGCCGAAAACAGCCTGCCCTGCCTGCTCGGGAGGGAGCTGCGAAAGCTGCGTCTGCTGTTCGGGAGTAAGCCCGCCCTCGTAAAGCTGACGCGCAAATCCGCGTATTGATACGAGC